>JADJJZ010000029.1:721977-1082966 GCA_016706255.1 Bacteroidota bacterium | reverse complement strand
TAAACACAGTTCTTGTATCAAAAGCTAATAGAAGATTGTATTTCTTGATATTTCCCTCTTTTACATTTGGTATAAGTTTGAATCGGCACCAATTGATTGGTCCAAAATCAGACCGCTTACCATTGAGTTGAAAGAACGGCAGCGGAAACCAAGTATTTTCAAACTTTTTCCAATCCGCTTCTTTTTATTTTACTGATAGACAAATCGAAGCAACCCTGAGTCCCTTGCTTCTTCAGTATCTATAGGAATGATAAACTTTTATTAAACTTTCGTCGTTTGGAGATTGTGTCCCAAGAATCAGTAACTTTATAGTTGTTGTTCAAAGTAGCATAACCGAGTTTACTACCATAAAGCAAATGGCTTTTTATCCAAATTTCTTCCTCCGAAAAGAAATGGGCTATTTCCAGCTTTTCTGTTGATCTACCAAATCACGCCATCGTGAAAATACATTTTAAAGTTGTGGTTAAAATTGATTTCCAATGGAATAGTAAAAACTGAATGCCTTTGTGTTTGCTATTAAATTCATAGAATTTTATGTTATATAAGAGTTGCAATTGATTTTGTTTTTATTATAAATCTTTTTCGTTCATGATAACTCCTTAGTGAAAAACAACAAGTTCATTTTGTTCTACTAACCCAAAACTATAATGATAACTTCCATTAAAATTTATTATTACTTTGCATAGAAATTGGTCCGAATTACGATTTTTGAAATAACTACAACTATTAAAATACTCAAAAACAGAGGCGTATCCATTCCATCTATAAATGTATTTAGTAAAATTCCATTATATTGTTATTGAGGTAGTTCTAAGGCATACCTTTCAACCTCCTTAAGTTGCTTTTGAGCCATCAATAATGAATTTGGTAGACCTACTGAATTCTTTAGGATTGCTTTGGTTATTTTTAAAAGCGAGCTTGCATTGATACTTGTTTCTTTATCTATTGTGTCTTAAAATATGCCATTAAAACAGGTTTTTTAATATACCCATCATTTTCGTATATTGAATCAAAATGACAAGGCTTTGTTGTCATTAAAGCAAATAATTTCTTGGCTAACACTCTAATAAATAAATTTGACAAAAGTTAATATTAAATTTGTTTCATTTTGAATTAAAGTTTGGGATGAATTATATTTCAAAAAATACCATAAGGTAAAAACGGAATTAATTAACATAAATTTCATTCTAAAAACAAATTGTCATTTTAGGATATCTGACAAACTATTTTTCACACTTTTTTGACTCCCTGAAATGGACTTGCAGCCTACTAAAAAACTAGACGAGTTCTTCAGGCACTTAAAATGTAATCTCTAACATAATGATGTTCATTGTCTTTAAGATTTTCATCAGTCAAACTGTGATTTAAAATCTCCTCTATCTTTTCAGGTGCAGTTTCATATCCATATAAAATAAAAATGATCTGGGAAGTAATAGTGGCTAGACCTCATTACCAAAAATAATATGATTAAGCATATCACAATTGTAAATAATAAACCCATTTTTATTCTGTCGAAATAACTAATGCCTTTTGTCTCAAATTGTTGCTCCTGCTGCTCCATTCACCAAAATTACATTATCTCTACTTTTAACTACTACCGAAACAATTTTTTTCGATCTGTCCAATCCCCACCCCCTCAATCGTCATATCACCAAACATAAAAATATGACAACTCAACAAATTGCTGATCGGTTGGTGGCGCTTTGCCGCAATGGTCAAATGTTAGAAGCGGAACAGGAATTGTTCGCAGATGATGTAAAAAGTATTGAACCGGAACATTCGCCGGCTAAATCGGCACATGGTAAAATTGCTGTGCTGGAAAAAGGGAAGGCTTTTGCTGCTTCTATTGAAGCGCGACATGGCGGGGCTATTTCTGACCCTGTGGTGGGTGGTAAATACTTCTCTATTTCAATGCAACTGGATGCCACTTTTAAAGGTGCAGGCAGAATGGTGATGGATGAAGTTTGTTTGTACGAAGTGCGCGATGGTAAAATTATCAGCGAACAATTCTTTTTCTAAAGCCAATTTTCCGAAATTTTAAAATCGATAAGTAGTAAATACCTATTACTTATCGGTTTTTTACAATCCGCTGATTAGTTATTGTTGATTTCAAGAATGTTATTACAAAGTGCTTTGGTTATTTCTATATCCTTTTTATTTGCTTGCTTAATAGATAATTTTTTCAAGAAAAATTTGCAATTCCTTCTAATTATCTAGATTTAATTTTGTTCAATTTTGTTCAATCTTGTTCAATCTTGTTCAATCCTCTTCAATCCTCTTCAATCTTATTCCCATCCTCTTTCTTCCCCCGGTTATAAATAATCAACCCATTTAAAAATTACGCAAAATCTGATCGCCGGCAACTTTGTAGTTGGGGTGGTCTTCGTTGCGAAATAAATCGCCTAAGGCGCCTTTGGTTATTTTGAACCCCTGTTGCAAAAAAATCTAGCCCAAATGCAATTTACCAGCAATTCAAGTTGCATTAACGGTTTTAAACACTAATTGGGTTTCAAAATTTATATGTAAAAGCATATAAAATTAGAAAATTGTCTTTTTTATATCTAAAAGCATATAATTCAATATATTATTATTATTTTTGTATGTAAATGCATATAAAATGACTCGAATATCTGAATTTGTAAGAACCAAACGAAAGCAATTGGGAATAACTCAGGAAGAATTTGCTGCGAAAGCCGGAGTTGCACTTACGGTAATTAGAAAAATTGAACAAGGCAAAGAAAACCTGAGTTTAGCAAAAGTTAATCGTGTTTTGAGCTTGTTTGGTCATGTATTAGTTCCAACAAATGAGAAAGATGCGCCAAGGATTAGTTAAATACAATAATGAACCAGCCGGTGTTTTAACCGAGAATGATAATGGAGAATACCTATTTGTGTATAATGAAAATTATATTATAAAATACCCGAATCAATTCATCTCTTTTCAAATGCCGGTTTCTACACAGCCCTATAGCAGTAAAAGATTATTCCCATTTTTTGATGGACTTATTCCTGAGGGCTGGCTGCTAAATATTGCAGTAGAAGGCTGGAAAATTAATAAAAACGATCGCATGGGGCTTCTGCTTGCTTGCTGTCAAAATACAATAGGAGCAGTAAGTATTCACCCTATTAATGAGCCGGCAAATGCGTAAATGTTTATACTGTTATCAGGAGTTGGATGCGATGCATAAAGGTGATTATCACACGAAGTGTAATAAGGCATTTTATGGAACCGAATATGCTCCGGTTTTACCATATCAATTATCTGAAATGGAAAAATTGGCAAAACATGCCGTTGAGTTATCCATAACAGTTCCAGGTGTTCAGCCTAAAATATCATTAGGATGGCTTAACAAGGAATTGGAAAATGGACATAAGAGTCGCTTAACCATTATGGATGCATTGGAAGGTAATTATATTTTGAAACCTCAAAATTCACTTTACCCACAGATGCCTGAGAACGAACATATTTCTATGAAGTTAGCTGCATTATTTAAAATAGATATTGTTCCGGTTAATATGATTCGATTAGCCTCCGGTGAATTGTGCTATATCACCAAACGAATTGACCGGAACCCTGACGGTACAAAAAATCATATGATTGACTTCCTGCAAATTCTTGAGTTGGAAGACAAATACAAGGGCACCATGGAAACTCTTGGAAAAACCATAGGTGAATTGTCCGCCAATACCTTGTTAGATAAATTGAGATTTTTTGAATTGACTATCTTTAACTACATCATTGGCAATACCGATATGCATCTTAAAAACTTTTCGATGTGGCTTTCTGATAAGCAATGGACTTTATCACCTGCATATGATTTATTGAATGTGAAATTAATACTGCCGCAAGATAAAGAAGATATTGCCTTGATGCTTGGTGGAAAAAAAATGAATTTTAAAAAAGAATATTTCGATCGTTTCGCAAAGGTTTTAAAACTAAATGAAATACAAATAAATGCTGTGTATAAAAGGGTGGTGAAATGGTTGCCGGAAGCTATCCAGCTTATCGACATATCATTTTTAACAGAAGAACGTCAAATTGAATACAAAGATTTGATAACTCAACGTGTTATAGAATTTACTGCCTAAACCATTAAAAACCAAAAAAATATTTCTTGGTGCTGCCAACATATTTCTTGCTTATTTAGAACTCATCTCAAAAATACCTTTGGCGTCTTTTCTGCGTCTTCGCTCTTTATCCTTCGTTGCTTGAATTGCCCGTACTTCCTCCAGTATGGGCTGCTTCAAGCGCCTCGGCTAAAGAGCGAATACTTGAAAATACTAACACAAACCTATTTTTGAGATGAGTTCCAGTGCTGCTTTTCCTCATACTTATAAAACACTATTTTTTTCTAATGTTAATTCCCGAAATTTCAAAATCAATAGGCAACATTTATTTGTTGCTTATCGGTTTTTTTATTTCACTTATTTTGCTGCTTAATTATTCGGTGACTTCAGGCGAGTCTTCTTTTTGCCCCGCTTATAAATAATCAACCCATTTAAAAAATTACGCAAAATCTGATCGCCGGCAACTTTGTAGTTGGGGTGGTCTTCGTTGCGAAATAAATCGCCTAGGGCGCCTTTGGTTATTTCGAAATCTACTAATGACAAAATGTGAATGATATCATCGTTGCGCAGTGAAAGCGCTACTCGTAATTTTTTTAATATATCGTTATTACTCAACATGGGTTGGCGTTTGTGCGGTAAAATTAAACGATAAACATAATAGAGAGGGAGAAAAGTAAAACGCTGTGAAACGGTTCATTGAAATTGAATAGCTGCGCCTATAGCAGGATGGAACCTTTCCCCCCAAAATAACAATACCACAAAACGTTTAACTTTACAATGAATTATATTTATGAAAAGATTTTACGCTTTCCTCCTCATTGTTTTCGGAATGTCTTTAACTGTTGCCAACGCGCAGGATACAACGGGTTTATATACTGTTAACGGCACACAACTTTACATTAAAATAATAGGGGAGGGCGACCCGATTTTGATTGTTCATGGCGGGCCCGGACTCAACCACGAATATTTTTTGCCACATTTATTACCCCTCGCAAAAAACCACAAATTAATTTTTTATGACCAGCGTTCTTCGGGCAAGTCACAATTAAGCGTTCGGGCGAACATGAATTTTAATACGTTTGCTGCCGATATTGAAGCAATTCGTGTACTTTTCAACATCGAAAAACTCGATATTATTTGTCACTCCTGGGGTGCATTGCCGGTAACTACCTACCTGCAACAATACCCTGACCATGTGCGGTCGATTGTTTATGCGAACCCTACGCCCCTGAATAATGAGCTCGCGGGAGAATCGACCATTATTGTTCAAAATAAAATTTCACCCGCCGACAGCGCAAAACGTGCTGACCTCATGCTTTCGGAGGGATTTAAGAAGGGTGATATGGCAGTAATTAATCAGCTTATGATGCTGTCGTTTAAACAATTGTTTTGCGATACCAATAAACTGGCCTTATTGGACCCGAAACTGCCTAACGATTATTTGGTTGCAAGCCTCTCGCTATACGGCTTTGCGGCTGATATGAAAAAGTATGATTTGTATGCTCAAATAAAAGATAACCCCACACCGGTGCTGATTATTCGTGGAGTTTGCGATATTAGTCCCGAAACGGCCGACAACCGACTGAAACAATGTTTCACCAACGCACAATTGTTTGTTTTTGAGCATTCGGGGCACTTTTCTTTTATTGAAGAGAACAAATTATTTGTAAAGCGTGTTAATAAGTTTTACAAGGGGCTAAAATGACCTGAACGATGTTTTTGTCGTGTCATTTTTCCTGATTTTCTGCCATAAAATATTCACTTTCAGTGCTTATCTTAGCATTTCGTTCTTTATGATTAATATGCACACACAGCATTATTAACCATTCAACCCAACAGCATTATGAAGAAGGTTTCGATCCTCCTCATCGCCTTCACACACCTTATTACCCTGAACGCGCAGTATTGTATTGACGGAAGATTCACTCAAAATGATTATTTTGATGAGAGTGATATTGTCACAATTGTCGACAAACCGTACGGATTTGCCGATAACTGGTATAATGATTATCCGCAGCCAATACTGAATTCGTTCGATATTTCTTACCCGGATATGTCCGTTGACCCGCTCGAAAAGCGCCCTGTTATTGTGTTTGCACATGGCGGTGGATTTTGGGGTGGCGAAAAGGAAGCGTTTGCTTATCACATGCTCGATTTAGCTAAAAGTGGCTATGTGGTGGTTGCTATGAACTACCGAAAGGGCTGGGCCGGTTCGCCTGAAGATTGTGCCGGTGACCCTGCGTCGCTTGCAGAAGCCGTATATCGCGCCATGCAGGATGTGCAGGCTTGTTTCAGATATCTTGTTGTAAATGCAGCTGAATACGGAATTGATACTTCCATGATATTTGCCGGTGGTGAAAGTGCAGGCGTTTATGCTATGATGAACGGCATATTTATGTCGGAAGATGAATGGGTTGCCGACCATCCAACACATTTGGATTTATTTGGAACGCTGAATACTTCAACCAATAATTATACAACTGATTTTACGGTGAAAGGTATGATTAGTATGTGGGGCGGCATTTATGACACCCTTTATATGGGTAAAGATGAAATAGTTCCGATGATTACTTTTTATGGTGTTTCTGATGATGTAATTCCACCAACTTCGGGTCCGATAAAATTTTGCGAAGGTTATGAAATGGTTTACGGTGCCGTTGCCATGCAGGAAAAATTAAATAATGAGGGTATTTGTAATGTGATGCATAAAAATTTATTTGCCGGACATGAAGCTTACCCTGCTGAATATACTTCTGATAATATTGCCTGCTTCTTAAAAAGTATTTTGTGCGATCAATGTAATACCTATGAGGTAAATGACGCAATTGCTGATTGCAGCGCAATGACGGTTACTTCTGTTTACGATTTAAATAAAGGCAACATTTCCATTTATCCGAACCCGGCTTCAAATGCAATAACCATGGACCTTTCAGCTATCGGGACAAATAATTTGGTTATAACATTTTACGATGTTACCGGAAAAATCATCAACGTTCCAACAACCCTAACCGGCAACCAGTTAAATGCTGATATCAGTAAATTACCTATTGGTGTTTATATGGTTTCTGCGGTTAATGGTGGAGTGAAGGTGGATGGGAAGTTTGTGAAGGCTGATGTGCTAATGTGCTTGGGAATGCCAATGTTTGGAACAGCCGATTTTGAGCAAAAATCTCAATCGGAGCTCACGTTGGGGTCAATCAATATTGACCCGTGAGGATGTAAAATTGGAACAGCCGGAATGAGGCAACAGCCAATTTTGAGTTAGAATTTCATTCGAGCCTTGGAATTTTGGACAAAAATTTAATTCAGCGCTCACGTTTGGGTCAATCAATATTGACCCGTGACGATGCACAATTGGAACCGCCAAATTTTTGAGCAAGAATTTAATTCGGAGCAGACGTACGGGTTAACCGATGATGAATTACAAATGGAATTATTTTGAACAAAAGTTGTATCTTTATGTTTAGAATTAATCTAAACAACGACAGGTGCAGCCAATAAAGATTGTTATAGCCGAGACGCAATACCTTATAATAGAGGGGTTACAGTCTATTATTAAGCGCTACAACGACCTGCAGATTGTTGGGGTTATGGTGAATAAGGAGGACCTTTTCAGCAATCTGAACCTCCTGAATCCGGATATCGTTATTATCGACCCATTAAATCTCGAAGATTTCAGGGTTGATGATATCAGCACCCTTGAAACTGTTTGTCCGGGCACCCGAATTTTAATTATTACCGATATCAGTAATACCGATACCGTTCGCAAAATTGTGGAAATTGGTGCCAAAGCCTATTTGACCAAAACCTGCGACCAGAAAGAGATTATTGATGCCATTCACGCTCTGATGCGCGGCGAAAAAATGTATTGTCATAAGGTGGTGAACATCCTGCTGGAAGGTAATATGCCGGAATCGGAGAATTGTGAACCAACGGTTTTATCGGAGCGGGAAATTGAAATTATTCGCTTAATTGCTAACGGCTACACTACGCGACAGATAGCAGATACACTTTTCCGCAGCTTCCATACTATTACCACACATCGGAAAAACATCATGAAAAAGCTCAATATCAATTCTACATCGGAGTTGTTGGTGTATGCCATGAATACCGGATTAATCCAACCATGCGAGCAACTTGCATCCAATCGCTGAAAGTCAGCATCTACAATTTATTGGCAGTAGCTTATCTTTACAAAAACAGGCAGGGTAAACAATGAATGTAAAAACAATCAGGTGGGTTATTGCATTGGGCATAATTGCGATTGTTACCATCATTTTATCGCAGGTTTTCTGGATTCGAAAAGGGTTGTTAATTAACCAGTCTAATTTTGAAAATGCAGTTACCGTTACCCTCGAACAAATTGCTGCAAAAATTGAGACAAGTAATCACGGTCAGAAACTTACCAATCATCCTGTAGTGCGTATTTCTCCGCATGCTTATTTAGTGGATATTGAAGAAAAAATTGATTTAAATCAGCTCGATTATTATATTAAAAGTGAATTTTCAAATCCTTTTCACAAGGTCGATTTTATTTATCAGGTTTATGAATCGACACGTGATGATATGGTTTTTGAAGAACGTGTTTCGAGTAATGTAGATAATACAACAATTGTATATCCAACAACTTTACCAAAACTTACGGAGTCTACTTATTATTTTAAAATTAATTTCCCGCAGCGACCTATTGTAAATTCGGTGATGATATTTGTTTGGGCAACATCCATTATTGCACTGACGATTGTATTGGTGTTTTTTGGCTATTCGCTGGATGTAATTATTCGTCAGAAACGACTGAGTGAATTTCAGAAAAATTTTATTAATAATCTGGCACATGAATTTAAAACACCAATTTCAACAATCGGAATTGCAGCAGATGTATTAATTGAACCTGAAATAGTAAATGAGCCCGACCGGTTAAAAAGTTATGCCGGCATTATTAAAAATGAAAACACCCGACTTACCGGACAGGTGAGCAAAATATTAGAACTGGCCAAGTTGGAAAATGATGACCTGGTATTAAATAAAGAAAAGTTTCATTTAAATGAATTGATGCAGGAAATAGTTACCTCTTTTGGTGTAAGAATGGAAGATGCAGGTGGTTTGTTAGTATTAGATGGTGCAATTGAAAATGATTTAATTGATGCCGACAAAGTGCATCTGCAAAATGTATTAAATACCTTGCTCGATAATGCATTGAAATACAATGATAAAATTCCTGAAATTACCATTACCACCGGTCGCGACCATATTGGGTTATTTATAAGTATAGCCGATAACGGTATTGGTATTCCGAAGGAGTTCCATCGTAAAATTTTTGAAAAATTTTTCCGGGTGCCGACAGGCAATATACACAATGTAAAGGGCTACGGACTAGGGCTCAACTATGTTAAAATGATTGCAAAGGCACATCACTGGCGTTTGCGGTTAGACAGTCAACTCAATAAAGGCAGTATATTTACAATTATAATTCCACAATAAATTGCACATGGATAGTAAAAAACCTAAAATACTCTACGTAGAAGACGACGTAAATCTCGGGTTCGTGACAAAGGATAATCTCGCTAAAAAAGGATATGATATTACTTTATGCGAAGATGGATTAACAGCGGCGCAAACATTTCAGAAACAAAAATTTGATTTATGTATTCTGGATGTGATGCTACCAAAAATTGATGGTTTTGCACTTGCTCAAAAATTCAGAGATAAAGATAAAAATGTACCTATTTTGTTTCTTACAGCCAAAGCAATGCTGGAAGATAAATTGCAGGGTTTTAAATTGGGTGGTGATGATTATATTACCAAACCATTCAGCATTGATGAACTTGTTTTAAAAATAGAAGTGTTTTTAAAACGCAGTAAGGTGTTTTCAGAAAGTACAGCAGAAGAAAAAAATATTTATCATATTGCCAGTTATATTTTTGATTTCAAAGAGTTGAAATTAAAAAATGCAGCAAACGAATATACGTTAACCATTCGTGAAGCAGAATTACTACGCATGTTATCTATTAACCGAAATCAGGTAGTGCGCAGAGAATCTATTTTGCACCAGGTTTGGGGTGAAGATAATTATTACATCGGCCGCAGTCTCGACGTTTTTGTGTCGCGTTTACGCAAAATGTTTTCTGACGACAGCAATGTTGAAATTGAAAATGTGCGCGGTGTTGGATTTAAGTTTATTGTGAAGGAGTAATTTCGCGAAATTAATCTGCACTTATTTTTCTCCCTTTTTATTCGTCAGCTGCTCAGGCTGAAATTACATGCCCGTATAATGTAATAATTTTAACATTTGTTGCAGGCGCAATACATTTTACTTTACCCCAACTTAACTTTATATTTACAAAAAATTAATCTGATGCGTAAAGTATTACTCCTCTTTCCGGCTTTAGTAATGGGTATTTTGCAGATGCCGGCTCAGTTGGTCATTAATGAATATTCGGCTTCAAACTGGAAACAATTTGTTGATAATCACAGTGATTATGAAGACTGGTTTGAAATTTATAACGGCTACAATGCGGATGTTGATTTGGTGGGATATCATTTAAGTGATGATGATGACGCTTTAGGCAAATGGACTTTTCCGGCGGGTTCGGTAATTCCTGCCAATGGATTTTTGAAAGTATGGTGCTCCGGTCGCGATACTGTTGACGGTGGCAATTACCACACGAATTTTAAATTGACCCAAACTAAAACCAATCCTGACCAGATAATTATTACGAATCCCGGTTTAGATATAGTTGATTCGTTGACCATGGTATTTACGTTAAATCAGCATAGTCGCGCAAGGGTAGAAGATGGTGATGCAGAATGGAAAGTTTGTACTGCACCAACTCCGGGTTTATCAAATAATGGTGCTACCATGTTTACAGCTTACACCGACAGACCAGATATGAGTGTTGCCGGTGGATTTTTTGGTGGAGATGTAACAGTTGAAATTACTTCAACCACCGCCGACGGAACCATTCATTATACCTTAGATGGCACTGAACCTAAAACAGATGACCCAATTTATACTGAGGCAATTACAATTAGTGCAACTACAGTTTTAAAAGCAAGAGTATTTTCAGCAAATCCGGATATACTGCCCGGTAAAATTCAATTTTATACCTATTTTATTAATGTGAGTCATACTTTACCTGTTGTATCAATTGCCGGTGATACTTTATTGGAATTAGCCAACGGAAATCAGGATTTGGAGCCTATCGGTTCAATAGAAGTTTTTGGTAAAGATTTAGATAGCAAAACCCGTTCATACGGTGAATTAAATTCGCACGGACAAGATAGTTGGGCAAATGATCAGCGCAGTATCGACTGGGTGAGCCGTGATGAATTTGGTTACAGCAATGCATTAAAAGAAAAATTCTTTGCATCATCTGAGCGTGATGAATTTCAACGAATGATTTTCAGAGCTGCAGGTGATGATAATTATCCCGCTGCACATCATAGCGAAAATGAAGGCTGCGCACATTTGCGTGATGATTATATTCAGATGCTGGCGAAAAATGACGGACTTGATTTAGATGTGCGTACATCTGAACGTTGTATCGTTTATTTAAATGGTGAATATTGGGGCGTTTATTCTTTCAGAGAAAAAACTGATGATCATGATTTCACCAATTTTTATTACAATCAGGGTAAGTATGATTTACAATACCAAATGACTTGGGGAAATACCTGGAGTGAATATGGTGGCACAGAAACAAAACCGGCTTGGGACGATTTATTGGATTTAGCTCAGGACCATGATATGACTGTAGACAGCAATTATTATAAAGTTACCGACCTGCTCGATATTTACAGTCTCGTAGATTATATGTGTGTAAATACTTCGGCCGTTTGTAAAGACTGGCTGGTATATAATACTGCTGTTTGGCGCGGATTTAATCCTGAAGGCACACATCACAAATGGGGTTATACTTTATGGGATTTAGATGCAACATTCGGATTTTATATTAATTATTCCGGCGTTCCTGAAATTGGACCTACTGCCTTACCTTGCGATGTTGATGAATATGATCCACCGTTTTTTGGTCCCGGATTTTTTGATGGGGAAGGTCATGTGCGTTTGATGAATGATTTACGTCAAAATGCCGAATTCGAACAATTTTATTTATCGCGTTATACCGATTTATATAATACCACTTTCAGTTGTGAAAACATGCTGAATTCATTGGATAGTATGATGGCAATTATTGAACCGGAAATGGCACAACATGCTGACCGTTGGTATGGCTCATATGAAGAATGGTACGATAACTTTTCTCAACTCAGAACATGGGTTGAAGACCGTTGCGAATTATTATATACAGGCATGAGTGATTGTTACGAATTAACCGGTCCTTACGAAGTAGTTTTTGATGTTTCTCCGCCTGAGGCAGGTTACATAAAAGTAAATACACTGAACCATTATGCTTTGCCATGGACAGGCACTTATTTTGGTGGAATGGATAATAAATTAATTGCTTACAGTAATGATCCTGAGTTGTATGTATTTGATCATTGGGAAGCAAATCATGCAACATTTACTCCGGGCTGGGATTCAACCGGCACAATACTTACAGACAATGATACGATTACTGCTGTATTCCGTTTACCAACAGCAATTGAGGAAGAAAATGTAATTCCGCTGAGTGTATATCCATCAGTATTTGATAATCAAATAATGGTGCAATTTGAATTAAATGATAATGCTTCTGTTGAATTGGAATTATACACTGCAACCGGTGAAAAAATTGCCACCAAAAACCTTGGTGAAAATGTTAGTCCCGGCAGTCAGTTTATTAACTGGGATTTAACTGATTACAACTTAGCATCAGGCATTTATATCATTCGTTTTAATGCTGATAATTATTATCAATCAGTCAAAATAATCAAACAATAAATAGTCAAACAACAAATAAAACGCCTGTCAAAAATTAATTTGACAGGCGTTTTTATTTGTTGCAAAATATATTAAATATATTCCGTTTGTTTTACTGAAGTAATTATTCCAAAATCACAACTCTGTCCTTCGGATATTTAACTGTATATTTTAATTCCATTTTTTGTTCTTTACCTGATTCAATGGTATAATCCCAAGTCACAATTTGTGTTTCATCTTCTATTTTGCCTGCAGGTTTTACATCTCCTTCAACAATAATATCGCTCTCTGCAGAAATCGGTAACTGGTCTTTAATAATGATATGTATCGGTTCCGGTTTATTATTCCGCACTTTTATTTCATAGGCTACACTTTCAATTTTATTGCCACCTAGGAATTGTCGTTGTGTAAATTCAACCATTTTGGTTCTTAGCACCTGCACACTCTTATCTTTACCCAACGAAATTTGTAAAGTATCAGATGCAAAAGTTGGATCTAAAATGGATTTACCTAAATAGGCACCTTCAAAAAATAAATTCGCTTCACCTAACACTAAATTCAAATCTTTCCAACCGGTAACATTTGCAGTTAAATAAGCAGCCGGGTCAATTTTAGGTGCCGTGTAATAAACAAATTCAGCCGGCACTTCTGCGGTTTTAATATCGATGGTTATTATTTTACCGTCGTTTAATACACTGTAAGGTTCTACAATTTCATAATTAAAAGTGGTAGCCTTATATTCAAAATTCGTTTCCAGGGCTTTGGTTTTAAATTCTTTTTTTTCTGAGTTGGTAACTCCCGGTGTGTTTAGGATTTTTTGAATTCTAAGGCTGGATGCATACCCGGAACTAATTGCTACTTCCTCCAGCATCATAGTAGATTCTTTTAAGTATACATTGAGCACTGCGGCGTTTACCGGTAATTCCTGTTGCTGGTAACCGATATAATTCACTACAATATAATTGGAACCCGGTATGAGTTGCAAATTGTAATAACCATCCATATCTGTTATAGTACCAAGTGTTTGGCCTTTCACCATGATACTTGCTCCCGGCAATGCTTCACCATTAGCATCCGTTACGCGACCGCTAATACTTGTAATACCGCTGTTCGTGTAATTATAATTACCCTGCTGATAAATATTTGCACTGCCTGCATAATAATGTAATCGCCATGGATATAATTTTGGTGCAATAACATTATCGTTCGGATTGCCATTACTGATTGTAAGTTTCACATTTTTCCAATCCTCACCACTACTTTGAAACACATTTGCCTTGTAAGCAATTTCTATTGGTTTATTAATACTTTCCACACGTAAATCGTAGTTGGCAAACCAGCCGGCATCATTTACATAATAACTCACTTCAAATTTACCTGTAACTGCTGCTTTGGAAGAAACCATCACATGTATTTCGGCAGTAGGTTTTTCTTTATTATTATTTAATTGTGCGAGCTGTTTGGATATTTTTTGTATCTCAATATTTAAATCAGTAATTTTTTTATTCAGCTCCAGCAACTTCGTAAATATTTCCGTTAATCGTGCACGTTGAAAGTCGGCCATCGCTTTTAAATTTTCTGCCGTTACACCGTTATTTGCACCTCCAATACTTTGGTTGCGTTCAATCAGTGTTTGTTCTGAGCGATATACATTAATAATAGAATTGGTATAAGTAACCTGCTCATTTAAATCGGCTTGTTTTTTTACCAATTGGTCTATCTCATCCGAAACAGCCTGTTGTTTCAGATAATTCATACGATGTGATACCGACATAATGGTAAAATCGCCATCACCTTTTACCTGAATACTTTGTTTGTCAATTCTGGGTGATATTCCTGCAAATACCAATTCTGTTTTTCCTGCCGGAATTGCATGTGTTCCGTTCCGCACTACCTGAGCACCTTTGGTAAAAACAGTTACTTTTTTAATTTCAGAATTTACGGTTTGTGTGTTTTGTGCATAAAGCTGTACTACAAACAGCATCATCATACCTGTGAAGAGGTGTCGCATGGTTTTCATTTTTTTTGTGTAAATAAACGACGAATATTTTGAAATGTTTTTAATCCTTGTCAGCCCGGGGTAATTTTTAAACAGCAAACCTTCAAATTTTATTGCCCAAAGCCAATTACCTTGAATTTGGCATAAAAAAAATGCAAAAATGGGCTCTAAACCCTCAATTTTATTGAAAAATATTATGAAATATTGAAATTTATTCCATTATTTGTATAAATCTTGACCAAATGAGTATTATGCAGCTAGACGACCTGGATTATAAAATCCTGGAAAAACTGATAAAAGACGGCCGAAAAAGTTTTACTGATATCGCTGATGAACTGGGTGTATCGGTTGGAACAATCCGCAATCGCTTTAATGTTTTTGTGGAAAATGAATTGCTTACCATTATTGGAAGGGTAAATCCCGACAAAATCGGCTTCCATACTTATGCGCAAATTTTGATTAAAGTAAGGCCGGTTGATAAGGTTACACAGGTTGCAGATAATATCGCCAATTTACCGGAAGTAAGTTTCCTGGCCATGACAACCGGTGCGTACGATCTTGAAGTAAATGTGATGTGCCGCGACAATGAACATCTGGTGCAATTAATGACGAATCATATTACTAAAATGGATGGCATTTTTGAAAGTGCTACCAATATTTATTTTAAAGTATATAAATACGCACAGCCCGATTTATACTTATTGAAATAAACCACCATATTACCATTTTCACACCAATCAAAACCCAATCTTATGGTTAAAAAAATTACCACACAATTGTTGCCCTTAATGGTTATGATGTTTTGGTGCTCAACCGGATTTTCACAAACAACCATTCAGGGTGTTGTTCGCGATTCAGTTACCAACGAAACACTTGTCGGCGCCAACGTTCGTTTACAATCGGACCCAACAATTGGCATGAGTACCGATTTAGATGGCGCATTTACAATTGTATCGCCACAACCTGCAGGTGCGCTTGTAATTTCATTTATCGGTTATAACACAAAAACCGTTTCTTTTAATGGAACATTGACATTAAATATTTTGGTGAGTTCCGAAAAAGTACTCGATGAAATTATTGTTGTTGGATATGGTTCACAGAAAAAAAGTGATATTACCGGTTCCATTTCTTCCACAAAAAATGAAGAATTCCGCGACCAGCCTATTGCCAATATTGCAGGCAGTATTCAGGGAAAAGTTTCGGGGATAGATATTCGAAATGCATCCGGAACACCGGGCGCAGGTTTGCTGGTAAGTGTGCGGGGTCAAAGCAACCCATTGTATGTGGTAGATGGCATTCCAATGATTAGTGAAAGTAATTCCGGTATTTCAACATCATTCGATTTACAGGGGGCTTCGGTTGGAAATGGTCAAAATATTTCATCTATTTCTGATTTAAATCCGGATGATATTGAATCAATCGAAATTTTAAAAGATGCATCCGCTGCATCAATTTATGGAGCGCGTGCTGCAAATGGTGTAATATTAATTACGACAAAACGCGGCGCTGCTGGAAAAACACGTTTTAATTTAAATTATTATTCCGGTTTACAACAAGTAAGCCGACCAATTGATTTTTTAAGTTCAGATGAACTGGTTGCCTTAATTGAAGAAGCTCGTTTAAACGATTTAAATGCTTACAATGCTGACCCGACTATTTTTGGGGAAGATTACGATCCGGCACTGTCTATAAATCCGCTGCCTGAATCATGGTACACAGGCGTAAATACAAATTGGATGGATGAAATATTTCGTTTAGCGCCAATTAATAATATTGAATTTTCAGCATCGGGCGGAAATGAAAAAACAACATTTTATATTTCCAATTCCTATTTCGATCAGCAGGGAATTGTAATTGAATCTTATTATAAACGTTTAAATACCAGATTAAATCTCGACCATAAAATAAATGATAAATTTAAACTCGGTGAAAATATTTCACTCACTTATTCCGATAACAGAAGGAGTTTAAACGATAATGTTTATACCGGAACCGTTACAAATGCAATCGGCTCATCACCGTTGATGCCGGTTTATGAAGACGATGGCAATTATGCAAATTTTGAAGATTATCAGGCAAGCTGGTTAAGTGATAATCCTGTGTTGTCTACCAAAGAAATTATTCCTTATACAAAAAATAACCGCGTTCTTGCTTCAGTGTTTGGTGAATATCAAATTGCACCAACACTTAAATTCCGTTCAACATGGTCGGTAGATTTTACTTATTTGACAGATGATTTATATTTTTCTCCAATAACAACAGATGCTGAAGCAGTTGGTGGAAAAGCCATTAACAGCACATATAGTCAGCGGGTTTGATTGGGCGAAAATATTTTATCGTATGATAAATATTTTAGCAATAAAAATGCACTGAATATTATTGGCGGATTTACTTTACAAGAATCACATTCCGATTATTTATCCATTGCCGGACAAGGATTTCCAATTGGAAGCGGATTGCAAGATGTATCCAGTGCAGCAATTATAACAGGAGGTGACTCGTATGCTAGTAATTGGGCATTAGTTTCTTTTTTGAGCAGAATTAATTATAATATTCAAAGCAAATATTTGTTTTCATTAAGTGCACGTGTAGATGGTTCATCCAGATTTTCACCAAACAACAGATATGGATTTTTCCCTGCCGGTTCCGTTGGTTGGCATATGAGTGATGAGGAATTCTGGCCCGCTGCATTATTTATTACCGATTTTAAATTGCGCTCCAGCTATGGTATTACCGGCGATCAGGAAATTGGCGATTTTCAATATGTAAGTTTTTGGAGTCCGGTTGGCTATAACGGTCAGTCAGGTTTAGGTCCAAGAAATATTGCCGATGAAAACTTAAAATGGCAATCGAACAAAATGTTTAATATCGGATTTGACTATGAATTATGGCGTGGCAGAATTAATGGTTCATTCGAATATTATGTCGGCAATAAAACTGATTTATTAAGTGAAGATGTGGTTCCCGGAACAACAGGTTTTGGTTCGGTAACAAGAAATTATGGTGATGTATTAAATAGCGGATTTGAATTTTCTGCAAATACTTATATCGTTGATAAAAAAGATTTCGACTGGAGTTTTGGATTTAATATCAGCTATCTCCACAACGAAATTATTGATTTAAGTACTGATAGTATTTTAGTGAGCGCTTACACTGATTTAACAGCAACACATATTTTAGTGGAAGGCGAATCTTACGGTTCATTCTGGGGTGTGCCTTACGAAGGTGTTGACCCTGCAACAGGGGATCCTGTTTATACCGATACCAATGGTGATGGTATTATTGATGATGGTGATGCGGTTATTTTAGGTAAAGCTACACCTGACTGGTACGGCGGATTTAATACGGCAATAAAATATAAAAAATGGGATGCCGGATTGGCAGCAACCTTTACAATGGGCAACGATGTATATAATTTAATTCGTTCTACCTATCAAACAGGCGGATGGAGCGATTATGGCTGGGATGATGAATATTATTTGTATCAGGTGTATGCAAATAATTCGCATGTAATTGACGACAGATGGCAAGAACCGGGTGATGTAACTGATATTCCAAGAGCATCGATTTTTAATTATAATTTTTATCAGAACTCAGGTCAGGCAATTGAAGATGGTTCACATTTACGTATTCGTGAAATAAGTGTTGGTTATACCATTAAACCGGCTAAATTGACATTATATGAATCCTTGCGTATTTATGCGCAGGTGCAAAATGTTTATGTGTTTTCTAAATACACCGGATTTGACCCTGAAGTAAGTTCAACAGGTGGTGACCATCCTGAAACTGCAGGCGTAGATTATGCAGCATATCCGCAGGCGCGCACCTATATGCTTGGATTTAATTTTAAATTCTGATAACATTTTAATCTAAAAAATTAACTTATGAAAAATTATTCAAATCAAAATATACAAAAAGGTTTAAGTGTAAACAGAACAGGTTTATTGGTGAGCACCATTTTTTTGGCTACCATTTTATTTTCTTCCTGCGAAAGTTTTTTATCACAAACCTCTACTAACGATGTTGCCAATAGTGATATGTTTACAGATGCAGCAAGTTTAGAAAGTGCGCGCATCGGTATGTATAATACTTTGCAAAATCAATATTATTACGGTGGCTTTTATCCGTTAATGGTTGAAGCTTACAGCGATAATGGTGCAACGGGTGGTTACGATAATCTCGACCTCGATGAATTAGGATATAAGGCAGCAACACCAAATAATATTTATATCGAAAATTGCTGGATTGCTATTTACAATACCATTTATACGGCTAATCAGATTATTACCAATGCGGACGGTGTCATTGATG
The DNA here is from genome assembly GCA_016706255.1 of Bacteroidota bacterium. Classification (NCBI taxonomy): domain Bacteria; kingdom Pseudomonadati; phylum Bacteroidota; species Bacteroidota bacterium. Next base: position 1,063,728 of record JADJJZ010000029.1, on the reverse strand, counting down.
CAACATTAACTGATGAAGTAAGAAATGATATTATTGGTGAAGCACTTACCATTCGTGCCATGGCACATTTTGATTTATTGCGTTTGTTTGGTGAACACTGGGACAATGCTTCGATTTATGGAATTCCTGTAGTAACTACAATTTTATCACCGGAAGATGTTGTTGGTAGAAGTACTGTTAGTGAAACGTATGCCGCAATTTTAAACGATTTACTCACTGCCGAAACCATGTTAAGCAATGATGATTTACGTTTAGATCCGCCAACATTTAAAGGAGCACAATTTATTACAAAAACTGCTTGTCAGGCATTATTGGCAAGAGTTTATCAATATCAGTTTGATTATACCAATGCTGCAATTTATGTGCAGAAAGTTATTACTGAAGGATTCGCAAATTTATTAAGCAGTAGTGAATTCGGCGCAATATATACAACTAAATTATCATCAGAAGCAATATTTGAATTGGTATTTAATGGGCAAGATAAAAGTCAGTTCAATGCATTAACCTATGCTCGTCCCGATGCACTGAGAAGTGAAGTATCATTTTTGGCATCTGCAGAGTTAAATACATTTTATGACGACAGAACTGATGATTTACGTTTTGGTTTAATTGATTTTATAAATAATGATTTAAGTATTGAACCTGATGGCAGAACACAAAAATATCGTGGTGAGGTTTTTCAGGATAACAGCGCTTATGTTTTACGTTACAGCGAAATGTTACTCATTTTAGCGGAAGCCGGTGGATATCCGGCAGGAGTTGCCAATCTCAATGATTTGCGTAATGCACGTGGCATGACAGATGCATCACCAGCGTCACCTGAAGAATTTGCTCAGGATTTAATTGATGAACGCAGAAGTGAATTAAATTTTGAAGGGCATCGCTATTTTGATTTAGCACATTTTGGATTAGTTACCGATATTTTAGGTGAAGGTGTATTGCCATGTTTCCCTGTTCCGGGCAGAGAAATTAATGCAAGCGGTGGTGTAATTGAACAGTATCCGGGTTATTAAATTTTATAATTTTTTCAATTAATAAAATAAAGATGTCTGTATTTAAATCGATAAATCCGTTTAATCAGGAAGTTGTGGGTGAGTATCCGGAATTTACCGATGCACAAATTGAATCTGCTTTACAACTTGCAGCTTCAGCTTTTCAGGACTGGAAAAAAACATCGTATACCCATAGGGCTACACTGCTTAAAAATCTTGCGCAACAATTAAGAACCAATCTGGATACTTATGCGATGCATATTTCACTGGAAATGGGAAAAGTTTTGGCAGAGTCAAAAGCGGAAGTAGAAAAGTGTGCTACAGCATGTGATTATTATGCCGAAAATGGCGCTTTACTGTTACAAGATAGAATAATCCCAAGCGATGCAAAAAAGTCGCTGGTTGCTTACGACCCAATAGGGGCGGTATTTGCGGTAATGCCATGGAATTTTCCTTTTTGGCAGGTAATACGATTTGCAGCTCCCACAATTATGGCCGGAAATGTCGGGTTGTTGAAACATGCAAAAAATGTTTCTCAATGTGCTTTGGATATTGAATCCGCATTTTTAGCTGCAGGTTTTCCAAAAGGTGTTTTCCAGACGTTGATTATTCCTGCATCAAAATCTGAAAAAATAATTGCGCATGATATTGTGCAGGGTGTAACATTAACCGGAAGTGAAAATGCAGGTTCAGCAGTTGCAGCTTTAGCAGGAAATTATATTAAAAAATCAGTATTGGAATTAGGTGGCAGCGATCCGTTTATTGTTTTGAATGATGCTGATGTAAATCTTGCAGCAAGTATTGCAACAAAAAGTCGTATGCAAAATGCCGGACAAAGTTGTATAGCAGCAAAACGATTTATTGTATGCAGTCAGGTGAAAGATGATTTTTTAAATGCATTTCAGCAAAATATCGCGCAAATAAAACAGGGAAATCAGTTAGATGCAAATACTACGATGGGACCGGTTTCCTCATTAGCTGCTGCTACAGAATTGGAAATACAACAGGATAATTCCGTAAAAAAAGGTGCTCGCGTAATATTTGGCTCAAAACGCAACGGCGCAAATTATGAGCCTACTATTTTGGCTGATGTTGGTGTTGGTATGCCCGCATATGCAGAAGAATTGTTTGGCCCGGTTGCATCAGTAATTACTGCGAATGATGCCGAACATGCAATAGCAATTGCAAATAGTCATCGTTATGGTTTGGGCGCAACAATTTTCTCAAAGGATACAGAAAAGGCTTATCATTATGCACGACAAATTAGCAGTGGTGCTGTGTTTGTTAATGCAATGGTAAAATCAGATGTACGATTGCCTTTTGGTGGCACAAAAAAATCAGGATACGGCCGCGAATTATCTGATTACGGATTAAAGGAATTTACGAATGTAAAAACGATATATATCAACGAATAAATTAACATCGCTTAAAAACGAATTTATGGTATCAACAGCCTCCCAAACAGCCGCATTATATGAACGAAGAAAACAATTAGTTCCTAATGCATTGGGTATTTTTAATCCATCCAGTATCAGCTCCGCAAAAGGTGCAATTATAACTGATGCAGATGGAAGGGAATTTATCGACTTTGCCGGTGGTATTGGTGTAATTAATGCAGGGCATTGTCCTGAACCTGTTGTGCAGGCAATACAAGAGCAGGCAGCACAATTTTTACACGCCTGTTTTAATGTTTCTATATATCCGCAATATTTGGATGCTGCAGAAAAAATGATTTCCATTTTACCACATGGTGAACATACTAAATTAATGTTTACCAACAGTGGGGCAGAGGCAGTTGAAAATGCTATTAAAATTGCCCGTCAGGCCACTAAACGTTCAGCAGTGATATGTTATGGTCAGGCTTTTCACGGACGCACGTTATTAGCTGCTACCTTAACCAGTAAAGTTGGATATAAAACAGGTTGCGGACCATTTGCTCCTGAAATATATCGCATCGATTTTCCTGCTTATGATTTATATTCGGGTGAATTAAATGAAGATGAATTTTCTCTAGAACATATATATAAATTAAAAACATTTTTTCAGCAATATGTTCCTGCACAAAATGTGGCAGCTATAATTGTTGAACCGGTTCAGGGTGAGGGTGGATTTCATGTTATTCCGAAAAAATATTTACAGGAATTAAGAAAGGTTTGTGATGAAAACGGCATTTTATTAATTCTGGATGAAGTGCAAACAGGTTTCGGCAGAACCGGCGAATGGGCTGCTTTTCATCATTATGATGTTGTTCCGGATTTATCAACCTGGGCAAAAAGTATGGGTAGCGGAATGCCTGTAGGTGCAGTAATGGGTAAGGCGGCAATAATGGATAATATTAATGCAGGCACCATCGGTGGAACTTATCTTGGAAATGCTTTATGTTGTGTAGCTGTAAGTGCAACAATTGATTATATGCAGGATATTAATATCAATGCAAGAGGCAAACATGTCGGAAATATTATTCGGAAACGATTTTTGGCATTAAAAGAAAAATTTCCAAACCATATCTGTTGTGTGCGCGGACTTGGTGCGATGATGGCTTTTGAATTGTCTGTTGGTGGCGATATTACTAAACCGGATGCTGAGCTTACAAAAAAATTAGCGCAACGTTGTTATGAAAAAGGATTAATCGTATTAACAGCGGGAGTAAATGGTAATATTATCAGAAATCTCGCACCACTTGTTATTACAGATGAACAATTAAATACAGGATTAGATATTATTGAAAATAGTTTAAGCGAATTAACAGCAGGTAAATAGGGGAGCGCAGTATGAAAAAGCAATATATCAATGGTGAATTTTGTGATGCCAAAAATAACGGTGTTTGGGATGTAATGAATCCCGCTACGGACGAAAAAATTACTACTGTTCCTTTTGGCGATGGGTTTGATTGTTCCGACGCAATTGTTGCTGCTGAACATGCATTTATTACCTGGTCAAAAATGTCACCATGGAGTCGCGCAGATATTTTAAAACGCACTGCTGAAATTATCCGCACAAATATTATTTCCTATGCACAGGAAATGGTAATGGAAAGTGGTAAACCGCTTGCTGAAGCAAAAGGTGAATTACATGTTGCTGCAAATTTATTTGAGTGGTATGCTGAAGAAGCAAAACGTACTTATGGCAGAACAATTCCTTCATCAAGAACTGATAAACGGATGCAGGTAATATATCAGCCAATGGGTGTTATTGGTATTATTACTGCCTGGAATTTTCCTGCTTATAATCCGGCACGAGCATGGGCTGCAGCTTTAGCCGCCGGTTCAACTGTTGTAGCTAAAGTGAGCGAATTTACTCCCCTAACAGGAATGAATTTAATTGATGCTTTGGTTGAAGCCGGAATTCCTAAAGGTGTAATTAATCTTGTTCACGGTGATGCAGGAGCAATCGGTAAAATAATGCTTGAACATCCCGCTGTTAAAAAAATAAGTTTTACCGGCAGTACTCGTGTTGGAAAAATATTAATGGATGGCGCAAGTAAAACGAATACCAAATTAGCACTCGAATTAGGTGGTAATGCACCTGTAATTATAATGGATGATGTTGATGTTGAACATGTAGCTAAAACGGCTGTCGCAACAAAATTTCGAAATTGTGGTCAGGTATGTGTTTCGCCACAACGATTTTATGTGCATGAAAATATTTTTGAGCAATTTAGCAAGTCTGTAGTAAAACATGTGGAAGAATTGATTGTTGGAAATGGTTTGGATATTACAACACGTATTGGTCCGCTCATTAATAAAAAACAACAGGAGCATATTCTTCAAATTATTGAAACGGCAAAAGCTGAACAAAATATTTTATTAACCGGCGGACAAACATTTCCGGTTGGTAATTTTGTTGTTCCTGCTGTAGTTGAAGTTAAAAATGAAAAGTCTGAATTTATCAATAAAGAAATTTTTGGCCCTGTAATGCCTTTAATTCCTTTTGTTTCGATGGAGGCAGTAATTAAAGCCGCGAATGCTACACCTTACGGATTATCAGCTTATGTGTGGACCAACAATATCAATCACGCCACCTATTTAAGTGAAGCACTGGAATTCGGAATAATTGGTATTAATGAATGGGCACCGCACGCAACGGAAGCGCCTTTTGGCGGATGGAAACAAAGTGGTTTAGGCCATGAAAGTGGTAGTGAAGGTATTTATGAATACATGGAGAAAAAATTAATCGCTACAGGTGGATTATAATACAACCATAAAATATTAATATGGAAGAAATAAGTATGACATACGGATGGTTAGCAATTGTTCCGCCATTGGTGGTTATTTTGGTATCCATATTATTACGGTCTTCTTTTGAAGGATTACTGATTGGTTGTATTGTAGGATTTATTTTAATTGATGGTTGGGGGTTTTTCGATGGATTTATCAGTTCGATGTATGCTGTAATGACATCTGAAGATACCATTTGGGTTATTGTTGTGTGCGGATTATATGGATCGGTTATGGGATTAATGGTTCGCAGCGGTGGTGCACTCAAATTCGGTGAACGCATGATGGTGTATATGAAATCAAAAAAATCTGCTTTATTCGGAACATGGTTATTGGGGATTCTTGTTTTTATTGATGATTATTTAAGTGCATTAACTGCTGGAATTACCATGCGTAATGTTACCGATAAATTTAAAATACCAAGAGAGTATCTGGCTTATATCGTTAATACCTTATCGCCTCCATTATGTGTTATAGTGCCCATTTCTACCTGGACATTGTTTATAGGTAAACAGTTAGAAACATCGGGATTTGCTGCTGAAGGTCAGGGTTTAAGCAGTTATTTTTCTGTTATTCCATTTGTAGCCTATGGCTGGGTTTCGATATTAATGATTCCACTATTTATTTTTGGCGTATTGCCGCATTTCAAAAAAATGAAAGCAGCGATTAACCGCGCCGAATTAACCGGAAAAACAATTCCGGATGGCACAAAATTATCGATGGTACAAGTTTGACCCGTTTCCGAAATTAGTAAATCCAAAAGCAAGATATTTTTTAGTGCCATTATTGGTGGTGTTAATTAGTACGGTATTATTTCAGGATATAGATACACCTGGTATTGAAATTGATGCTTTAAAAGGGGTATTAATTGGAGTGGCATTTACGTTTTTTTATTTTTTATTCAGCAAACTCGCTTCTGTTCAACAACTTACTGAAACAATATTCACCGGATTTAATTCCATGTTATTTGCATTGGCATTGGTGGTTGTTTCATTAATGTTAAAAGAAGTTGGCGATAAAATGGGATTAACCGAATATGTAATTAATAGTGTTACACCTTATGTGAGTAAAGCATTTTTACCATTGGCTATCTTTATTGCATTATCCTTAATATCCTTTACAACAGGCTCCAGCTGGGGTTTGTATGTTGTTGCCATTCCAATTGTAATTCCATTATCACAACATATTGGCTCTAATGTTTTATTAAATATCGGTGCCATAATCAGCGCCGGTGTGTTTGGTGCAAATGCCTGTTTATATTCAGATGCAACAGTATTAACATCACAAAGTTGTGAAACAAATAATATGCAACATGGTTTATCGCAATTACCATATGCACTTACTGCGTGGGGAATTAGCTGTGTGGTATATATTATTTTGGGAATGGTTATGTAAAAGCAGAAAAAATTATGTTAAAATCCTATCATTTATCAGATAAAATTGTAATTCGTCATACATTACCTCAGGATGCGAGGGCATTGGAGTTATTGCAATATATCGTTTTTCCGAATTTGGCGGAAGATGAAATTTTGCACGAAGCGCATTATTTAAAACACCTGGAAATATTTCCTGAAGGTCAGTTAGTTGCTGTAGATGGAAACCGTATTATTGGTGGAACTACAACGATGCGTTATCATTTCAATGTGGAAAATCCGGAACACCACACTTTTAGTGAAACCGTGGCAGGAGGCTGGCTGACCAATCATGAACCTGATGGTGAATGGTTGTATGGTAAATTAGATGTAAGTGTACATCCCGATTATCGCGGAATGGGCATTGCAAAAACATTTTATCAGTTGCGCAATCAAATTGCAGAACAATTAGGATGTAAAGGGCAGCTCACTGTTGGAATGCTCAATGGTTATGTAAATTATGCAGATAAAATGGATATAGAAACCTATTATGAAAAAGTAAAAAATCATGAACTATTTGATCCGACAGTTTCTGTGCAGGAAAAAATCGGGTTTCAAATTGTTGGTTTAATGAAAGATTATCTGAACGACCCAACCTGCGGAAATGCTGGAGCAATTATTGTAATGGAATTATAAATTTGCGCATTAAATTATTCATCTGAAAAAAAATATTATGACTATTAATTTAAAAACAGCCATCCCCGGACCTAAATCGATTGAAATGATGCAGCGTCGTAAAAATGCTATGCCTGCAGGTTTAGCTAAATCAACGGAAGTAGCTGTAGTGTCTGCCGATGGTGGTGTAGTAATTGATGCCGATGGAAATACCCTACTTGATTTTGCAGGTGGTATCGGCATGATGAATATTGGTCATAGCAACAAACAGGTTATTGATGCAATGAAGGAACAACTTGATAAATATATTCATATCTGTTCCTTAGTTGCAACACCCGAGCCTTATGTTGAATTAGCAGAATTATTAAACAGTTTAACACCGGGTAACTTCCCCAAAAAAACATTGCTCGCTAACAGTGGGAGTGAGGCTGTAGAAAATGCAGTAAATATTGCCAGATATTATACTAAACGCAGTGCCGTAATTTGTTTTGAAGGTGGTTATCATGGCCGAACATTATTAACCTTATCGCTTACCAGTAAATATGCATTATTTAAAAAAGGTTTCGGACCTTATGTGAGTGATATTGTGCGTTTACCTGCTCCGAATATGTATCGTAAACCAAAACAATTTACTGATGCAGAATATATAAATTTTTGTATTCAGCAATTTGAAACGGCAATGATTGCGCAAATTGATCCGGACAGTGTTGCTGCAATAATTATTGAACCGGTGCAGGGTGAGGGCGGATTTATTCCAATGCCGGAACAATTTTTACAAAAGCTCCGTGCTGTAGCTGATGCACATGGTATTGTTTTAATTTTTGATGAAATTCAGTGTGGTGCAGGAAGAACAGGAAAATTATTTGCCTGCGCACATTTTAATGTTGTGCCTGATATTATTTGTATGGCAAAATCGATTGGTGCAGGTATGCCAATTAGTGCAATAACCGGTAAAGCTGAAATTATTGATGCTCCACATTTAGGTGGGGTGGGCGGTACATATGGTGGTAACCCTTTAGCTTGTGTTGCTGCGATTGAAGCACTGAAAATTCTTTCATCTGAATCATTTTTAGCTCGTGTAAATCATGTTGGTGATTTAATTTCAACAACATTAAATAACTGGAAAAATAAATATGCTTGTATTGGAGATGTTCGTGGGTTAGGTGCCATGTTGCTGGTAGAATTTGTGAAAGACCGTGATAGCAAAGAACCCGATGTTGAAATTGCCATGGAAATAATTAAAGATGCCGTTAGTCATGGAATTATATTAATTCGTGCAGGGTTATATTCAAATTGTATCCGGTTGTTGCCACCAATTGTAATGACCGATGAACAGTTAGCAGAAGGTTTACAGGTTTTGGAAAATGCGATTCAACGCGCACAGGAGAAAAGAGCTAAATAAATTTGGATGTCGGTGAGAAAGATATTTTTTAATGGTAAAGTGCTGACTCAGGATGAACAACTTCCTGAGGCTACTGCATTTATTGTTGAAGATGGAAATTTCACCAAAGTGGGTTCAGATGAAACAATATTAGCTGAAAAAAATAATATTGCTATTCTAATCGATTTAAATAAAAAATTTGTAGTTCCGGGTTTTAATGATGCACATATTCATATCTGGAAGGTTGGGAATTTAATACATGGTATGCTGGATTTACGTGGCGTAAAAAGTATTACCGAAATGCAGGAATTACTATCTGCATACGCAGCAAAAAATCCGCAATTAAATTGGATACAGGCAAGAGGTTTTAATGAAGCCGATTTTATTGAACAACGTATGCCCACGAAAGCTGATTTAGATGCAATTGCAACAGATAAACCAATTTGTGTAACCCGCACCTGTGCACATCAAATAATTGTAAATACAAAAGCACTTGAATTAGCAGAAATTGATATCCATACGCCTGTGCCGAAAGGTGGTGAAATGAAATTAATGGCTGATGGCGCTGTAGCAGGGCATTTTACTGAAACTGCAATCGGATTAATTTTATCTAAAATACCAAAATATACAGCCGCTGAATTGCGGGAAATGATTTTAGCTGCGCAACAACAATTTTTACAATACGGAATTACAGCAGCAACCGATCCTGCAGTAGATAGAGATTTATTACAGGTATATAAACAAATGGATGCAGATGGTGAATTAATTATTCGCATAAATGCAATTCCGATACGCGTTCCTGATGGTGCAAATAAAGTATATCCAAATCCTGAACCGTATTATAGTGAACACCTAATTGTAAATACGGTAAAGTTTTTTGCAGATGGCGGAATAAGCGGAAAAACAGCAGCACTTATTGAACCATATAAAAATTCAAATGAACATGGTGTGTTGCGTTTAGAAAAAAACATATTTCGTCAATTAGCAATGGAATCGCAAGAAGCAGGATTTATGTTAGCAACACATGCAATTGGAGATTCAGCCATCGACCTGGTAATTGATGTATATACATCGATTGCTCCTTTTAACCTAAAAAATTTATGTCACAGAATCGAACATTTGGGGCTGCCTTCTCATGAACATCTGGAAGCCATGTTTAAATATCATATTTCAGCAATAATGCAACCCATTTTTATTAGCGAGCTGGGAAATAATTTCCTGAATTATGTTCCTGAGCATTATTTAAATTATTTATATCCTGTAAGAAGTGTTTTGGATTTCGGTGTTCAACTCGCATTATCTACAGATGCGCCGGTAGTTAAATCCTATCATCCTTTATACAACATACATGCTGCTTTAAACAGAACTACCAATAATGGAACAGTGATATCTCCCCAACAAAAAATAACACTTACTGAGGCTTTATACGCATATACTATGGGAAGTGCTACAGTAACAGGCGCACACCAAAAAATGGGTTCCATTACAGCAGGGAAATGGGCTGATTTTACGGTATTAAACAGCTTTGACCCCAATCCGGACCAGGTTGAACAAACCTATATTGCCGGCAATCCGCAGTTATAGGAACTTGATTTTCAGCGTATTACTGACAATTTTGCATTAAAAGAGGCTTTTTTTTGCATTTTTTTTTGATAAAAAGCCAATAATCACTACCTTGTAATCTCAAACTGAAAAATGCGACCTAATACCAATATAACAGTTTGTATAAAACCGTATGTCATTGAGCGTTTGAATTGTATAATTCAAACAACAATTTTTTAATAATAGATAGGAGCGTCCAACCGAATCGGTAAATGTTTCATCTAAATTAACAAGCGAGACCCTGCAATGAGAAAACAAATACGAAACACCCAATTTAAAGCGATGTTGCGAAGACCTGTTTAATTTATGTGTATAAACATATAATATAATAATTTCATTGTAAATAATTAATGATATTTACGCAATCAAAAAAGTGACAATAATTTTCTAACAATAAATAACCATTAAAATCAAACACTTATGATCAAATTTAACTTAAAAATGCGCTCAATTTTAACTATGGCTTGCATGCTGTTTATATCTGCTGCAAGTTTTGGGCAATATTGCACGCCTGAGTACGTTACGGGTACCGGGGATAACGACTACGTGAACGGTGTAGTTCTTGGTGCAATTTCAAATACAGAAACCGGTGGTGCTATAACAGGTACAGGGTATTCTGATTATACCTTTTTATCAACGTCGCTTGATGAAGCAACTACTTATACAATGACATTGTATAATACACCAAACTGGGGTGAAACTTATTCTGCATGGATTGATTACGATCAAAACGGTTCATTTGATGCAGATGAGCAATTAGGTATTATTAGTTTACTTGCAGGTGCTAGTGGAGATATCTCTTTCACAACTGCAGCTGATGCAATGCCGGGAGCAACTACAATGCGCGTTCGTTGTATTTATCCTACCGGTTTAGCAACAATGGATCCTTGTGCTTCTGCAACTTATGGTGAAGCTGAAGATTACACTGTTGATTTCGGACCTGCGTCTGAATTCGATTTAGGTGTATCTGCAATTACTTCTCCTGTTACAGGCGGCGGACTTGGAGCTGAATCAATTACTGTTACTGTTACCAATTATGGTACTAGTGATGCATCTGATTTTTCTGTTCAATACAGTGTAGACGGTGGTGCTGTTGTTACTGAATCTTATCCAGGCACACTTGCTGCCGGAACAAGTGCTTCATACACATTTGCTGCTACTTACGATTTTACCGCTGATGGTTGCTATATGATTTCATCTAATACTTCTTGGGTATCTGACGGATTTGCAGCTAATGATGGTGAAGACGCTTCAGTTTGTAACCTTTGTGTTGCTGCTGGTAACGTTTATTTCATGTTGTCTAATACAACAGGTGGCGAACCATGGTTTAATACCACATGTTCTGCTGCTATGACTACAGTATTTACTGCAGGTGGTTATACAACTGAATATTATGAAACTGTTGATGCAGCTGCTGCATTCTCACCATCTACTGCTTTCATTTATATGGAAGGTAGCGATGGACATGCAATTGAATTAGAAAACTTCTTAGTTGCAAATATGGCTGCTATTGAAGCATGGGTTTATGCAGGTGGTCGTTTATTTATCAATGCTGCACCTAATGAAGGTGATGGTATGAGCTTTGGATTTGGTGGTGTTAACTGCAACTATGCATAGTACCGGAACTGCAAATGCAATTGATGTAACACATCCTGTATTTAACGGTCCTTATACACCGATAGTAACTTCTTATACCGGAACTTCATTCGGTCACGCTTCAATTAGCGGTGGTGGTGCAGTTGGTATTATGGAAGATGCTTTTGCGCCTGGAACAAACGTATTATCTGAATTACCTTACGGTGCAGGTTTAGTTGTTTTTGGTGGTATGACTACTACTAATTACCATTCACCTTTAGCAGAAGCTGCTAACTTACGTGCAAATATTCTTTCTTATGCATCTTGCGGTGAATCTGCAGTTGTAATTTGTGAAACTCCAACAGGTTTATTTGTTGATGGAATTACTGATAACGACGCAGTTTGTCATTGGAATGAAGTTGCCGGTGCTGATCAATATCGTTTTGTATTACAAAACACAGCAACTGGTGTTATTGCTAAAAGAAAAGCAACAACTAACTCTTATGACTTAACTGATAAATTAACACCGTTAACTACATATGCTTTCCGTGTTAAAACAGTTTGTTATGATGATTTAGCTGATATTTCTACACCTTCACCTTGGTACTACTGGACTACTTTAGGCCGTATCGGTGAAGTAGAAGGTGGTATTAGTTTATATCCAAACCCGAACAATGGTGCATTTACAGTTAATATTGCAGGTTTAGAAAATAATGCAATGACATTAACTGTGATGAATTCTGTTGGTCAGGTTGTTTATACTAAAAACATTGATATCAATTCTAATAATTATACTGAATATATTTCTTTAGATAATGTAACTGCAGGAATGTATCAGATTAATTTAAGCAACGAAAATCAAAACCTCAATTACTCAATTGTAGTAACTGAATAATAATTTCGTTTTTTAAAGATATAGGGCAGCTCGTTTGGGCTGCCCTTTTTTATTGCTTACCATACACTTTAATGTGCTGGTTTTCCTGTCACATTTAGTGCTGCACTGATATTTAATTAATACTTACAAAGTTTAAACCATTAGGGTAAAATTGCCTATCTTCACTTTATTATTAACAATCAATCAAATAAAACTTTAATCATGAGAAAAAAATTACTCCTTTGTAGTTTGACGGTAGGTTTGATGTTGTGGACAGGAGCGTCCTTTGCACAAACGTTTACTGTTGGCGCCAATAACGGCAGCAACGGAACTACAACCCATCCGACACCTTTTGGTGATTATTACAAAACGCAACGTGCCCAATATTTATACCTTGCTTCAGAAATGGCAGCAGCGGGTATGACTGCCGGCGAATTAACTGCGTTATCTTTTACCATGGCTTTCCCTTATGTAATTATCGATGCTGATGGTGGTGTAATGGAAAACTATACTGTTAAAATTATGACCACACCTACAACTTCTTTAACCCTAGAAGGTTGGGAAGCAGGTGCTTCTGTAGTTTGGGGACCAACAAATTATATTCCTGTTACAGGCGTTAATACATTCACATTTGCATCACCTATTACCTGGGATGGCACTTCAAACGTACTTGTTGAAATATGTGGCGGCGTACCTGAAGGTGAATGGGAAGAAAATGGTCAGGTAATCTGGACTACAGGTTTAGGTTTTAATGGCTCACGCTCTTATCGCTCAGATGTTGAAGTGAATGTGTGTGATTATGCCGGTATCGAATATTCCGGAACATCAACTACTCGTCCGCAAATTATTTTCACATTAACAACCGGCGACGATTGTGCTGATGTACCAACAGCAGGTGCTGCAGTTTCTACTATGGAATCTGTTTGTTCTGATGACAACTTTACCGTTTCTGTTGACCCAATTTATGCTGCCGGTATTTCTTACCAGTGGGCTTCTTCTCCAGATGGAATTTCATGGACAGACATAGCAGGTGCTACTGCATTTAATTTAACAACTTCACAACCTGATGCAACATATTACCACTGCACAATTACTTGTACATTTACAGGTTCTTCTGCAACTTCTGATGCTGTTTATGTTGCTCAAAATGCTGCTGTAGATTGTTATTGCACACCTACTTATATTACTGGTACTTCCGATGGCGATTATGTAGATAATGTATCTATCGGTGTTATCAATAATACAACAGGTGCAAGCGCTGCTCCTTTTTATACTTATTATTCTGATTTAACAACAACATTAGAAGCTGATGGTGATTATACTATTACCATCACTACCGGTTCTTACACCTCATTTAATGGTGTTGGTGCATGGATTGATTTTAACCACGATGGTGTTTTTGATGAAGTAACCGAAAAATTAGGTGAAGTAACAGGCTTAGGTGCATTTACTCCTGCTGCTATCGACTTTACTGTTCCTGCAGGTGCAGCAATCGGAACTACCCGCATGCGCGTTCGCGAAGTATATAACACAATTGGTATGACTGCCTGCACTGAATATACTTATGGTGAAACTGAAGATTATAATGTTGAAATTATTCCTTCTGTTTGTCCATTAGTTACCGGTTTATATGTTGATGGTATTACAGAAAATGATGCCGTTATGCATTGGACAGGTATTGATGCTGCTGAACAATACAGATTAGTTTTATGGAATACAGCAACAGGTTTAATTGCTAAAAAAGGTGTTAACTCAACTTCTTATTCAATGGTTGATAATTTAACTCCATTAACTACTTATGCATTCAGAATTAAATCAGTATGTTATGATGAAGATGCAATTTCTTCTCCAACTGAATGGTATTACTGGACTACTTTAGCACGCATGGGCGATGTTGAAGGTGGTGTTACTTTATTCCCTAATCCAAATCAGGGAACATTTACAATTAATGTTAGTGGTTATGAAAATAATTATTTTACATTAAATGTATTTAATTCAATTGGACAAATTGTGTACTCACAACCAATTAATATTAATAGTGCAGATTATACTGAAACTATTTCATTACAAAATGTTACACCTGGTATGTATCAGGTTAATTTAAGTAATGCAACACAAACAATTAATTATTCAATTGTAGTTACAGAATAATATTTTAAATATTTATTTAAAGGGTGATAATTAATTTTATCACCCTTTTTTTATGCCTATATATATAAATAAAACTAATATTATAGTTATATAAATTGCTGATTTTCAAATGGTTCGACCAAAAAAAATGGTAAAAAATTTGTTTTTTAGGATAATTAATTTTAGCTTGGATTATTAATTAACTTAAACAACAAGCTTATGAATCACACTTTAATTTTTCGACGAATGTTGATGACATTTGTCATTGCTACTTTAAGTGCAACCATCACCTTTGCGCAGTATTGTACGCCGGCTTACACAACCGGAACTGCTGAAGGTGATTACATTGATGGTGTAACAGTTGCCGACTTATCAAACACATTTTCAGGAGGAGCCATTTCAGGTGTAGGCTATTCAGACTACACTGCATTGTCTGCGAATGTTTTGATGGGCGATACTTACACCATGACCTGCACCAATAATCCTACCTGGTCGCAAACGTACACTGCATGGATTGATTACGATATGAACGGTTCATTTGAAACCGATGAAGTAATTGGTACATTAAGTTTAGCCGGTGGCGGTTCAGGCTCATTTAGTTTTACTGTACCACCAGGATTGGTTGGCGGAGCAACAAGAATGCGTGTGCGTTGTATTTATCCTTCGGGATTAGCAGTGCCGCTTGATCCTTGTGCAAGTTCCAGTTATGGCGAAGCAGAAGATTATACCCTAAATCTGATGGGCGGTGCAGTTAATGATGTTGGTGTAATCGATATTACAAATCCAACTACAGGACCCGGATTAGGTTTAGAAGATGTAATTGTTACCGTGAAAAATTATGGTTCTGCTGATGCCACAGGATTTACCGTTAGTTATCAGGTTGATGGTGGTTTAGTAACTGCAGGATTTTTCCCTGGAACATTACCTGCTTTTTCAACAGCTTCATGGACTGCTCCCGAAGGTTGGGACTTCAGTGCAGAAGGTTGTTATAATATTACAGCTTGGACTACACTTGCCGGTGATGAAGATCCGGGCAACGATAGTTACTCTGAAGAAGTATGTCACACTGGTGCCGTTAGCGGTACAGGTGCATGGTATATTTATTCTAACACTACCGGTGGTGAGCCATGGTTTACTGTAAATAATTCAACCGCAATGACTACCACTTTCGGTGCAGAAGGTGTGGGTTGGAACAGAGGATTTTTTGAAACCATAGACGTTCCTTCAGTATTCGGGCCTGACAATTGTTTTGTATTTCTTGAAGGGTCAGATGGTCATGCTATAGAATTAGAAAATTTCCTCACTGCTAATATTTCTACAATTGAATCATGGGTTAATGCCGGTGGAAAATTATTATTAAATGCAGCACCTAATGAAGGTGATGGTATGAGTTTCGGATTTGGGGGCACATCATTATTTTATGCATACTATACATCTAATGCTGATGCTGCTGCAGGTGCTGCCGGACACGCAATTTTTAATGGTCCGAATTTACCTGCCGGAACTAGTTATACCGGAACAAGCTTTGGTCATGCCACAGTTACAGGTACCGGATTAACAAATTTAATGGTTGATGCATTCGCAACTTCAAATGTTGTGCTTGCTGAAAAAGCATGGGGTTCAGGTATGGTTATGTTTGGTGGTATGACTACCGACAACTGGCATGATCCTGATCCAAATGCTGCGAATTTACGTGCAAATATTATTGCATATCTGGCTTGTGATATCGCATTATGCCCTGAACCAACAGGTTTAACTGCTGATGGAATTACGTCTACCTCTGCACATTTAGATTGGGAACCTGCTGATGGTGCTGATGGTTATCATCTTTCAGTTTATACTATTGATGAAATTTTAGTGCTTAAGAAAAAAGTACTCGGTGGTTTAACAGATTGGACCGTAACCGGATTAACTCCAGGTACCGATTATGCCTATCACGTGCGTTCAGTTTGTGTTGATGAAGGATTAAAATCAACATTAACTGATCATTACTATTTCTCAACTCCTTTACGTGTTGAATCAGTAGCGGAAAACATTGCTGTATATCCAAATCCTACTTCCGGATTATTTAATATTGCTTTAAATGGATATGCTGATCAGACATTTGAATTAACTGTTGTAAATGCAATTGGTCAAATTGTATACACTACATCACTTAATGTTAATGCTGAATCATTTGTTCAGTCAATTGATTTATCTGAAGTAGTAGCAGGTGTTTATCAAATTGCTTTGGTAAATAATGGCACTACAATTAATTATTCTATTTCTATAATTGATTAAGTATTATTTTAAATGTGAAAAAAACAGTTGCTTAATTTTAGGCAGCTGTTTTTTTTTATGGTACTTGCAGATATTTATGTACCTGTAATGATATTTCCCATTCGGGATGTTGTTTTACATAATCTATTATAAGCGGAGTCATTTCGTCGCGTTTACTCCATTCGGGTTGCAGATATAATTTACAATTACCTGAAACAGTTTTGCGATGTGATTCAGCCCATTCAAAATCACTTTTATTAAATATGACCACTTTTAATTCGTTTGCTAGAGCTGCAACTGAAGCTAAAGGGGCTTTAAATTTTTTTGGGGAGAAACATATCCAGTCCGCAGTTCCCTGCATAGCATAAGCACCGGATGTTTCGATATTTATTTCATAACCCTCATTTTTTAAAACATCAATAAGCGGAGATAAATCATACATCAACGGTTCGCCACCCGTAATTACAATTAATTTGGCGGGATAATTTTTTACGTCAGCAACAATTTCCGCAATTGATTTTTGGGGATGTTTAGATGCGTCCCAACTGTCCTTTACATCACACCACACACATCCAACATCACAGCCACCAAGCCGTATAAAATAGGCAGCCCTTCCCTGATGAAAACCTTCACCCTGAATGGTATAAAACTGCTCCATTATTGGATATTGTTGCATTAAAAAAATATAATTTAGATTTAAATAATCGTGGTAATTAATTTTTAACTGCCTTCATCGTATTCATCAACAATGATACTACAGTCATTAATCCAACGCCGCCCGGAACCGGTGAAATGGCAGCACATTTTGGTGCAACTTCATCAAATTTAACATCGCCTTTAATCACATAACCTTTTTCATTATCGGCATCTAATCTTGATATACCAACATCAACAACTACAGCTCCTTCTTTTACCATATCTGCAGTTACAAACTCAGGTTTGCCTAATGCAGCAATAATAATATCTGCCTGCAAACAAATTTCTTTTAAGTTTTTTGTACGACTGTGACAAATCGTAACTGTGCAATTGCCGGGTTCGGTATTACGCGATAATAAAATACTCATCGGCGTGCCCACAATATTACTTCTGCCAATTACGACACAATGTTTGCCACTGGTTTCGATATGGTATCGCTCGAGCATGGTGATTATGCCGGCCGGTGTAGCTGAAATAAAAGCAGGTAAACCTAATTGCATTCTGCCCAAATTAATAGGATGAAATCCATCCACATCTTTTCCCGGATTTATAGCTTCTATTATTTTATTTTCGTTGATATGTTTAGGTAAGGGTAACTGAACAATAAAGCCGTCGATGTCATCATTATTATTAATATCATCAACCACCTTCAATAATTCAGCTTCAGATGTTGAAGCATCTAAATGTATAAAAGTAGATTGCATACCAACAGCTTTGCACAAACGAATTTTACTGTTTACATAAGTTGTGCTGGCTCCGTCATTTCCAACTAAAACAGCAGCGAGGTGCGGAATTTTTTGCCCGTTTGTTCTTCGTAACTCAATCGCACTTTTAATTTCCAACTGAATTTCCTGAGAAAGTTTTTTACCATCTAATAATATCGGCATGCAAATATTTAATCGTCGTTTAATTTTAATACAGCTAAAAATGCTTCCTGCGGTACCTCTACAGTTCCAATCTGACGCATACGTTTTTTACCTTTTTTCTGCTTTTCGAGTAATTTTCGTTTACGTGAAATATCACCACCATAACATTTGGCAGTTACATCTTTGCGCATGGCTGAAATCGTTTCTCTTGCAATAATTTTTGCACCGATGGCCGCCTGAATGGCGATAACAAATTGTTGTTTCGGTAATAAATCTTTTAATTTACCACACAACTTACTGCCAAACTCATAAGCTTTTTCGCGGTGAATAATTGCAGAAAACGCATCCACATTTTCACCATTTAATTTTATATCCAGTTTAATTAAATCACCATCGCGGTAATCAATTAATTCATAATCGAAACTGGCATAACCTCTTGAAATCGATTTTAGTTTATCGTAAAAGTCAAATACAATTTCGGCCAATGGCATTTCCCAAACTAATTCTACTCGTGTTGTAGTAAGGTAAATTTGATTTTTTAAAATGCCACGTTTATCCATACACAATTTCATAATGGCACCGATATAATCGGGCTGCGAAATTATTTGTGCACGAATGTAAGGTTCTTCAACCCGTTCAATAGAGCCCGGATCAGGTAAATCGGTCGGGTTATGTACTACAATTTTTTTCTTTGATGTGGTAAAACAATCAAATGATACGTTAGGAACAGTGATAATTACATTTTGATCGAACTCACGTTCTAAACGCTCTTGCACAATTTCAAGGTGTAATAATCCTAAAAATCCGCAACGGAAACCAAATCCCAACGCCACTGAACTTTCCGGCTCAAAAACCAGGGATGCATCGTTTAATTGCAGCTTTTCCAATGAATCTCTTAAATCTTCATAATCATCGTTGTCGATAGGATAAATACCTGCAAATACCATTGGTTTCACATCTTTAAATCCTTCAACAATATTTTGGCAGGGGTTTTCCTTATACGTAATGGTATCACCCACTTTAATTTCCTTGGCTTCTTTAATACCGGTAATTACATATCCAACATCGCCTGCTTTTACTTCCTGGCGCGGCTCGTATAACAAACGCATAATACCCACTTCATTGGCTTCGTAGGTGTTTTTTGTATTTACGAACATAACCCGTTGCCCTTTGCGCATGGTTCCCTGAAAAATACGGTAATAAGCTACAACACCGCGGTAGGAGTTAAATACAGAGTCAAAAATAAGTGCCTGCAATGGAGCTTCCGGGTCACCCTTAGGTGCAGGAATTCTTTTGATAATGGCATCAAAAATGGCATCTATACCCAAACCTGTTTTACCGCTGGCCTCTAAAATGGTATCGCGTTCACAGCCGATCAAATCAACAATCTGGTCTTTCACTTCCTCAATCATTGCCCCATCCATATCAATTTTGTTGATAATCGGGATGATTTCCAGATTGTGTTCAATAGCGAGGTATAAATTTGAAATGGTTTGTGCCTGAATACCCTGTGTGGCATCAACCAGCAACAAAGCGCCTTCGCAGGCAGCAATACTGCGTGAAACCTCATAACTAAAGTCCACATGGCCGGGGGTATCAATCAGGTTGAGCACATAGTTTTTGCCTTCAAATGTAAAATCCATCTGAATGGCATGGCTCTTAATGGTAATGCCTCTTTCCCGCTCAATATCCATGTCGTCGAGCACCTGAGCCCGTTCGTCGCGCTCAGAAACCGTCTTGGTTATCTGCAACAGCCTGTCCGCCAGCGTACTTTTTCCATGGTCAATATGTGCTATAATGCAAAAATTCCTGATATGTTCCATCTTACGTTACTATCTTTTTCTTCAGAGTGCAAAGGTAACTAAAACCCGCGTGCTTCGTAAATATTGCTTTGATGCAATACACATTGTTGGTGGATTTCTGTGAATTGTTAAGCAGGTTTCAACATTTGAAAGATTATAGCTTATGAAATAGTTACTATCTTTGAAGCCGACAAACAACCTGTTTTTATCAATAAAACCTGATATATGACGCACAATTATCAAACAGCATCGCTAACCAAACGAATAATTGCATTTATTATTGACTACTTTATAGTTGGAATGGTAGTTTCAGCTTTTTTATTCGTTTCGATGGGTAAAACACCCGAAAAATTGCAAGCTTCCGGCGATGAGGGCAAGCCGAGTTTAATGGATAAATATCAGTTTTTTGCTTACTTCGAACCAATTGCACTGGATCCGAATCGCGGCATTTATTTTGAAAATTTTATCAAAAAATATAAAATGGAATCCCTGGTAGGTCTCTTTATTATTCCATTATTATATTTCGTTTTATTGGAAGGCATGAGCGGCGCAACTATCGGAAAATTCGTAACCGGTATTCGTGTTCGTCGCAAAGATGGTGGCAAAATTTCTTTTATAACTGCTTTTGTGCGACATATGGGAAGAATTGTTTCTACCCTGATTTTTATGTTGGGTTATTTATTGGCATTTATCGACAGCAAACGTCAAACGCTGCACGATAAAATTGCGAATACCATGGTGCTTAAAAAAGGCACTGGTATTTAATCCGAATAATTAATTATTAATTACCATTTTACACGACACTGTAACTTCACGTCGCTGCGTGTGTTACCGGGAAAAGTATTGTCGCCCGAACCCAACGGCTCTTCGCCGGTGTACCAGGTATTACTTACACGTGCCCAAATATCTAACCACTTAAATGGTGAATAGGTTACTAATAAATACGCTCTTGTTCCTTTTCCACTTAAACCGATAATAGAATATGCATACAATACTTCTGTTTCGTAAGCATAAATTCTTGCATTATAACTATCGGTATTAAAAATGGCAAAACGTGTTGAGAAACTAAACGGACTGCTAAGCGGATGGTAATTAAAATCCTGAAATGCTAAATAACCTTTTTCAGGAAATCCTGCATTTTCATCATATAAAGTAAATTCAATGCGTGATTTTAAGGTAAGCGATTTATTTACATCATAATCGGCATGCCAGCGAATATTTGTTTTTTCTACATTGGTTAATACATGCATGATGGGATCATCTTCTAAATAATCGCTCGATAAATTGCGGTCGCTAATTTCATGTTTATAACGGATGTATGTTTCAAATGCACGTGATGGCTGCCAGGAAACTTGTCCCAGAAAATCGGTGCCATAAGCAGGTCCATCGGTTCTGTATTCCAGCCAGGGATTTTTATATAAATCAATATAACCACTTAATTTCCAGCCGCGGGTAGGTTTTACTTCTACCCCCATATACATACCTTGTTCATTTTGTGGAAGTGAACCTTCGGAAAAAGTTTGCGCATATAAACTTTGATATTCGGGAGAAAAGTAACGATATAAAACAGCAAGGTCAACCTTTGGATCTACAGGAATTATTAATCCATTTATAGTAGCTGCTTTCATATTATCACTCACTGCTGTTTCTCCAAATAATAATAAATTTCGCCAGAGGTAATTATAATGTAAACTGGCATTAAATAATTTATTGCCGGCAAAATCATACATTTCATAAGGTTCTGTTGGGGGAGATAATGGGGAAGATAACTGATAATAAATTCCTGCTATGCCTGCATTAAATTGTCCTTTATAATATGTTGCATCAAATCCGCCCACAGTTTCCTGAATGGCATTTTTATTTTCCAGTTCATTTTCTGTGCGATGTAATCCACTTTCATCAATACTGCTTACCTGAATTATTTCATCAGAAACTGTATCAATTAATGATACATTTGCATCAACTGCTTTATGCGAACCGAATACCGTAACCTGCCAATTTTGTAAACCCATGGTAACGCCCGCACCACGCATAAATCTGTTTTCGTTGGTAGAAGTATAACTGTCTAATACAGCTCCTGCACGACGAATAGCAACCGGATACACACTTTTCCCAATACCAAATCCGCTCCACATTACTAAACCCTGCCCGATTCTTACTTCATAATCACCCAATGCAATACTGCGGAAAAGTCCGGTTCCTTTTTTGAAAAAATGCATGGAATAATAATCAAAACCATAAGGTTGCGTCGGACCAAAAATGGCTTCACCGGCATCCTTTTCCATGGTGATGCCATAACTTAAATTATTCTGATAATTATATCTGAACCTGGAATAAATACGATAATTATCTCCTGCATAATTTGCTACACCGGTACTATCTTCAATAAATCCATCCTGCATTTCAACATAACGGCTGATGCGAAAAAAATACTGGTAATCGCCGAGATATAATTTTTTTTGAAACGGAACACTATTTAACGCAGAGCCATCTAATTTAATAAATGGTTTTATACGATTAATATCTTCTATACTAAAAGAAGCAATTGTTTGTAATTCATAAATATTTAACAGGGGACCAAATACTTCGATATGTTTTAATAAATCGCGAATTTGAATTTCGGTAAATAAACCACAATTTCTTAATTCGAAATAACCCGATTTATTTATGTTAATCGGATTTTGTAATAAGTAGGTAATGTTTTCCTGATAAGTATCAATTGAAATATCAGCGTTATCTACTTTTTCTGCTGCATTTTCAATAATATCATCTTCCAATAATTTTCCTTCGGCCTTATTTTCCTGAGCTAATAAATTTATTGAGCAGCACAACAATACCGGCAACACAAACAGTTTAACTGTATTCATCTTAAAATTGCTCTTGACTTTTAATAATTTCATGGGTTTTTCAAATTAGAAATCATAACGTAAACCCAATCCGGGTGTGGTTCCTAGCTGTTGATGAAACTGACTGTTGAGGTCAATTTGGATATGCTTGATTTTTAATCCTATTCCGGCTGTAAACATCGATGGATTTGATATAAATCCGCCGCGTAAATAAAGTTGTTCAATAATTTGATATTCAACACCTGATTTAATGCGAAGGTCGTCGCTTAAATTTTGTTCACCTTCTAAACATAAAATCACTTTTTCAGATGGCTGATAAGCAACACCAACATTTATTATTGCAGGTAATTCTTCTTCATAAGCCAAACCTGTTTTTGCACGTATCGGATTAAACGTTTTTGCGCCAATAGATAATGCTTTTGTTGGTTTATATAATACACCGATATCAAAAGTAAATGCAGCGCCTGAACCTACTTCCGAAGTAGAAGTACCAACATAATCGAGTTGTAATCCAACAGCAACATTTTCTGCCAGTTTGCGTCCGTAACCTAAGCCGATTTTTGTCTGATTAAAAGTAATATCACCGGTATAATTTGCACTCAATCCGAATACGCCTGCCTTTTGAACCGGTAAGACAAAAACACCATAATGTGCATTGATGCCGCCATCAATCAGGAAAAAATTCTGAGTACTTAAACCAATTGCAGGGGCTTCAATAAAGGCCATTGCCGCCTGATTATTCTGAACACTAAAAACATCCTGTAATGTAACAGATGCGTTTCCCATCCCGTTTGCCCTTCCGCCTGCATCGCTGTAACCTGTTTGTGCAATGGCTGCAATAGGGAAAACAATAGCCATGGCAATTACTGATAGTGTATGTTTCATTAGAGTAAAGATAAAAGAAATTACAATTCAAAATTAACCCTATACACATCGAATTGTTGAATAATATGCGGTCAAAGCCCTATTTTAGCGACCTCAAAGACTAACTTAAATAAATCGTTAAATTATGGATGTAAACATGCTTTTATATGCAATACCACTTCTCGGGGTGTTGGCATTAATATTTACCTATGTGAAAAGCGCATGGGTAGCTAAACAGGAAGTAGGCAACGAGCGTATGGCCGGCATTGCTAAGGCAATTTCTGACGGAGCCATGGCGTTTTTGCGGGCTGAATACAAGATTTTGGCCATTTTCGTGGTTATTGTTGCCATTTTGCTGGCAATTTCAGGTGCCAGCGAAGAAAACTCTTCAGCTTTAGTGGGTTTATCATTTATTGTTGGTGCTTTTTGTTCAGCACTGGCCGGTTTTATTGGTATGCGCGTAGCTACCAAAGCCAATGTGAGAACTACAAATGCTGCCCGTCACGGACTAGGTAAAGCGCTTGAAATTGCTTTTACCGGTGGTTCAGTAATGGGAATGGGCGTTGTTGGTCTTGGTATTTTGGGTTTAGGAACCCTGTTACTTATTTATTCAAATATGTATGGTTTTGAAGGTCAGGCTGCTGCAGTGAAAGTTATTAATGTGGTTACCGGATTTTCATTTGGTGCTTCATCAATCGCATTATTTGCGCGTGTTGGTGGTGGTATTTATACAAAAGCTGCCGATGTTGGTGCCGATTTAGTGGGAAAAGTAGAAGCAGGGATTCCTGAAGATCACCCGTTAAATCCTGCAACTATTGCAGATAACGTTGGTGATAACGTTGGAGATGTTGCCGGTATGGGTGCCGATTTATTTGAAAGTTATGTTGGTGCAATTGTGGGTACCATGGTGTTGGGAACAGCATTTATGGCCGGACAAATTGCTGAAGGTACTTCTTTTATGGAAGATGGTTTTAACGGATTAAGTGCAGTTTTATTACCATTGGTATTAGGTGGTGTAGGTATTTTAACTTCTATTATCGGAACATTTTTTGTTCGTGTAAAAGAAGGTGGTAATCCGCAAAAAGCATTAAATGGTGGTGCTATTGGTTCATCTGTGGTTATGGTAATTTTATCCTATTTCATTATTGAATGGATGATGCCAAAATCGTTTAGTTATACAGATGTATTATATGGTGGTAAAGAAAGAACAATTACTTCGTTAGGAATTTTTATTGCTACAATAGTTGGTTTGGTTGCAGGTACTGCAATCGGATTTATTACTGAATATTATACAGGAACAGGAAAAAAACCGGTAATGAAAATTGTACGTCAGTCATCAACAGGTGCAGCAACAAATATTATTGCAGGTTTAAGTGTAGGTATGATGTCTACTGCATGGCCGGTATTAATTTTAGGTGCATCCATTATGATTTCATTTGCATGTGGTGGTTTATATGGTATTGCAATTGCCGCCGTTGGTATGCTTGCGAACACAGGAATTCAACTTGCTGTTGATGCATATGGTCCTATTTCTGATAATGCCGGTGGTATTGCACAAATGGCTGATTTACCAAAAGAAGTTCGTCACCGTACCGATAAATTAGATGCAGTTGGTAATACTACTGCAGCTATCGGAAAAGGTTTTGCAATTGGTTCTGCTGCATTAACAGCACTCGCTTTATTTGGTGCATTTATGCAGGTTACAGGATTAACAAAAATTGATATTTCGCAGGCACATGTTATTTCCGGTTTATTTGTCGGCGCTATGTTGCCATTTTTATTTTCTGCTATGGCAATGCAAAGTGTTGGTAAAGCTGCAATGAGTATGATTGAAGAAGTGCGCAGACAATTTTCAACTATTCCTGCATTAAAAGCCGCATTGGAAGTAATGAAAAGAAATGGCGAAAAAGAAATGAACGAATGGTCGCAAGCAGATCAGGATACATTTAATGCTGCAGAAGGAAAAGCAGAGTATGCTAAATGTGTTGAAATTAGTACTAAAGCTGCTGTTAAAGAAATGGTATTACCCGGTTTAATGGCAGTGTTGGTTCCGGTAATTGTTGGTTTTGCGCCTAAAGTTTTAGGATTAAATACCGGAGATAATATTTTAATGGGACCTGAAATGCTTGGTGGTTTATTAGCCGGTGTTACTGTTAGTGGTGTATTAATGGCCATTTTCCAGGCTAACGCAGGTGGTGCATGGGATAATGCTAAAAAGATGTTTGAAGAAGGTGTAGATATAAACGGTAAAACATATTACAAAGGCAGCGAGCCACATAAAGCTGCAGTTGTTGGTGATACTGTAGGTGATCCTTTTAAAGATACTTCCGGCCCTTCAATTAATATTCTGATTAAATTAATGAGCGTGGTGAGTTTGGTTTTAGCTTCATTAATGATTTAATTTAATACTATTTTATTTAAGCTCCGTTTTATTTAAAACGGGGCTTTTTTTATGGAGTATTGTGACAGAGTAAATATAAATTAGAATGTTTAATGCATCAACTTTTTGTTTTATTTTAATAAGCTGACTACATAAATGTATCTGAAATAAATTGCAGCACATTAATTAGCGGCAAAACTTTTTTTGTAACATTAACAACATAAAAAAATCCCGCATCGCTGCGGGATTCCACATCAAAAATGAATAAAGCATTAGTTTTTAATCAAACTGATTTGCTTTACTGCTACTGAGCTAAGAGAAATAAATCTAAAGAAATAATTACCACTGGATAAATCATTTAAATTAACCTGTTGTTCGCTGCCTGTAATATTTTGTTGCAACACAACTTGTCCATTCACATTAATTACTTCCAGTTGAACCGGTTCATTAATTCCGGTAAGGTGAACTTGCACATCACCTGAAGTTAATGTAGGTGTAACTTGTATTGCATTTGCAAAATCTAAATCATTAATTGCAGTTACCTGTGTAATTTCAATTGTTTTACATTCCTGGTCATCACCATATTTATTTGTTGCAGATAAACACACCAGATAAGTTCCAACTGTTGCGAATACATGCGATGGTTCTGAAGCAGATGAAGTTCCGCCATCACCAAAATTCCAGTTATATTCATCGGCATCAACACTCATATTATTAAATGTCAATAAATTCGCCGCGCCGGTATAAT
This sequence comes from Bacteroidota bacterium, assembly GCA_016706255.1. NCBI lineage: Bacteria > Pseudomonadati > Bacteroidota > Bacteroidota bacterium. The sequence goes on along the minus strand of JADJJZ010000029.1, from coordinate 1,036,469 downwards.
CATATTGTGCTGTTGGATCATAAGGCTCGAAACGACTGTAGTCAAATGCTCTGTATAAAATTTCATTATCGTTGGTAATGGCATCAGGCGTTTCTGTTTCGAGTGAATTACCGGGTTCCTGATCTTGCATCCAAAGTACATGTACTTTATTATCGATGGTATTCCAAAATGCAGTTGGATTTACATTTTCATAATTCTGTTCTGCAACATAAGTTAAATTAATCGGATTCGACCATGTTTGTCCTTGATCGGTTGTATAAAATCCAAATAAATCGCGAAACGATTGTGCTTCTGTAACGGTTGGGTCTTCAAAATAATCGGTGAATTCAACGGGATGTGTATATACAACATATAAATACCCTGTGGCAGGATCAATAGTTGCAGATGGCATTGAAGTAAATCCACAACCATAATTTGGTAAATCGGCACCAATGCCTAAAAACGGATCACCATCACCATCCCAATCTACCAATGTAAAATCAAGATATTGAACACTATCAGCGCCAAATGTTTCATTCCAGTACCACATACCTGTAGTTCCCGGAAAATACGTCCATGCATCATCACCTGCTTCCACATCTAAAATTCTTGTAGTGCCAACCCATACATGCATTAATCCATCATTATCGATTGCCATGGCAATACTTCCGTCGTGACTAACTAAAGTATCAGCGACACCATCACCGGTAATATCAGAAATTGTATTACCATCAAAATTCGGTTGTGGAAATTCAATTAATCTTGTTTTTGTCCATGAACCGATATCACCATTACTTGTTGATTTCCAAACTTGTAAATCATTAATACTTTCACCTGCAGCAACATAAACATTACTGCCAATTGCTCTGATGATATAACTTTCGCCACCCATTACAGAAATTCCGGAAGCAGTATCAATACCCGGTAAACGCAATCCCTGAATATCCCAACTATCACCACCATCAGGCGAACGATAATACAACATATAATTATTTGTATTTGCAGGATCATTATTGGCAACTAATAAATGAATATAATCAGAACCATCTGCAACAACTGCACGTGGCCATGTTCCGTGTAAGTCTAATGAATTTGCATTTTCTGTCCAGTTAGATGAGCCCGGTGCATCATTTTCAAAAATTACAATATTATTAGAGCCATCATGCGCAAAAAACATTTCATGATCATCCACATTTACAATGGAAGGAAATCCTGTTCTTATTTCTTCAATACGAGAAGTTGGATATTCGCCCCATGAAGTACCATCATAACTATTAAAAAAAGTACCGCGATCGGGTCTAGCATCAGTTGTATTTGTTGAACCGGTGTAAACAACACTTACAGTACCATCGGGATAAACAATTAAACGTTCAGGTGCAGAACCATTGGTAGGTAAATCGTAAGAAGTTTTACCAACTAAATCGCCTCCTGCGCGGCTTCCCGCATTTTGTTTATAAAAAGAAGTTTGATCAACCGGAGCACCTGTTACATTATTTTTTGTAACGGGATATGATTGATTATTTATTACCTGAACCTGTTCAGATAAAGTAGCATTTTTTGCTGCTGTGGCATTTTGTGCATTAACACTTAATGTAATGCTGATTGAGGATAAGAAGAATAAAATTTTTCGCATAACAATTGTTTTTAGTTATCAATTGTGCGCAAAGTATTTCTTCTTTTAACATTAACAGCGATGGATTTGTCATTTAAGATTTCATTAATGTTAATTAACAAAAAACCCCGGCATTGCCGGGGTTTTAACTTAAAATTTTTAAGTTAAATTATTTGCTAACAGTAATTTGACGGCTTGTGAAAGCACCATCCTGATTAGCAACTTTAACTATATAATTACCTGCAGCGATAGCTGTAAGATCAAAAGAAACAGTACCATTAAATGAAGTAGTAGCAATTACTTTTTCACCTAATGCATTATACATTTCTGCATATAAAGTACCGAAGTTACCTTCAACTTCAACTGTAACATTTGCGTTAGCAGGAGTTGGGTAAACAGTTAATGCTTTATCTAAAGCGTAGTTAATAACAGCAACGTTGATTGCGATTGTTTTACAATTGCTATCATCATCATATTTGTTAGTAGCAACTAAACATACGTAGTAAGTTCCGCTTGCAGCATAAACGTGAGCAGGGTTTTCAGTAGTTGAAGTACCACCGTCGCCAAATTCCCAAGAATAAGTGTCAGCATCAACAGAAAGGTTACTGAAGTTAACTAAACCTGTTAAACCATCAGGCGTATAATCATATTCTGCTGTTGGTGGATAAGGATTGAAACGCGCTGCATCAAAACATTTGTATTGCATGTTGTTCATACCGTTTGCATCAGGAGCGTTAGTATCTAAAGAAGTACCAGGCTCTTCATCTTGCATCCAGATAGCGTGCATACAACCATCAACTACTCTGTCGTAAGCATTAGGATAAACTGATTCCTGATTTTCATGAGCTGTATAAGTCATGTTAACAGGAGATGACCAAGTTGCACCTGCATCATCAGAATAAATACCGAAGATATCACGGAATGATTGAGCTTCAGCAACTGTTGGATCATCAAAATAGTCAGTGTATTCAATAGGCATACAGTATGCTACATAAATACGACCTAAATCATAATCAACAGCAGCAGCAGGCATAGATGTGAAGGTAACACCATCATACATACCTAAATCCTGGCCAATACCATCTGTATAATCACCAGATTCATCCCAGTCAACTAATAAGTCGATCCACATAGGAGCACCTGTAACAGGCATAGTTGAATTCCAGTACCACAAACCGTAAAGGCTAGGGAAATAGCTCCAACCTTCAGTAGCACCATCATCATCTAATAACCAGTAGTAACCTGACCATACGTGTAAGATACCAGCGTCGTCAAGAATCATTTCATGGAAACCATCAGTTGTTTCAACTGTATCAGCGATACCGTCACCGGTAACATCTGAAGTTTGATCTAAGTCGCCTTGGTAGCTGTTAAATCCGGTTTCAATAATTGATTGAATTGTCCAAGTACCTGCAGCACCATTTTCAGTAGATGTTAAAAGGTATAAATCTGTCCAAGAGCTACCGTATAAAATGTAAACAGTGCTACCGCTTACAGCTATTTGATAACAATCGGCAGAAACTGCACCTACACCCATAACGGCATCGATAGGAAGCACTTGATTTTGAATAGTCCAAGATGCACCACCATCGTCAGAACGAGAGAAGTTAACATAAGTTGGAGTACCTGAGTTAGGGCTGATTAAATAAATGTCATCAGTTCCAGCAGGGCAATAAGCACGTGGCCATAAACCTACGTGTCCGCCTGAAGTTGGTAACGCAGTCCAGTCTGTTGCACCGATAGCAGAGTTAGCAAAAATGTTAACGTTAGTTCCATCGTGAGAGAAAACCACTTCATGATCTTCAACCATAATTAAAGAACCAAATCCTGAACGTGCAGTTTCAACACGAGCAGTTGGAGCAGCGCCCCAAGAAGTTCCGTCATTGTGGTTGTAGAACGTTCCACGGTCAGACCAAGTACCATCTGCTACAGTTGAACCTGTCCAGATTGCAGAGATAGAACCATCAGGATAAGCAATAATACGGTCAAACGCTGCAGAGTTGGTTTGCAGTGGATAGCCTGTAGTACCAATGGTTTCACCGGTACGAGCACCTGATTTTAAATAAAAAGATTCAGTGTTGTAAGGAACACCGGTACCATCGTTTTTAACCGATGGGTTAAAAGGAACGGCAGTGGCATTTTTGAATTTTGCCATCATTTCCGCCTTTGTGTGAGCAGACGACTGAATAGGCGCCTGTGCAAACATGCTCAGGGTCATGAAACCCGTTGCTAAGGTTAGTATTAATTTTCTCATAGCTAAAAATTTTCGTTAGAAAACAATTTTTGTAAAGATATAAAGTTACTGTTAATTTCTGCAAAATGTTTTAAAATCCGGTTAAAAATTAACAAGTGGGAAAAAATATCCTCCTCCGCAAACCCCCGTAGGCATGCAGTATGATATTTTTAGCTGTGGTTAGAAGGCCATATTAACGTTAAAATCTCAAAAATTGCTCCGGCGCAAAACCCTGTTAAATCTTGTATATCAAACAGTTATCCGGTATTGTTTTAATGTTGGGAATATTACCGACAGGTTAACTGTAGGGCGATGAAAAACCGGAATTTGGACATTTTCATTTTTACGTCATTTTTACTGCTGAAGGCAAAGTTTTAAAAATGATTAAGGTAAAATACGAGCAACGGACTCCAATTTAGGTTATGGTTGGTAGTCGAAATTAAAGTGTGAGAATTTAGTTTGCATACAGAAGCACATCGTAAATTATATCCGGAATTTTTTGAGGGCTGTCTATTTTGCCTAATTAGAAAAGTGCAAAATGGAAATGAGAATTGTAATAAACTTATTGATTTTGGAAAGAATTCATTTTTAAAATCCTGTTACGAAAAATCACAAACGGAAATATCAGGCATAAAAAAAAGGAGACCATCATAATGATCCCCTTTCTTAAATTTTAAACTACTTGTATTAAGCAGCACCGTTTCCGGCAGCTGGAGCAGCAGGGGCAGCTTTTTTAGCTGCTTTTTTCTTAGGAGCAGCTTTTTTCTTAGGAGCTGCTTTTTTTGCTGTAGCTTTTTTTGCTGTTTTTTTAGCGGCTTTTTTTGCAGCCGGACGGCCACGTTTACCTGCTTTTTTAGCAGCAGCTTTTTTAGGAGCAGCTTTTTTAGCGGCTTTTTTAGGAGCAGCTTTTTTAGCAGCTTTTTTAGGAGCGGCTTTTTTAGTTGCTTTTTTTGCTGCTTTTTTTGGAGCAGCTTTTTTAGCGGCTGCTTTCTTGCCGGCAGGACGTCCACGTTTGCCAGCTGATTTTTTTGTTGATTTTGCCATTGGAAAAATATTTGGTTATTGCAAAATTATACATAAATTTATATTATCAAAAAAAATTAAAAAAAAAATTGTTGATTTTCACATGTTTTGCACATTATTGTATACAACTATGTTATGATTAAGTACTTTTTTACCATTTTTCGTTGATAAACCTTCTTTAAACATTTCAATTACACTTGTATTTATCTTCATTTCGTTTCTTATTTATTCTATTTTGCCAATTTTAGATGATATGCATTAACCTGTTTTGAATTATTTCTAGAATCTAACAAGCGTAATTTTATCCTGTTATAACATTTTAGCATTAGCATTTACAAACTGTTATTTGCGATATTCCGTAAAATGTTGCCGGTAATAAATCTATTAAACAACATTATTACTTTCCTGAACCAATCTGTTATATGCGATATAATCTGTTGTTGGCAATTCAACAACCTCTAAATTACGCAACATGGTAATGAGCTGACCACGATGGTAAGTAGAATGATTCATACAATGTAAAATGATATCGCCATTTCTTGTTTGATGTTCTTTACCATTTATTGCACGATAGAAACAAATGGATTCGAAAAAACTTTCATGTCGCGTTTCAACAAAGTTGATAAAGTCTTCACACTGTCGAATGAAATATAAATCGAAACCCGCAAAGTCGCTGCCATACTCAGCGCTGGGCCACGTGGTAAGCGATATACCCTGCATGCGCCCAAGCCATATCACTTGTGCATCCCACATATGATAAATGGTTTTGCGTATGCTCGGAAAACTATTTGGTACTGTTGCATCAACAATATCAGGTGGCAATAATTGTAAGGTATTTATTATTTGCTGGTTAGCCCACAGGTTATATCGGCAAAAAGAAAGTAATAATTGTTTCATCGCTGTTTCGAATTTAGCATCTAATGTAACTATTCGGAAATGGAATTCAAATTCACTTGTGTGGAAACTATCTAAATGAACTGCAAAGGGAATTACTTCACCGAGTTGAAATAGGCACATCCTATCAACCTGTCGTAACCAACACTAAAGTCATGTTGATACACCAGCAGTTGATAATCGTTTTCGGTTTCAAAACTATTACCTTCTGTATAAGTGAAGTCTGCCTTGTTACTGTCAAATGATTTTACCGCATAGGCATAATTATAATATCCCTGCTTCAGATATAATTCGGCAGTATACTGCTGCTTGTCGAAATCATAAGTCATCTTATTCGCTGCGGTCATTTTGTTTCCGGATAACTCTCCAAAAACATAAACATCACCTGATGTTATCATGTAGGGATACTGCAAAACAAAATGCACATTTGCATAATCACCTTCTACAGTAACATCATTTGCTAAATCGGCTTGTATCACATATTGACCATTTGCATCTTTTTCATAAAAATACTTCTGGTATACACGACTATCATCTACATTCACAAATACCTGATAAGTTTCGTTCGCTTTTTCAATTTTTACGATGCGGTCGCTTTGAAATTTCAGGGTTTTAGTGTCAAAACGGCGGTATTCTTTGGCAGCCGGAAATACAATATCATCAATATCATAAAACAGCTTATCATTAGTCACCAGTCGGGGCTTAATATTGTATAGCACATTATCATACCTTCCGTTTTGCATCAAACTCACTTTCATCTCATCAAAAGCAGCACCTATTTCCAGGTTTTGAATATCTATCGTAAAATTGATTTCCTGAAATTCGTTGCGATATGGTATCAGGTTAGGCCGATATACATCCCCATTAATGTCAACCAAATCTTCCTTTACAAAAAATCGTTTGATCAGTACCGGTGTATCGCGGTTGTCTTCTTCCCAAACCTTTACTACATAATTGCCACTGATACGAAACTGTACATCATTATTGGGAAAGCTTAATGCATAATGGGTATATCGTTGTAATGTGGCAAAAGAGAAACGATAATTGTCAATCCTGTTTTCTTCAAATCCTTCTATAAAATCATAACTGCTTAATGCACTGCTTTCCCATTGCTGATTACAATGTTCAAATGTATAATAGTAGTTGCGCACACCACCGCGTAAATCATCAAACCCTAAATCAAGTATATCTGCTGAACCGAGTGTTATAATCGGATAAGCCAATTGTAAATCGCTGCGGTTTAATTGAACGGTTTTTATTTTGGCGTTATTAACCTCCTCCTGAATTCCTTGTTCAACGATTTTGGTTGGCAGAGAATCTGTCTTTTGAATAAGACTGTCTTGCACATTTATCTGACCCAAAAGGGTACACCTATATATATATAGGTGTGCAATTATCAAGAACTGTATCTTTTTGTTCAATTTCAATGTGTTACTTTCCTCAATTAAGATGCCAATTTAATTACTGACCTTTGTATTTAAAACTAATTGGACATGAATATTTCCACTGAAGCTAAATTAACTGCCTTTAACCGATTACTTACTATCATGGATGAACTGCGCAGTCAATGTCCCTGGGATAAAAAACAAACCATTCATTCTTTGCGTAACCTCACCATTGAAGAAACATATGAACTGGCTGATGCAATTACCGGAAACGACTGGCAGGGAATAAAAGAAGAATTAGGTGATGTGTTGCTGCATATGATATTTTACAGCAAGATAGGAGAGGAGCAGGAACAGTTTAGTATTGCTGATGTATTAAATGCGCAATGTGAAAAATTGATTCACCGCCATCCGCATATTTATGGTGATGTAAAAGTGGCTGATGAAGAGGAAGTGAAAAAAAACTGGGAGCAGCTTAAATTAAAGGAAGGAAAAAAATCGGTTTTACAAGGTGTGCCAAATGGTTTGCCATCAATGATAAAGGCTTACCGCATTCAGGAAAAAGCAGCACAGGTAAAATTTGAATGGGAAAATACTCAACAGGTTTGGGATAAGGTTGAGGAAGAAATGCAGGAATTAAAAGAAGTGATAGCAACCCCCGATTACGATAAATTAAAACTGGAAGAAGAATTTGGTGATTTGATGTTTTCGATGATCAACCTTTCCCGATTTATAAAGGTGGATCCTGAAAATGCGCTTGAACGCACGAATAAAAAATTTATAACCCGTTTCCGATATATCGAAGAGCAGGCCCGCGCTCAAAATAAAGACCTCAATACTATGACACTTGCCGAAATGGATGCCTTGTGGAATGAAGCGAAAAAAGTAGTTTAATCTTTTAAGACCGTTGCTCAATGCTATAACCGAGTTGATTGAGTAAATCAACATCAAGCAATGTATTAATGGTGGTAAAGTCGCCCGCATCAATTTTACCTAAATAACTTTTGTTGAGAAAAGCATCCTTTTTATCATCGGTAAATCTTCGCGATGCATATACTTTTTTGGTAGTGCGAATGGGTTGTTTTATGGGGAGAGATAAAGCTGTTGCTAGCTTATTTAATTCTGTTTGCGGTGCTGTTAATAAATCCTGGTAGCGAATAAATAGTATTCGTTTTTCGCCCGAAGCCAGAAACTTCCACTTACCATAAAACAGATTGTATTCTTCAATATAATGATAATCGCGTTTTGGCCAGTTATTTTTTTTGCTCCATCCAACGTAACTGGTATACCAGCTATAAGGGTCTTTAGACATGACCAAATAAATATCAGGAATATTATTTTCAGGCAGCGCTTGTTCAAAATCAGCTAAGCTGTTAAAGTGTGCAGTGTTTTCAAACTGTGGTTCAGGGATACAATTTTTATTATCGTATAACCTGAAATGTTTATGTATAATTTCATTGCGAATTTCTCCGTTTATAAATTGGCAATTCGGATAATTCAAATGTATTAATGTTTCAAGATAGTTGGTACCACTGCGTTGTAAGCCGTATAATAATATTTTTTTATGCGGAAGTTTTGGTTGAAATATATTGCGCAGCGTATTGAACATGATTGCGAAGATAGCTTGTTTTAATGGTACATAAAAAAAAGTCCGCCGGGGCGGACTTCTCTTCGTATACAGGTTTTCAAATGTATCTTAAAACGATTTGGTAATTTTAAAGAAGTAGGTACTACCAATTTTTGGTGCACCCACAAAATACTGTTGTTCGTGATTATATAAATTGGTTACTAACAAGGTAAATTGAGTATCCTTAATATAATCAGGTGTATAATTTAAAGTAAGGTCTAAATCATTTATTGATTCAACTGTTCCAACATAAGCACCTGAGTTTGCAGGGTATGATGACTGCCAGCGGAAGTTTAATCCAACGTTCAAATCTATTTTAGTGATATCATAAAATCCGCGCACCGACAATTTATTTTTAGGAGCATTCAAACCTACATAACCTAACTGAGCGCCCGGTAATTCCACTGAATCTTTATCTACCCATGAATAAGAAAATTGCATGGTTAAATCATCATTTACATACCAGCTCATACCGAAATCTGCACCAAAAACAGAAATATCACCTAAGTTAACATAGGTAACATATTTTGCTCCGTCAGGATATTCCATAGGTGAAACTGTACCAACCGGTAAACCTGCACCTGCTGCTAAAACCAGATTAATAAATTCATCAACACCTGTACCGTCATTATTTCCACCGTAAGCAGGGTCATCATCTAATGTTGAAGTTACTAAACCGGCAAGAATTTCGTTAGAACCTGTTGTGTCATAAAAATTCCCCATAATAATAGGTGTAACATAAGCAGCTAACTCAGCACCATCTATAAATACGTTTGGTGTAATATCGGTAAGTGGACTCACATAATCCTGTATCATATTATAATATACATCAACCATGGCGAAAATTTTATCGTTGGCCAATGAACCTTTCCATCCTAATTCAATAGTATTGGTTGCTGAATTTTTGATAGAAGTATAATCGGTAATATTTTTTTCATCGATTGGGTCAAATTCTTCAGTGGTAAGATTTAATGCAGCTACAGAGTTTGCAGCAACTGTAATATCATCAGGTAACCATCCCACCAAAGCAATACCTAAACCGGGAATGGTAGCATCAAATGCAGATTGTAATAATCCGCGTGTAGCATCCCAAATTACGTTGTTGATTTCTAAACTATTATCCAGTGAAAAATATTGGTCTGCATCATATCCGAGATACTGCGAATACGGAGAAGTATATTGTGCTAATCCGTTTTCATCATATGAATAGTGGAATCCATCGCGGTTACCAATTGCATATAATGGCATATTCGGAACATAATCGGAACCAAGGTAACCTTGGAACAATTGTGCATATCCGGTTAAATCGCCTAACTGCAAAATATCAAGATTTAAGTTATTAGAACTTGGTGCAGAAAACGAACGGTTATACGTTAAACGGAATGTATTTTTTGAATTAGCTTTATACACAACAGCGGCGCGTGGAGAAAAGAATGCATCATCCACAAAGTTGTGATAATCATAACGCATGGCTGCAATCAAATTAAATTTAGAAGTTGCTTTATAATCACCTTGTAAATAGGCGCCAATTTCTAAAATATTATCATCTTCCTCATTTTCACCATTAATCGTATTTTCAGTATCCGGAGCTGTATATATACCGTCGGTTCCGTATACCAGATTCAACTTTTTATTCATCAGTTCATCGCCGTGTTGCAATTGACCAACATATTGTTTTGAATGGTCAATAATCAAGTCGCCTGTTCTGAATAAATAAGTATCACCGGCATCACTACCATTAATAAATGCCTGTGCAAACCAGCCTTTATATAAATATCTTGCCTGTGCATAATAATATTTCCAGTTTATTGCCTGACCTGCTCCGATACCGGTTAATTCAATACCATCGTTTTCGGTAAGTCCACCACTAAAAATAAGTTCGCCTGAATTTTTCATGCGGTAATCAAAACGCAAATCCAATCCAATTTTATTAATATGATTGTCACGCACATTTTGAATGGTATCACCAACATTCACGCGACCTTCAGAAGTTTGATAACCTAATTGAATTTGTGCAGGTTCAAACGGATCGTCGTATAACCAATCCATACCATCGAGGTAGGTAAATAATATTTTATATCCGAATCTGTCATTAATTTTTCCTGAATGGCGGAACGATGCTGTATAAAACATACGTTCACCAATATTATCATAATCAAATAATGGTGTATAGTCATCATAAACCAAACCCGTTGTTGGGTCAACGGGATTAGAAATTAAAATGGTATCACTTATTTTACTTCTGAAACCAAGTCCTATTGAAGCGGTTGTCATAAATTGTTTTTCCTGAGTAAGGGGTGATTTGGTAATCATATGACAAACACCATTCGAACAGTTTGGTCCGTATAAAGCAGAAGCAGGTCCGCGCAATACCTCAATACGTTCGAGGTCAATATTATCGGTTGGAATAAATGTGGCAACATTTGCTCTTAAGCTTGGAACGGCAGCATATCTATTGTCGACCATCATTAATAATGAGCCGGAAAAAATATTGTTGAATCCACGCACTACCACGTTGCTTTGCACGAGGCCGGTATTTATAATATCTACGCCGGGAACACCTTTTAAGTTTGCCATTGGTGTAACGGCGGCTGTATTTTTTAATTGTTCGGGTGTAATAAGTGTAATGGAAGCAGGTGCATCCAGAATTTTTTCCTGGCGACGCGAAGCACTCACTACAATTGCATCCAGATTATAATCTGCAGGCTGTAGATTAATAGTAAGGTTTGTTTGGTTGCCGATTACAAATTCTTGTGTGGTAAATCCAACGGAACTGATAGTAAGGGTGTTTACACCCGCCGGCGCACTCAATGTGAATTTGCCGTCAACATCCGAAACTGCCCCAACGGTAGGGTCTTCTCTTGCAATTATTGAAGCACCGGGAATGGGTTCATTCGACGAGCCATCAAGCACTACACCCGTTATGGTGCGGTTTTGGGCTGAAAGTTGCATAGCGGCTGTAATTGTAAGAAAGGTAATGAGCGTAAAAACTTTTCTCATAAGCGATAGGTTTGGTTGAGTTGATTTAATGGTTTGGATGTTATTTTTACATCATATTTGCCAAAATGCCGATACAAATTTCAGGAATGCAAACGCTGCTCATTTTATCATAACCCGCGTTTATAGCCCGATTTTTGTATAAAAGGCAATGCCAATATAGGAAGAAAATTATATTATTGGCAAATATTTATTAAATCCTGAATTGTTGAAAAGAAAATCGCCCGGCTTAATTACTGGAACCCTGCTTGTTATTGCAGTGGTTGCCGCATTTATTATGGTGCAGCAAACACAACGCAACCTGAGCACAAACGTTGCAGTTAACCGTATCGAAAATGAATATCAGGATTTGGAAGAGGAAATTATTGAAACAATTTCCAACGACCAGATTGTCAGTAACCTCATTACCGATAGTTATACGTTTGAGGAATTTTCCGGATTAGCAGCTAAACCATATGGTATTATTGTTTATCAGCAGGATAGTGCAATTATATGGACCAATAATTTTATTACACCCGTTAAGGCACAACTGGTTTATAATGATGCACCTTTATTTATTTCAGAAACCAATGGCGAATACATCATTTTCCAACATGATTTTCCCGGTGAAATCCATGTTATTGGTTTCCTCCCGCTGCAATTTGATTTCGGCATAAAAAACAAATACCTCAACGACGTAAAAACACCGGGTATTCAAATCCCTGCACACTTAAAATTGCAAGCTAGACCAAGCCCGAGCACAGCTGCTGTGCATTCATTAAACGGGAACGAAATTTTTTATATTTCGCCCAATCCTGAAATTAGCCCTGTGCCGGTTTACACGCCGCTTGTTTATATTTTATTAGCTGCTGCTTTTATCATTTTGCTGATCATAATTTATCACACAGCAAAATGGATAGCGGCCAAATTCAACCGGTTTTTGGGTATAACGGCAATAATAGTTATGCTGATTGGTTTGTATCTGGTGGTAAATATGTTGTTATTTAAACAAATATTTATCTATTTACCATTGTTTGATCCGCTGCATTATGGTTCGCCGGGTATTGCAAATTCAACCGGAGATTTGCTGATAAAAACGATTTTATTATTCACTTTTTCACTGTTTTTTTCGAATCATTTTTATATTAAACTTTCAACAAAAGGTTCAATATCAAAAATTGCATCGCTGTTAATTGCTGTGTTTTTGGTACTCACTTCGTTACTTACCGGGCAGATATTCAGAAGTTTAATTATTGACTCATCTATTTCATTTAATATCAATAATTTTTTCTCCTTAAATTACTTCAGTTTTGTCGGATTTTTATGCATTTCGGTATTGCTGCTCAGTTACTTTTTTATTGGTATTCGGTGTGTGGAAATTATGGTGCGCGGTGCAGAAAAAAAATATCGTTTTGTAATAATTGTTTTTTTAGTGGGTATTTTGGCACTGACCTTTCAAAGGCTTACCGGAAGGGCATTACAGACCGACATGATTGCGCTGGTTACCGGATTTGTATTGATACGCATCTTTTTATTAAACAATAAAATTGGCACCAGAAGTTTGGGTGGAATGATGATTTGGCTCATTTATTTTTCATCGTTCAGCGCTTACATTTTTAGCACTTCCATTGCACATAAAGAAATTGAAACCAAACGGCTATTTGCATTAAAAAAATCAATTGAAAAAGACCCGATTACGGAATATTTATTTAGTGATATTGAAGCCGATGTAATTAAACAACTGGCTATGCAAGGTGTTACGCGCGACAATGAAGAACGCATTCGTCCGGGTGTAATTAATCAGATAAGACAGGATTTACAATCAAACTATTTCAAAAAATATGCTACTGATATTTTTGTGTTTAAAAACGACACGGCAATTATCAGTACAAATGCTGAAGCTACACCATCGCGATATTCATTTATCGATGCAATTGAAAACAATGGTGAATTTACCTCGGCAAAAAATTTATATTTTATTAACGATTATACCGGCAATTATTATTACCTCGCTGAATTGAATGTGCATAACGACAGCGATAAAAATTACATTGCCTATTTGCGCATGGTTCCCCGTAAGTTTACAGGTGAAAGTATTTACCCTGAATTACTTATTGATGATGACCTGAGAACATCCGAAAGTTTTGTGGCCTTTGATTATGCTGTTTATAACGACCATACCTTATCCGAACGGGAAGGGGATTATTCCTATCCGCTAATGGATATTTTTTATATGGATAAGGATCTTGAGTCTACAACCATTCAACAAAACGACTACAACCATTACCTTTATAAGGTAAATGAAAATAAAAAGGTAATTGTTTCGGTACCTCAGGATAATTGGTTTCAGCCGGTTTCTATCTTTTCTTATCTGTTTTTCTTTTACCTGATATTTTTGGTAATTATTATTTTATTGGAATGGCTTTCGCGTGTGGTTCAGGGTAATTTGGTGTTTAAAGAATGGCTGAATGCATCGCTGCAAAATAAAATACAAACATCTGTAATCAGCCTCATCATTTTCGCATTTATTATGATGGGTGTGGCAACGATTTATTATATCTCAAACCAATATAATTTCTCACATAAACAACGATTGCTCAATAAAATTGAAGGTGTTCAAACAAATATCGATTACCTTTTTAGTGATAGTCGCAAAAAAAATAAGGGCGAAGGATTAAATGCATTACAACTTAAAAAAATAGGTAATAAGGTAGGTGAATTATCCGAAATTCATGAAATGGATATCAATATTTATAAACCGGGTGGAGATTTATTAGCTTCTTCGCAGCCGGATATTTTTGATAAAGGATTGGTTTCTAAAAAAATGAATTCGCTGGCTTATTTTAAAATGAGTTGTGATAAAGAAACCTGGTTCATTCAAACTGAAAAAATTGGTGATTTACCCTTCCTTTCGGCTTATGTTCCCGTATTGGATAATGAAGGAGAAACGATGTTTTACCTCAACCTGCCTTATTTTGCCACAGAGCAAAATTTAAGAGCAGAGATATCTTCATTTATGGTAACCCTGGTGAACGTATATGTGTTATTGCTCATTTTAGCCGGTATTATCGCATTTTTCGTTTCGCGCAGTATCACCAGTCCGCTGGCAACCATAGCGGGTAAATTCAAAGGAATTAAACTCGGAAAAGGTAACGATCCAATTCACTGGACCCATGAAGATGAAATCGGATTATTGGTTGCGGAATATAATAAGATGTTAAAGGAGCTCGAAAATTCTGCCGAATTACTGGCAAAATCGGAGCGGGAAAGTGCTTGGCGTGATATGGCAAAACAGGTTGCGCATGAAATAAAAAACCCGCTTACGCCAATGCGTTTAAGTATTCAGCATTTGCAACGTGCTATTCAAAGTAATGCGCCAAATGTGAAAGAACTCACTTCGAAAGTAACGGATACTATTTTAGAACAAATAGATAATCTCACGCATATCGCATCCGAATTTTCGAACTTTGCGGTAATGCCAAAAGCAGTGAATGAACAATTGTGTTTAAATGATTTATTAACCAATGTTACATCACTGTTTAATGAACACGATCATGTTGAATTAACTTTGCAACTACCGGATAACAGAATTGAGGTTTTTGCAGATAAAAATCAATTGTTGCGGGTATTTAATAATGTGATAAAAAATGCCATTCAGGCAATTCCCGATGATAGAGAAGGGAAAATAAATGTAATATTATATATGGCTGAACACCGCGCCATGGTTAAGGTTACCGACAATGGACGCGGAATTGCAGAGAACGAAAAAGATAAAGTTTTTGTTCCCAATTTTACTACCAAGAGTTCAGGAATGGGTATTGGATTGGCCATGTGTAAAAATATTGTAGAAAGTGCCGGTGGTTATATTTGGTTTGAATCTGTAGAAGGACAAGGAACCACATTTTTTATTGAATTACCGGTTATAGCAGATTAATTATGAAAAGAACAAACTCAGAGAAATTATTTGAAGCAGCTAAGGAAATGTTCCCGGGTGGCGTTAGTTCACCGGTACGTGCATTTAAATCGGTTTTAGGTGCGCCTTTATTTATGAAAAAAGGAAAAGGCAGCCGCGTTTGGGATGAAGATGATAATGAATTTATTGACTTTTGTTGCTCTTGGGGACCACTCATTTTAGGTCATGCCGACGATAGCGTTATACAATCGGTAAATACAGCTTTACAAAGTGGAACTTCATTTGGCACACCAACTAAATATGAAAATATTTTAGGTAAACTGATACTTGAAAATCATCGTTTTATAGAAAAATTACGATTTGTTTCTTCGGGAACAGAAGCTGTAATGAGTGCTATTCGTTTAGCAAGAGGATACACCAAAAAAAATAAAGTAATCAAATTTGAAGGTTGTTACCACGGGCACAGTGATGCCATGCTGGTAAAAGCAGGTTCCGGATTGGTAACATTGGGAGAAACATCCTCAGCAGGCGTTCCTGAAGCCTTTGCAGCCGAAACTATTGTTGTTGAATTGGATAATGAAAGTGCTATTGAAAACGCCATTCAATTATATAAAAACGATATTGCCTGCATTATAATAGAACCAGTTCCTGCAAATAACGGACTGTTATTACAACGAAAAGAGTTTTTGCAATTTTTACGGGATATATGCACGCAACATAATATTTTATTGATTTTTGATGAAGTAATCAGTGGTTTCCGATTAGGTTTTGAAGGAGCAGCAGGAATTTATGGTATCCAACCGGATATTATCACATTCGGAAAAATAATTGGTGGCGGATTACCCGTTGGCGCTTATGGTGCAAGTCGTGAAATAATGCAACATGTTTCTCCGGACGGCAATGTTTATCAGGCCGGAACCTTGTCAGGAAATCCATTATCTATTTCTGCAGGTATTGCGCAATTAAATGCATGTTTGCAACCCGAATTTTACGAATCATTAAATCGCAAAACCAAAATGCTTGCTGATTTAATTAATAAACATACCTTCGAAAATAAAATTCCGGTTAATATATTATACATCGGCTCCATTTTCTGGATAGCATTTTCTGAAAATTGTGTGATTCGAAAAGCATCAGAAATCGATAGCAATGCACTCGCTAAATTTAAATATTTTCATGCCGAATTGTTGAACCGCGGTATTTACATCGGGCCATCAGGGTATGAAGTTTGTTTTGTGTCAGCTTCTCATACAGATGAAGAAATTAACCAAACCGGAAGAATAATATGTGCGGTTTTGTCGTTGATTTTCAATGAAAACTACGTTTACCATGCCTAATTCACAAAAATCTAGATATTGGTTGTTTTTTCACATTGTATTTATATACATTGCGACATCATTTATTTGGTGGTCGTATTTGTTACATAAAAACAATGTCGAAAATTTTAATGATATTGTAGACCGGGAAAGAAATAATTATGCAATAAATGGTGGTTTATTGTCGCGGTTTGAACAATCATCGGTATACACTAAATTATATGCCGATTTCAGAAGAACTGAACTGATGTTATATGGTGAAGGTATTGTTTTTATCGGCCTCATTTCATTAGGTTTCTGGCGCATTCGCAAAACATTCAGAGAAGAAATTGCCATGACCAGACAACAAAATAATTTTTTGTTAAGTATTACCCACGAATTAAAATCACCATTGGCATCTTTAAAATTAAGTATGCAAACCATACAAAAACGCCAACTCGATGCAGAACACATTAAATCAATGGCTGATATGTCGATGGATGATATTGAACGCCTGGAATTATTAGTTGAAAATATTTTATTGGCTTCTAAAATTGAAAGTACCAATTTCAGTTTAAACAGGGAGTTAATGGACTTATCATCCATAACAGAAAACATTTATGAAAAAATAAAAATCAAACATAAAAATCAGCGCAAATTTTTAAATGAAATTGAAAAGGATGTATATATTTATGGCGACCGCTTTTCGTTTTCATCGGTAATTTATAATCTCATAGAAAATGCTATCAAATATTCACCTGCTGATGCAGAAATAACTGTAAAATTAGGTGGTGATGAAAAAAATGTGATGCTTACCGTAAAAGATACCGGCATCGGTATTCCGGGTTCTGAAAAAACACGCATTTTTGAACGTTTTTACCGAATAGGCACCGAAGAAACACGCAAAACTAAGGGAACCGGATTGGGTTTATTTATTGTTAAACATGTAGTGGAAATGCATAAAGGCAGTATCCATGTAAAAAATAATTCACCAAGGGGTTCTATATTTGAAGTATCAATTCCGGTAGGCGCATAAAAAAGACAAAATGATGACAGTAAAAGTTAAACCCTGTTAAATTCGTATCGTATAACCCCACATAACCCAAAACTCTAACTATGAACTACAGAATTTTAATCGTTGAGGACGAGGACCACATTCGCGAAAACCTCAAATTAAACCTCGAAATGGAAGGTTATGAAGTAATAGCAGTTGCTGATGGAGCTAAAGCAATAAAAGCATTTAAAGAACAACGTTTCGACCTGGTTATTTTAGATGTTATGCTTCCTGAAATGGATGGATTTGATGTTTGCGAACAAATTCGCCTCGACGATCGTGAAACACCTATTTTATTTTTAACTGCGAAAGATGCTTCTATTGATAAAATAAAAGGGTTAAAAACCGGCGGTGATGATTATATGACCAAACCGTTTAACCTTGAAGAATTATTATTACGCATCATTAATTTATTGAAACGTACATCAAAAACACCTGCTGAAGATAAATTTCATGCCTATGAGTTTGGTGGTAACGTAATCAACTTTGTTACCTACGAAGCAAAAGGAATTAATGGTGATGTAAAACTTACCAATAAGGAATTAAAACTGCTGAAATTATTAATCGACAGAAAAAATGAAGTGGTTTCCCGTACACTCATTTTGCAAACTGTTTGGGGTTACGATGTTTACCCTTCAACCCGAACTATTGATAACTTCATTCTCGCTTTCCGTAAATATTTTGAAAAAGACCCTAAAAGTCCGGTTTATTTCCACGCCATTCGTGGGGTAGGATATAAGTTTGCCGATAAATAATATTTTCTGTTAAACAATAAATTCAACAAACCCACGGAGCCTTTTTTCTGTGGGTTTGTTTGTTTAAGGTACTGTATATTTGTATAGGCTAACACACATTTATGCACCACAAATACCATTTTTGGGTATTCGCAATGCTCCTCAGCTTTGCCGGAAACCAGATATTTGCTCAAATAGTTATTAATGAAGCTTCCAATAAAAATGGAAGTAATATTGTTGATGAAGATAATGATTATGAATCATGGATTGAACTCTACAACGCAGGTGCATCGCCGCAAAATCTTTTTAATTACGGCCTAACAGATAATGTTACATTACCTTCAAAATGGACATTGCCAAATACCATTCTGAACCCGGGCCAGTTTTTATTGATTTTCGCTTCCGGAAAAGATAGAAAACCTGAATCCGATATTCATCATTGGGAACAACCAATAAGTGATACCGTAACCTGGAAATATCTAGTACCGGATGATGATACTCCTGTAGATTGGATTACGGAAGGTTTTGATGCAAGTGCATGGGATGAAGGAAACAGCAGTATCGGTTATGGTGATGCTGATGATAATGTAATTCTTCCCGATGCTACGCGTTCTGTTTATTTACGATATACTTTTACTATAGATGATACATCTAAAATTGGAGATGCATTTTTAAGTTTGGATTATGATGATGGATTTGTTGCTTATTTAAATGGTAATGTAATTGCATTAAACGGATTTGCAGCAGGCTCTCCTGAATATGACGAATTATCTGCAGCCGACCACGAAGCCAGTATGTACGGTGGTGGTGTACCCGAACATTTTTATTTTGATGAAGCTTTATTAAAAACATGGATTCATGACGGCGAAAATGTTTTATGTGTTGAAGTACATAATGTATCACCCGGCTCCAGCGATTTAACAGCAAGGCCATTTTTTTCTTTTGGAATAAAAGATGAAGCGATAATCTGGACTGATATGCTACCGATATGGTTTCCATATAATGTAATTACAACAAATCTGCATACCAATTTTAATATCGATGCTGAAGGTGAAACTATTTATCTTTCAGATGTGAGTGGATTATTTATCGACTCATTATTAGTGAATGTTGAATTTGCTGATCAATCAGTTGGATGTATAACAGATGGTGCAGCTGAAAACGGAATTTTTATTACACCAACACCTGCTTATTCTAACAGCGGAATTACTTACACCGGTTATACAGAAGGTGAGGCAACGTTTTCATTGGATGCAGGTTTTTATACCGGTGAGCAGACTGTTTCAATAACAGTTCCGGTTGGGTGCGTGGTTTATTATACTACAAACGGAGAAATTCCAACTACTGCCGATGCATTATATATGTTGCCATTACATATTGATGCAACTACTGTTTTAAGAGCAAGAGTATTTGATGCAGCCGGCATTTTATTACCCGGAAAAATTAGTACGAATACGTATTTTATTGATGAAGATATTTCCATTCCTGTAATTTCCATTTCTACTAATAATGATAATTTATATGGTGGATCCGGAATATTTGATCATTGGGATACGGACTGGAAAAAGCAAGCCTACATCGAATATTTTGATACCATTCACATAAATGCATTTGAACAAAATATTGGAATAAAAGTAGATGGTGGTGCAGGTGGTAGTCGCTCGTTACCACAAAAAAGTATGCGTGTGGAATTAGATAATCCTGCTTATGGTGATGGCACTTTATCATATCCATTATTAACCAGAAGGCATTGGGTAGATGATTACGAAACATTTTATTTGCGCAATGGCAGTAATATGAGTAATGTGTTGCCGTATAAGGATGCATTTATGACCAGAACTACCGATGGCACATATAATGAGCACATGGATTATGATCCCGTTGTGGTTTTTATTAACGGAGAATATTGGGGATTTTATGAATTAAGAAATAAACTCGATGAAGGGCATTTTGATCATGCAAAAGGTGTAGATAAAGATAGCCTGGATTTAATGTCACTGAGTTATTGGTATGGTTTAGTATTAAGAACATTAAGTGGTTCTGATACCGATTTTATTGAAATGCGTACCGTTTTAGCTACTTATCCAACACCTGAAGACCCCGAATATTATGCATTGGCAGATTCATTATTGGATTTGCAAAATTTCACCGATTATATCGCATCACAAATGTTTTTTGCAAATTACGATTGGCCATATAATAATATTAAAGCATGGCGCGATCGCGGTGGAGACAATAAATGGAAGTATGCCATTATCGATGTGGAATTAGGATTAGGAATTGGCGGTTGGTCAAATGCAAATTCTGATTTAATTCCGGGATTATTTAGCCCTCAGGAAAATATTGAACCACTCGCAAAATTATTGCAGAATCCAATTTACCACGACTACTTCGTTAACCGATATGCGGATTTATTAAATTCCACTTTTTTACCGGAGCGCACGCTTGCCATGGAAGACAGTATTTATAATGCCATGATAGCCGAAATGCCGCGACAATTCGAACGATGGGGCTATGGTACTATTGATGAACAAATGGCAACCTTTGATGCATATCGGGAAGCCTTGCGCGATGATTTTACAGTTCGCTCAGATAAAGAACGTACCCATATTAAAAACGGGTTCGATTTAGAAGATAAAGTAGAAATTACTTTAGCATGCGATCCTCCCGGTTCAGGTTATATCAAAATAAGTACATTAACTATTTTCGATTTACCGTGGTCAGGAATTTATTTTGATGGCGTTCCGGTGCAAATTACTGCAATGCCAAACACCGGTTACACATTTTCAAACTGGGATGCCAGCGAATTTATTACAGACCCATTGTTAAACGGATTTATTTCTAATATAACTGACGATGTAACTTTTACAGCCCATTTTACCGGCGCTGCTGCACCATCAGAAATTACTATCAGTGAAATTAATTACCATCCTGAAGCATCTGTTAATGCAGGAAACTGGCTCGAATTATGGAATTATGGTATGGCTGATGTAAATATTTCCGGCTGGAAATTACGTGATGCAGACTTTTTACATGTATTTACTTTTCCTGAAAATACCTGGCTGAATGCTAATGCAAGATTGGTAATTGCAGTTGATACTGCATTATTTCAAACACAACATCCCGATGTTTTAAATTATACAGGTCCACTTGGTTTCGGATTAAATAATGAGGATGAAACCATTCTGTTAATTAATTTACAAAATACAATCGTTCAGGAAATTAATTATACCGACGGATTGCCCTGGCCCATTGGTGCAGATGGATATGGCCGCACAATGGAGTTAAATAATCCTGCTATCGATATTAATATTCCTTCTAATTGGTTTGATGGCTGTATTGGCGGTTCACCGGGATTACCTTACACTCCTTGCGATGATAATATTATTATCAGTGAAATAAATTATAACTCCGGCCCTGCTTATAATGGTATGGATTGGGTGGAAGTATATAATATTTCATCAACTGCAGTTGACATTAGTGGTTGGAAATTTATGGACGATTCCCTGGGCATTGAACATGAAATAATAATTCCGGATGGTTATATATTAAATGCAAACGACCGATTAGTATTCATTCAAAACGAAACTGCATTTAATACTACTTATCCTGATATCTCAAATTATATTGGTTCATTTAATTTTGATTTAAGTGATAATGGTGAATGGATTCGCATTTACGACAGTGCAGGAATTTTAATGAATAGTATCAATTTCGATGATTTTTCACCTTGGCCTTTGGCTGCAGATGGTGGTAATTATACTTTAAATGTTATTGATTCATTTGGACTGATGAATAGTGGATTAAACTGGGAAACAATTTGTGAAGGTGGTTCTCCGGGAACTGCATCATTATTGCCTTGTGATATTGAAATTGCCATTAACAACACTGAAATTTTACCCGAAATCGATATTTATCCTAACCCTGCCGCAAATTATTTTAATATGCAGTTTAATTTCCTGGAAAACAGTGTTGTAAACATCAGTTTATGCGATTTGGAAGGTAGTTATAGTAAAGAAATATATCAGGGAAATATCAACTCAGGTTTTACTACTCAACAGGTAAATATTACTGATGTGCCTGCAGGCGTATATTTTGTTAAAGTTCTAATAGGTAATGAAACGCAGGTATATAAATTGATAAAACTGTAAAGTTTTTTTACATTTCTGAACAATTTCATCAAAAGGTTATTCTTATCTGCATACCTTTGTCGTTTATTTTTTTGGCATGCAAAAACTCGTAGGCGTATTATTAGTAAATCTCGGCACTCCCGATTCACCTCAGGTGCCGGATGTGAGAAAATATTTGAAAGAATTTTTATTGGATGAACGTGTTATTGATATCCCGGCACTTTCACGTAACCTCTTAGTGCGCGGAATAATAGCACCATTCAGGGCTCCCAAAAGTGCTAAATCGTATAAGGCCATCTGGACCAATGAGGGTTCACCTTTGTTGGTTAACAGTAAACTGCAGGCTGAAAAATTAGCTATCGCTCTTGGCAGCGGATATGTTGTTGAACTTGCCATGCGTTACCAACAACCATCCATTGAAGACGGATTAAATGCGTTATTCAAAAAAAATTGCACCGAAATAATTGTATTGCCTTTGTTTCCGCAATATGCCTCCGCAAGCAACGGCTCCGTAATTCAAAAAGTAATGGAAATCGTGAGTAAAAGACAGGCAATTCCAAAAATTACATTCGCCTCAAATTTCCATGATCATCCACTTTATATTAAAGCATTTAGTGAAATTGCAATAAAACATCAACCCCAAAATTATGACCATGTGCTATTTAGTTTCCATGGTTTACCGGAGCGTCAGATATTAAAAGCTGCTGAAGGAAATAATTGCCTAACGGAATCGTGTTGTAATACCTTACACAATCGCAATTGCCTGTGTTATCGCGCACAATGTTTTAATACTGCACGTTTAATTGCGGCACAGTTAAATATGCCGGAATCAGCTTATACAGTTTGCTTCCAGTCGCGATTAGGTAAAACACCTTGGGTAAAACCTTATACCAACGAAATAATTGAAAAATTAGCGAAAGAAGGTAAAAAGAATGTCCTCGTATTTAGTCCGGCTTTCGTAGCCGATTGTCTGGAAACCGTTTTTGAAATCAGCGTTGAATACCATGAAGAATTCCGCGAAAAAGGTGGCGAAAAAATTCAATTAGTGGAAAGTTTGAACGACCATCCATTATTTATCGAATGTCTCGTTGATATCATTACAAAATAAAAAAAGGCGGTCATTATTAAATGACCGCCTTTTTTATAATTCGTTTATTTTAGAACATATCCATTCCGCCATCGTAGTTTTCTTCCATTCCACGATTTGATTTGCGGCGGTTATTATCCTGCTGACCAAATTTATACGTCAATTTCAATGTGCCAATTTGCGACTGGCGTTTACGATTGTATTCGCTGTAAAAATTAATACCTTCACTATATCCTTCCCAAATTCTGGTATTAAATACATCACTCATACTTAAGTTAACACTGAGTTTATTTTGTAAGAAATCAGATTTAAGTCCGGCATCCATAAAATAAACCGGTTTCGATTCACCTTGCGCAAATGTCCATGGTGTATTATAACTAAATGTAACCTGCAATGCTGTTTGTTTCAATACCTGAAAAAACGACATCACGCGAATATTATACGTAAATTGTGAATTAGATAAACCTGCTTCCAGATTATTCGCATCCACCAACGTCTGATTAAAATTTACACTTGATGTAACATTCCACCATTTGTAAAATTCATTTTTCCCAACTAATTCTACACCATATTTCTGTTCGTTATCATAATTCTGGAAAGTCATGTAAGAAATACCTTCCGGCGTTACAACTGTATATGGAGAAATTTCATTTAACGTTTTATTATAATAAACCGAAGCCGAAATGGAATGTTTTTTAAACTCTTTTACAAAAGCTATTTCATAAGCATTTTCATATTCCGGTTCAAGCGCAGGATTTCCAACGCGGAAGGAATATGGGTCAGAATAATCAGGGAAAGGATTTAAAAACCAGGCATTCGGTCTGTCTACGCGACGACTGTAACTGGCTGATAACTCTGCTGTTTCAGTGATTTTATAATTTAAATGCACACTTGGAAATAATCCGAAATAATCGTTGTTGAATGTTTCACTGGTAGTTACTAATTCTGAATTCGTAAATGTTTGCTCCGCACGTAAACCAAGCTGATAACCGAATTTTTTAATGCTGCTGTTCCAAATTAAATATCCGGCAGCAACATCCTCATTATAAATAAATTGATTATTTATCGAATCATCCACACTCCAAATTCCTGTTTCAGCATTATAGGACGTTGAAAACAAAGTATTGTCTTTTATTTCTTTCGTATATTTTATTCCACCCTCTAACTGATTACCATTTTTAAACGGATGTACATAATCGGTTTGCGCACTCATATCTTTATTTATAGAGGGACGAGCAACATTTTGTAAAAGTGGTGAACCAATAATTATTTGATCCAAATCATAAAAACGTTCATCATAAGCACTCTCGTCATTGCCATCACCATAAGAGTAAAATGCATCTGCAGTTAATACTCTTTTTGCGTTGGCAAATGTTTTGCGGTAATTCATACCCACATTATAGGATAAACCATCATTCATTGAGTTGGTTACTCGTTCGCTGGTAGAAGTTGAAACGCTGTCGAAATTTAAAAATGTATAATCTACATTTTCATTGCGTTCTCCGGTATTGGTATGAAATGTTCCGCTGATACCAATCGTGTTTTTTGAGTTGATATAATAATCTAAACCTGTTCTCGCCATATGCATTTGCGACAAACTATTTGAATTGCTTACAGAGTTCAGATAAAATGTAGTGTCTTCCTCAAACGTTTTGCGATAAACACTTCCACTACCATCACGATTATCGTTTACATAACTGTAATTCGAATAAAAATTAATTTTATTGTTTCTGAAATTGAGTGAAGCCCCACCTTCATATTTTGGGGTGGTGGAAATTCCTGCTGTCACATTCCCATTTAATCCAACCTTTTTATTTTTTTTCAAAACAATATTAATAATACCGCTATTTCCTTCCGCCTCATATCTTGCTGAAGGATTGGTAATTACTTCAATACTTTCAATAGAACTAGCCGGAATTTGTTCCAAAATGGCATTCATATTACTGCCAACAATACCCGAAGGTTTGCCATCAATAAAAATGCGCACACCTTCATTTCCACGCAAACTGATATTGCCATCAATATCAATAACAACACTTGGAATGGTTTGTAATGCATCAGATGCAGAACCTGCTGAAGCAACAATATCTTTTTCAATACTATATACTTTTTTATCGATGCTACCCGACAAATAGGATTTTTCACCCGTAATGTTCACACCTTCCAGCATATTAACATCTTGCCCCATCATCATTACACCGGCATTATAAAATGGCGCACCCGGTTGCAGAGTAAACGTTTTTAACCTTTCGAAATAGCCGATAAAACTATAATGTAAAGTATAAGTACCACTATTATTAACCGTGAAAGTAAATTTGCCATCCAAATCGGTAATTGCACCGGTAATAATGGTAGAATCATTTTCAAGGGTAATAGTAACAGCCGCAAATTCAATCGGCTTTTGTGAAGTTGAATCAATAACACTACCGGCAATGGTAATTGTATTCATTTGTGCCTGAGCAGTATAAATTGTGTAAAACAGGAGGAGCCCAACAAATCTTTTCATCAGTAATATTTACTTTTCTAATTGTTACAAAATTAACGTTTTTGACCTACCGAAATAAGTAAGGTTTACTGCGTTAAAGGTTTCTTAACAAATATTGTGAATTTAAGTTTCCCCTTTTTGCAACAAAATGTCCACAAAAACGCCTGAAACTTGCAAAAAATGCAACTTAGCACCGGTTTGTTATCATTTATCAGTGAATTTCTTGTTAACCTTTAGTATTTTTCCGACTCATTTTAAACCTCAGCAACTGTGGAGCAAAAAATCAAGATACTGGAGCAAAAAAAGGCAGAAGCCCTTATTGGTGGTGGCGAAAAAAGGATTGAGCAACAGCACAAAAAAGGCAAATTAACTGCCCGCGAACGGGTGCAATTGTTGATGGATGAGGGCACTTTCGAAGAAATCGGCCAGCTGGTTACCCACCGCAGCCACGACTTCGGCATGGAAAACCAAACGTTTTATGGCGATGGCGTTGTAACGGGTTACGGCAAAATAAATGGCAGACTCACTTACGTATATGCGCAAGACTTCACCGTTTTTGGTGGAAGTTTAAGTGAAACACATGCCGAAAAAATTTGCAGAATAATGGACCTCGCCATGCAAAACGGCGCTCCAATCGTGGGTTTGAACGATTCCGGAGGGGCTAGGATACAAGAAGGGGTGAACTCACTCGGTGGTTATGCCGACCTGTTTTTTAAAAATACCATGGCCAGTGGCGTAATCCCTCAAATTTCGGCAATCATGGGCCCATGCGCGGGTGGAGCCGTGTACTCACCTGCTATTACCGACTTTATTCTAATGGTGGAAAAAACATCTTATATGTTCGTTACCGGCCCAAACGTGGTAAAAACGGTTACACATGAGGATGTGAGCAGCGAAGACCTCGGTGGCGCAATTACGCATAGCACTAAAAGTGGCGTTGCACATTTTGCGGCTGCCAACGGACTGGATTGTATCATGAAAATTAAGCAACTGCTGAGTTATATGCCTCAAAATTGCGAGGATGAACCACACGTGGTTGCATATTCCGGCACAAATGAACTCCGCCCGAAACTGAATAACCTCATTCCTGAAAATCCGAATCAGCCGTATGATATTCGAGAAGTAATTACTGAAACGGTTGATGAAAATTCGTTTTTTGAAGTACATCAGAACTATGCTGAAAATATTGTAGTTGGTTTCGGAAGAGTAGCAGGTAGAAGTATTGGTATCATCGCAAATCAACCTGCCGTTTTAGCGGGTGTTTTAGATATCGAATCCAGCAGAAAAGCAGCACGATTTGTTCGTTTTTGCGATTGTTTTAATATTCCTTTAGTTGTTTTTGAAGATGTTCCCGGATTTTTACCCGGTACCGATCAGGAATGGAAGGGCATTATTACCAACGGCGCAAAATTGTTGTATGCATTTAGCGAAGCAACCGTACCAAGCATAACTATTATTACCCGAAAAGCTTACGGTGGTGCATACGATGTAATGAACAGTAAACATATTGGCGCTGATATGAATTTTGCCTGGCCTTCAGCAGAAATTGCCGTTATGGGCGCTAAAGGTGCAGCAGAAATTATTTTCAAAAAAGAAATTGACGAAGCGGAAAACCCGGAAGCGAAATTGCAGGAAAAAATCGACGACTATACCACTACATTCGCAAATCCATATCGCGCAGCAAATCGCGGTTTTGTGGATGAAGTAATTAAACCGGAAGAAACCAGAATAAAAATTATACGTTCACTCGAAATGTTCAAAAATAAAGTAGCGAAAATTCCACGTAAAAAACATGGTAATATTCCGTTATAAAATAAATTGAAGGGCTGAAAAAAATGTAATGCATTAACATGGCAACGAAAAAAAAATCATCACTCATCGGTAATAAAGAAATTGATTTCTTAAAAACATATCTCGATAACCCTGCACCAACCGGTTATGAAGCGGAAGGTCAGAAAATATGGTTAAATTATATGAAACAATATAGTGATGATTATATTGTAGATAATTACGGTAGTGTGGCAGCTATAATTAACCCAAAGGCTGAATACCGCGTGGTTATTGAAGCTCACGCCGATGAAATTGCATGGTCGGTGCATTTTATTACGGAAGATGGATTTATTTATGTGGAACGCATCGGTGGTTCCGATACTATTATTGCGCCAAGTAAACGCGTAAATATTCACACCGAAAAAGGTATTGTAAAAGCTGTTTTCGGATGGCCTGCAATTCATACTCGTCGCACTAAAGATGATGCACCCGAATTAAAAAGTATTTTTCTCGATTGTGGTGCAATGTCAAAAAAAGAAGTAGAAGGTATGGGCATTCGCGTTGGTGACCCAATTACTTTTGATGACGATTTTTTTGTGATGAATGATAAATATTTTGTCGGCCGTGCAATCGATAACCGCATCGGCGGATTTATGATTGCTCAGGTGGCAAGAATGTTAAAAGAAAATAAAGTTAAATTACCTTTTGCATTATATGTAGTGAATTCCGTTCAGGAAGAAGTTGGATTGCGTGGTGCAGAAATGATGGCACATACTATTAAACCAAATGTGGCTATCGTAACTGATGTAACACACGATTCTAACACACCAATGATTTCAAAAAATCTGGAAGGTGATTTAAAATTAGGTCGCGGACCCGCACTCACCAAAGGTCCTGCCGTGCACAATAAATTATTAAAAATTGTAGAAGACGTAGCGAAAGCAAATAAAATAAATTTTCAGCGCGACGTAGCATCACGTGCAACAGGAACCGATACCGATGCATTTGCTTATTCAAACGGTGGTGTGCCTACATGTTTAGTAGCATTGCCTTTGCGTTACATGCATACAACAGTAGAATGTGTGCACAAAGAAGATGTGGAAGCGGTAATTAATTTAATTTATCAAACCGTAATTAAATTAAAACCCGGATTTAATTATAAATATTTGTGACATGACAATAAGAGGTATTGCAGCAGTATATTTAATTTTTGCCATCTTTCCGGTAATTGCGGCTATTATCATATTTATTGTAGCCTATAACAAAAAAAAGAAACTGGATAAAAAAAATCTTGACCCAAATAAAAAGCCCTCCCGTCCGGGAAGGCTTCGAAGATTTTTTACAATTCGTAAACAGTAAATTATTGATTGACCAATTCCATTACCTTTTTTTCTAAGGCTTGTCCTCTTAAATTTTCAGCAACAATAATACCATTGCGGTCAACTAAAAACGACATCGGAATGCCGGTGATTCGATAATCCATTGCTGCTTTATTTTCTGCTGATTCCAAAGCACAAACATGATTATCCCAAACTAAACCATCATCCTTAACTGCTGCCAACCATTTATCTTTATCGGTATCCAGCGATACACTAAATATATTAAATCCTTTTGCATGATAAGCATTATATACCTTCACCACATTCGGATTTTCTTTACGGCATGGTCCACACCAGCTTGCCCAAAAATCAATCAACACAATCTGACCTTTTAAATCAGATAACTTTTTATCTTTTCCATTTTTATCCGGTTGAATAATATCAATAATCGGTTTGCCAACAAAACTTTGTGCACGCACCGCTTCCTGTGCCGCAATTTTCACACCCATTTCTTTAATATAAATAGAGGATGAGTCAGCCGAATTTTTCCATACATTATATTTATCCTTCACATAATCAAATTCACTGTTGAATATCGATTCAATCGCAATAGCAGAATTACTTGTGAATTTAGATGTATCCACAAAATTTTTGAATATCGATAAATAATCACTTTGTAACTGATCAACAATTGCAGTAAATGCAGAATCATTACCTGACGATTTTAATTGCATTATCGAATCATTCATCGCCATTGCTGCATTGTCGAAATTACGCAAGGTGGTCATCAAACCAAATAACGATGTTGTTGCAGGTGAACCTGTAATTTGCGGGTCGCCGGGTTCGTTCAAATTTGCTGTTAATCCCATCTCTTCATTGTGTAATGAAACGATGTAATAATTTTGTGCATTACCAACAACCGATATTCTGCAGGTCATTCTTTCCGGTAAATAATTTTCCATCGTGAAATTTCCTTTTTCATCAGCAGTTACTGTATCAATAGCCGTGTATTTCGGTTGCCCGATTTCAGGAAACGACATGGTTTCTAAAACTACTTGTTTGTTTTCAGCACCAACTATACTGCCGTTAATGGTAAAAGCATCACCAACCGACTTGTTGCAGGCTGTAATCACAACAAACAACATACTTAAAATAATTAAAAATTGTTTACGCATTGTATTTATTTCTATTTAGAATTAGGTTTTAGTTATTTAATTTTTCACTTAATACTTTACTGGTAATTTTTGGGTCGGCTTTTCCTTTACTGAGTTTCATTACTTCTCCCATAAATAAACCCATTAAACCTGTTTTACCATTTTTAAATTCAGTAACTTTTTCAGGATATTTTGCCAATACTTCATCCACCAGTTCTGCTAAAAAGTTGGTATCACTTTCCTGCAATAAATTTAATTCCCTGGCCATATCCGCAGCACTTTTTTCAGGATGTTGCATCAGTGCCGGAAATAATTGTTGCGATGCCATGGTGAAACTTAATTTATTTTCATCAATCAACGCAATTATATCAGCAATATGATGTGGTGTAATAGGTAATTCTTCAACGTCTTTTGCATTTTCATTCAGCCAGCTTTTAATCGGACCACTCATCAAGTTTGCTGCTGCTTTATAGTTGCCTGTTTTTTCAATTATCGCTTCAAAATAATTGCTGATGGCTTTTTCACTCGTTAAAATTTCAGCATCATAAACACTTAATTTTAACTGCTCCACATATTTATGCATTAATGCTTTTGGTAATGCAGGCATGTCGTGTTGTATACCGTCAATCATTTCATCGCTAACAATAAATGGTTGTAAATCCGGTTCAGGAAAATAACGATAATCATGTGCTGCTTCTTTACTCCGCATGCTCACTGTTCCACCTTTTGCTGCATCAAAACTTCTTGTCTCCTGAATTATAGTTTCACCACGTTCAATCGCATCAACCTGTCGTATTATTTCAAAATCAATAGCACGTTTTACATTTCTGATGGAGTTCATATTTTTTACTTCCACCTTCACACCAAATTCAGTAGCACCTTTTAACATCACACTCACGTTTGCATCACAACGTAAACTGCCTTCCTCCATATTGCCATCACATATTTCTAAATGACGAACTAATCGGCGCACTTCGGTTAAATAAGCATATGCTTCATCACCACTGCGCAAATCCGGTTCCGTAACAATTTCCACTAATGGTGTTCCTGCTCGGTTTAAATCTACCAGCGTATAAAAAGGATCTAAATCATGAATACTTTTTCCTGCATCTTCTTCAAGATGTATTCTGTGCACACGAATCTTTTTTTCATTGCCGTATTCGCCAATTAATACATAACCGTTGGTGCAAATAGGAGTATTGTCCTGCGTAATCTGATATCCTTTCGGTAAATCTGAATAAAAGTAATTTTTGCGTGCAAACTGATTATAGCGTGTAATTGCACAATTTGTCGCTAATCCGAGTTTAATGGCCAGCTTCAAACTTTCTTTGTTAAAAACAGGCAAAGTGCCCGGATGCCCAAGTGTAACCGGACTCACATAAGTATTCGGCTCACCGCCATAAGCTGCAATATCGCTGCTGTATGCCTTCGATTTTGTGAGCAATTGCGCATGCACTTCAAGTCCGATAACGACCTCGTATTTATCATAAACGTTCATACGGCCGCAAAGATAAGAACTTGCAGCCAAGGGCAGGCTTCCGGTGCCACCTTTACTAAAATTTAGCAATGTCAGCAAAATGTGAAAAAAACGTTTGGCGTTAACAGCATTTCAGGATTTTGTTTTAACTTCGAATCGCAAAAGATTTATTTCTTTTCATATGTATATTACCCGGTGGACAGAAGAGGAGCTGGACACCGGTTTTTTTATTTTATAGAATTGTAGAATATGAAAATAACCCTTACCGCGCTGCTGCTTAGTTGTATAGTTTCCTTACAGGCTCAAAATTTTACCTATCAGGCTGCACTTCAAACTGTAGTTTTTTCAGGGGGCGAGATGTACGACCTGCGCCAGGATGACAATACCGGTTTTATTGATACCGACCTGCATTGGAGCGCAGATGGCACCACCAACCCTGCCGGTTTTCCCGCGGGAAGTACACTTTCAGCCGCCGCAACCATGTCGTTTACCTGCGATATAATGCCCGCAACCCTTTACATGCGCGGCACAGGCCCGGAAGGCATCGATTTTCCTGCTCAAACCGTAACCGCAGTCGGAACCACCTTCAACTACCCTGAAACCCCTGCCGATCAGGCATTTGAAGATAATAAAGTGCGCTATTTTGAAGATTTTACCATTTTTTGGGAATTTTCATTCGATAATGTCACATGGTACCCCGCCGGAACCAGCATGAGCACCGTTTACGTCACCCTACAACCCGCAAATCCCGAAAGCGGATTTTCAGGATTTAAATACTACCTCACCGTAATCGATATCGCCTGCAAAAGTGCCGATGGCGCAACTACCGACGATGAAATGATCAACCTCGTGTGGGCAGAATTCACCGACCATAACGTGTTACGTGCCGACGGCGTGCCAATGGGTTATTACAAAGAACTGTTTTCACCAAATGTAACACTGGGCACACTTATTAAATATGCCGACGGCGAATGTTATACCTGGGCGCAACTATTTCTTGCTACCCTTAAAATGCACGGATTTTCACAGCCCAATAATTATATGAATATCACTGCCGATTATTCGCCTTCGGGTTGTGGTAGCATTTCGCGATTTCTGGTTAAGGACTGGACTTTCGGAACACCCTCAAACGACTGTGCAGATATGCCTTATGTGAACGTTTATGCACCTGAATATTATGATGCTGATACAGCTTATATATATGATTATGCAGAGGTGAATGACGAAGTCGGCGTAATGGGTCAAACCGCGCCAAATCCTGCTTCCAGCTTTAGTAATCACCAAATAGCCATTGTAAACGGTAAATATTACGATGCCAGTTACGGGGTATTATTTGAAACATTTGATGAAATAAAATACGGTGCCCTCAGCGGTTGGAGCCGGGCCGAAACCAGCGATGAAGTAGGTATTGGTATAGATGTAAATGGCGATGGCGATTTAGATGCTTCTCCCGATTTTACCATTTTACGCGCAACAAGCGATATTGAAGCTGCCAACTTTGACCAATCGATTGAAACATGGTAAAACATACCCTTATAGTACTGTGTATTTTTTTGGGGGCAGAGATTACATTATCCGCTCAAGGGCGTTTTGACCGCAAAATTATCATTAGCGACAGCACATTTTATGCGGTGGAAATTCAGGAACAGATAGGCATATTATGGAAGGGTAGCATTAACCAGCCACTGGATAGCGCTGAACGGTTTGTAATTCCGGCAGGGACAAAAAGACGTAGCATTTACCTGCAGCCCTTTGCCTGGGATATTAGCAACGACACACTTTTTGCCATAAACTTTACCGAATTTTCTCAAAACGACCGCCTCACTTCATTAAAATCGATTCCACTCGATTCACTAAAAAAATTTACATCTGCCACACCAATAAATAAATATTTATTTAAAGCAGCTTTTGAAAATAGTGTGATTGAAAATTATCCATTTATTGAAACGTATAAAAACAATTTATATATGGATGATTTGTTTTTTGATATTGCTGTAAAAGGGGATAGTATATATGAATTTATTGCCATTAATAATCAAATTGTGATGTGGTTATGGGATGGAAAAGTTTGGACTAAATCAGCAACATTTCCATTTGAAACAAAATCATTTTTTTCTTTAGCCTATTTTCAAAACGATATTCATGTAATAGCAGGAAACGGCGAACGTTATATAATGCGACATACATTTATTCCAATCGGTTCAAATCGGTTTGATATGACACAAACAATAATGCTGGAAAATCGCGATACAAAAACTTTACATTTCATTAAAGCTGATGCCTGCAATAATACAAATTTATCTGTGCAGGAATTAGTCAATCAATTTACCATAAATTAATTCGAAATGAAAAAATTAACACTACTCTTAATTTTATTTTTTACCATACAATTTGTGCATGCCGATGATGTAACGGCCACAACAACACCTGCTACAATCGGTTTAAATAATGGAACAATAGCACTGGCAATTGCAGGTGGTGTTTCGCCCTACACCTTTAGCTGGACGGGCCCCGGCGGCTTTAGTTCAACCGAACAAAACATTACCGGTTTAGCACCGGGCGAATATTGTGTAGATGTAACCGATAATTATTGCGGAACCACAACCGTTTGTGTTACCGTGGAAGAATATCGGCCCAATGCAATTACAACTTTACAACCTGTCGACATACAAATTGCACCAAATCCGTTTACGGAATATTTGTTGGTAGAGGTAAATGTTGAAGCAGGATTTAATGCAGAAATCAGCATTACAGATATCGATGGGAAAATAGTAATTCAAAAATCCGCAAACTTAATTTCGGGAGCAAATAAAATTACTATTGATGAATTAAATCATTTAGCAGCCGGACAATACAATCTAGTTATAACAAATGCTACACAAATTGTAGGTGCAATAACTGTCTCAAAAATGTAATATTTTATGCCAACAGGAATTGAATTTATTTTTGTTTCATTAGTTCCACTGCTTGTGGTTTTAATGTGTATAGTAATCGTTTTGCTTTTTATGCGCGTTAAAAAATTGATGCAGGAAATGGAAACCTTACAACAAAAAGTTGCAAAACTGGAACAACTAGATTTGAAAAAAAGCGAATAATTTTTTTTTAGATGTTTCTTCCTGCTAAACACCAAAAGTAAGGTTTAGCAATTTTCTTCAACCTTACTTTTACTGGAAGTAAGGTTTACCTTTTTACCCCAACCTTACTTTTTGAAACCTGCAATTGGTTGACAAATAGTTGAAAACCTTATCACACTTGTTTTTCATCGGGTTTTTCGCCTTAAAAACTCAAAAACTTCTCGTAATTTTAGGCTGGATTGGTATGGTTAATTTCAGGCAAATATTAAAATTCGTAAAATCCGCACCGGTATTGAGTTTCATGGTTTTAATCATCATGACATTTGATGCTGCTGCGCAAGCCACCCAATTGGGAACACAAACTGTGAATGGCGGTTATGTGTCGTACCCCCTCAGCGACCTCGGTATTTTCCGTCAGGCGCGTGTGCAGGCAACCAGCTCGGCCCTTAGTGGTACAAGGAACTGGGAGTTTTACGAAGCCCCGTTCGACTACGATCCTGCCTGGCGTCCTTATTCTGCCGGATTAACACTTGCAGGGTATAACATGAACATTTTCCCGACTGCCGGAACAGCAGCAGCCTTGTTCAACACCGGATTTGGTGGAAGTTCAGGACTGATGCCAACTATTGCAAACGGCTATTACTACACCTTCAATATCACAGAATACAGCACACCGGGTGTTCCCCAAAACGAATACATGGGCGTGGTGGAAACAAGTTATAATCCTGTTGCCATAAGTTCTGTTATTCAGTCACCCGCTGCCGGCGTTGTTTACCCTGAAAATAGTGTGTATGTAACTGTTACTACAGCAGCGCCACCTTCGGCAGGGGAATATATTTATGTCAGATATTCTACTTCGGTAAATTTCCTGACCTCAACCTTGCTTTCTGTAACCATGACAGGCACTACCGGAACGGTTGAAATTCCTTGTCAGTCCGTTGGAACAATCATTTATTATTACGCCTATTCGAGTAATCGTTCAAGTGCTGCAATTTTGGCAGATGTTCTTGCTACCGGTCAGCGAGCACATGATATGAGCACCCTCAATATCAATAATAACGGTGGACCAAACTATACTTATACCGTTGCACCAAGTATTGGATACTGCGGCGATTATTATGTGCCATCAGCTTGTTATCCAACAATTGCATCTTTTGTTACTGCATTAAATGGTGGAACAGTGAGTTGCGATGTAATTTGTCATGTGGCTTCCGGTCATACCGAAACTGCTCCTGTTGGCGGAATTAATTTAACACAAACAGGAACTGCTGCAAATACAATTACTTTTATTAAAGATGGCGCAGGTGCTAATCCCATAATTTATGCTCCGGTTGGAACAATATCATTAGGTGCCGGTTCCACTGTTGTGGATGGTATTTTTTCTTTAAATGGCAGCGATTATATTACGATTGATGGCTTCGATTTAATTGACAATAATGCAAGCGCTCCCGGAACAATGGAATATGGTATTGCTTTATACAAAGCTTCGGCTTCTGATGGTTGTTCTAATAATGTAATTCAAAATTGTACTATCACCTTATCTAAAACAAATATTGCTGTTGGCCCAACCGCTTTTCAAACAGGAAGTAGAGGCATATTTACAGCAAACTGTACTCGAACAGCTTTGGGTACAACATTAACTATTTCAACTGCAGGTGGAAGAAATGATAACAATAAATTTTTAGGCAATAACATCAGTAACGTATTTGCAGGAATTATTTTGCGCGGATATAATGACCCTTCACCATCAACATATTTTGATCAGGGAAATATTGTTGGTGAATTAGGTGCAGGAAATACCATTACCAATTACGGTGGTTCAAGTACTAATCAGGGATATGGCGTTTATTGCATTTATCAGAGTGGCGTTGATATTAGTTACAATACAATTAATAACCGACTTGGTGGTGTATCACATACCAATACCTTATACGGCATATTTCATTCAGCAAACTCGGGAAATACTTCTTCTTCAATTACAATAACGCATAACGATATCTCATTAGGTCAGGGTGCAAATACAAGCACCATTTTCGCAATCAGAACAGGCTCATCCGGACAACTTGCAGGCACAGTAAATATATCCGATAATATTATTCATGATTGTACTTTTGATGCCGGTGCAAGTGGTTTGTTTTATGGTATTTATCAGGAATTTAATTGCACCTCAAGTAATATCGACAATAATATCATAAAAAATAATGCACTTAATACTACAGGTTCAAATACATATTTAATTTACGATAATAGCACAACGCCAACCATGAGCGTGAGTGGTAATCATTTAACAAATAATACCATTACCGCAGCATCTGCAGGAAATTTAAATGGGTATTATTATATCAATACCAGTGCATCAGGAACCATTACGGTAAGTAATAACGTAATCGACACTTTAATGGTGCCTTCAGCAAGTTCTGCTTATGTTATGGGTATTCGGGTAAGTAATTCTACCAGTCAGATAAAAACAATTTCAGGAAATTCAATTTCAAATATCAGAGCCGGTTCCGGAACTACTGTGTGGACTGCCGGTATGTATATCGATAAAATGCCTACCGGTTCAACGGTGAGTAATAATACGGTAAATACCATCTCTTCAACTTCTAATGTTATTGGAATTAATTGTGCAGATGATAATTCAATTAATACTTCATTAAATCAGGTGTTTACTGTTTCCGGCAATCAGGTGTATAATGTTTCTTCAACAGGAACCTCGGCACAAATGGCCGGCATTGCTATTTACGGATTAAATGCCGTTACCTGCTCAAATAATATTGTAGATAATGTTACGGCAACCGGTGGTTCACCAACACAATTAAAGGGAATTAATTTTGGTGGTGGTACTGTTGGAAATAATATGAATTTTAATGGCAATAGTATTTCTAATATTACACATAATAATCTTTCAGGTTCATCAACTGTGGTTGGATTGTACTTATTTCCAAATACCGTTACAACTAATATTTACGGAAATCATATCTATAAACTTTCAGGAACCACAAGCGATATGATTATTGCCATGTATGGTACATCAGGTACCGGAACACATAACATTTATAATAATTTTATTCAGCAATTATCTGCACCAAATAGTTCACTTACACTTGCCGTAAATGGAATTTATGTTGCTGCCGGTGGAAATACATATAATGTATATAATAATACCATCGCAATAGGGCAGGAGGGTGTTATTTCAGGTGGCGCCGATTTTGGTGTTAGCGGATTTTATCACGGCGCCGGTTTATTAAATCTGCGAAATAATATTATTTATGTAAATGCAACTTCATCAGGTGTTGGTGTAAGTGCATGTGTGCGCAAAGCAACGCCGGGCACTGCAGGAACACCTCCGGTAACAACCAGTATTTCGGCTACAACAGGAAATAATTTTTATTATATCAATATCGGCGCTTATAATTATGTGTATGTGGAAGGTGGTTCTACAGCGACAATTAAAAATGGATATGCTTATGGCGGCGCTACAACTTCGGTTCCCAATAATTTAAATAATGACCCTTGTTTTAATATTTTAACTGCAAGCGATATTACTTCTTATAAATATTTTATGTCGCTGGGCGGCGGTGGTTCGCGTGAGGTAAATAGTTACTACGATATTCCTCATTTTGCCGGCGGTCCTGTATATCCCGATAATTTAAAAATTACTGTTGGCGCTTCCGATTATGCTGAAAGTAATGCCGTTGCTCTTGCATTGGTTACTACCGATTATGAAGGCGATATTCGTCAGGGTGTGGTAGGATATGCCGGCACAGGAACGGCACCTGATATTGGGGCAGATGAAGGTGAATTTGTAGTAGTTACACCCGATTGTTTATTGTTACCTATCGAACTTACTGCTTTTACAGGATGGAACAACGGTGTTGCCAACGAATTACACTGGACTACCGAAACAGAAATTAATTCCGATTATTTCGAAATACAACGTTCTGCAAATGGAATCGATTTTGTTACCATAGGCACTTCACCTGCTGCAGGTAATTCGCTGTTGCCACTCGATTATGTATTTTATGATGATGCACCGTTGAACGGTCTGCAATATTACCGTTTGAAAATGGTGGATATTGATGATACCTATGATTATAGTAATATTATCGCCATCAGAATAAATGATGACAGCTCTGAAGAAATTTATGTTTATCCAAACCCTGCTACTGATTTTATTACCATCGAAATAAATACGGCAACTGCTGATGATATGTTGATGGAAATTTTAGATGTTACCGGAAGAAAAGTAATGAGCAATACTGCTTCACTGCAAGCCGGCGTAACTATTTTACAATATAATATTCAGCATCTTCCAAAAGCAACTTACCTCATTCAATTTACCAATACAGTAACGGGCGAAGTATCAGGTGTGCAGTTTGTAAAGTATTAATATCTCCCCAAACCTTTTTTAAAATAATTTTATTGCAACAAATAAGTTGAAGAAAAAATGGTTTTGTAAATGTTTAGAACCAGCGAATTTTTCTAAACAATAAATACAATACCAGCGAAACAAAAATGGAAAGAAACATAATAATAAAAAATCCGTTATTGGAATTTTCTAATGGCAGATTTTTGAAGTTCATACCATAAAAACTCGCAATTAAAGTTGGAACCATTAAAATGATGGTAATAGAAGTTAAACGTTTCATTACCGCGTTCAGATTATTGGAAATAATTGAACCGAATGCATCCATAGTACCATTTAAGATATTGGTGTAAACCGTTGCCATTTCAAGGGCCTGGCTGCTGTCAATAATAATATCGCTTAAATAATCATTTTTTTCTTCATCGGTTTTAATACCCAGGAAATTGGTCCGCTGAATTTTCATCATCAGCAATTCGTTTGCACGTAAGTCGGTTACAAAGTAAACCAACGACTTCTGAATATTTAATAATTTCGCTAACTCTGTATTTCTGCTCGAATGCATGAGTTCTTTTTCAATTAAGTAGCGACGTTTATTCATCTCCGCCAAATATTGAATAAAATAAAACACATTTTTTTCGAAAATTTTCATCACAATCATTTCCTTTTCACTTGGTGAAAGGTGTTTGATGGCAATGGAAAAAAACCAGTCGATTACTTTATTTTGAGCCGATGAAATAATAATATTATAATCCTGTGTTAAAATAATGCCAATTGGAATGGTGATATAAAATGCATCATTATCAATGGAATTTTCCATATCGTTTTCAATAGGTGTATTGATTACGATGAGTTTCACATTATCGTCCTGCTCAAATCGTGAACGTTCGTTAATGTCGATACTATCCAATAAATAATCTATCGGAATATCAATGGCATCACTTAAAGTAGCAAGTCGTTTATGGTCGAAGGGAGGGTATACGTTTATCCAGCAGTCTGGTTCAGGCCTGTCAATTTCTACAATGGTGTTATTCGATTTTTTGTAATATTTGATCATCGCTTTCCATCTGCAGGTGAAAAATTTGAACGTGCAAAGATACCGCTTTCCGCTTTGCAAAACAAACTTGAGCGGAATCTGCAAATCCCTACTGCCGCAAGGCCTTAAGCGGGTAGGTGAGGGGAAGTAAGTTTATTGGTGGAGCGGGTTATCCGGTTTTAAGGCCAAATGCCCGGTCAAATAAGCAACGAATACTGCTAAAATGGCACTATTTCAAATCACAGGCAACCAAACCATGATAATCGCCATACGATGATGTTGTTAATATCAGTCCGGTGCCGGGTGCGTAATAGTATTTAGTGATAAAATTCAGACTCATGATATTGCCGTTCATATTCATTTTGCTGTCGGCTTCAAGCATCACAACATTTTGATAGGTTTTGCCTTCTACCTCTTGCGTAAGCGCAGTTTCACGAACTGTCATCACTAATATACTCTGAATGGTATTCGCCGTAAAATGAATCTCCCAGGTATCACCAACTACGGGATTTTCTTTCAAAAACACATCAAATTGTCCGGCCGTATAGGCATTTGTTGAATAATTACTACCATCAAATTTTACCTGCGATGCCAAATTGGCTGCGGAGTTCAACATGGTAAAAACGTCTCCATCAACACCTGTAACGGTATTGGAATAGGTATTGCCATCTTTCATCTTGTAAGTCCAGGCATTTCCGTTTGCGAGTGGGTATAACAACATAATTGGATTTTAATTAAAAATACATAATTACCGGTAAACCAAAAATTATATCTCCCCATTAAAAACCAATGTGCCCGGACCTATTAGCCAGATATTGGTAAATTGGTTGCCGTTTTTTTCATATTGCACCTGCAGTTTTCCACCCATGGTTTCCAGCGATACTGCATGCTGCCCGTCGGCAAATTCGGATAACAACCCGGCTACAATACCCGCTGCAGTAACACCCGTGCCGCAACTCAGGGTTTCATCTTCAACACCACGCTCATAAGTGCGAATATGAAAAATATTATTTTTTCGGTCCAGAAAATTGACATTGGTCCCTTTTGCCGCGTATGCCTCACTGTATCTGATTGAAGCACCGGTATTTTTTACATCCACTGCCTGCACATCATCCACTTCAGTAACATAATGTGGTGAACCGGTATTTAAATCGTAATGATCATCCGTTTTGGAAACAGCTAAAACATCCTGCATTTTTAAATACACAATTTCATTTTTTACATACGCTTCATGCAAACCATCAATTGCTAAAAAAGTATATATATCGCGAATAATACCTAATTGTCTGGCATAATTTACAATACATCGGCCACCATTACCACACATCGAACTTTCATTGCCATCTGAATTAAAATAAACCATCCGAAAGTCGCAGCCCGCTTCATTTTCAAGCAACATCACTCCATCTGCCCCAATACCAAAACGGCGGTCGCAAATTTGTCTAATCCACTGCGTATTTTTATGGTCAATTTTACCGTCGCGATTATCAAATAAAATAAAGTCGTTTCCGGTTCCCTGGTATTTTGAAAACTTTTGTGGCATGTTTAGCGTTAAAAGAGTTTAAATCCGTTAAATATTGTTAAGCGAAAATACGACAATCTTACAGTTGTCGTTTAGTGCATGAAATTTGATAACAAAGTAAATTAAAAAACCATTCTATATGAAAGTAAAAATGATTCTTTTAACATCGGTGATTGCCATAATAAGCACAATGGCAACCCTGGTTATGTATGAAAAGTTTTTAAGTGATGATGATTCGCGTTTCGGATTGGCAAACCCGTATCAGTTTACCAGCGCAAATTTTCCGGTAGCACCAAGTGGTATGGCGCCGGTAGATTTTACTTATGCTGCAGCACTTACCACACCATCTGTTGTGCACGTAAAAACTGTTTTCAAAAATACATCGTATAGTAGTACAGATGATGTATTTCGTCAATTTTTTGGCGACGATTTTTCCTACGGCGATCCAAATGGTCAGGCCTCAGGTTCAGGTGTAATTGTTGATGCCGATGGATATATTGTCACGAATTATCACGTAATTAAAAATGCAGATGCCATTCAGGTGGTATTTTATGATAAACATACTGCAGAAGCAGAATTAGTAGCAACAGATCCGTCAACAGATATTGCAGTTTTAAAAGTGGACATGAAAAATTTACCGAATGTAAAATATGGTGATTCCGATTCAGTTCGTGTTGGCGATTGGGTAATGGCGGTTGGAAATCCTTTTGATCTTGCATCAACTGTTACAGCAGGTATTGTGAGTGCAAAAGGCAGAAAAATTGATATTCTTGGCGAAAATGCTTCTACTCCGGTTGAATCATTTATTCAGACAGATGCTGCCGTAAATCCCGGTAACAGCGGTGGTGCATTGGTAAATTTAAAAGGTGAATTAATTGGAATTAATACCGCTATTGCAACACCTACCGGAACATTTGCAGGATATTCATTTGCCGTGCCTGTTAATATTGTTAAAAAAGTAGTTGCCGACTTAAAAAAATACGGAATTGTACAACGCGCATACTTAGGCGTAGAAGTTGACGTTACTAAAGAAGATGTTGGTGGTGTTTATGTAAGTAATGTTGTTGCAGGCTCAGGTGCAAAAGATGCAGGAATAGAAATTGGGGATATTGTTACACATATTAATAACGCTCCAATTAATTCATTTCCCGAATTACAGGAACAATTAAGTAAATACGGACCGGGTGAAAAAGTTAATGTTAGTGTTTTACGGAACAAAGAGCGAAAAAATATTGTTGTGTTATTAAAGAACCAAAAAGGTAACACCGAAATTGTAAAAAAAGAAGTTAATGATATTGTAAAAAGTTTAGGTGTTGAAACTGAGGATGTTACAGGAAGAGAAGCTGAATATTATAATGTTGATGGCGGCGTAAAAGTAACCGCAATTAAAAATGGAAAAATATATCAGCAGACAAGAATTAAAGAAGGATTTATAATTACAGCAGTTGATGATAAAAAAATTGTAAATTATAATGATTTGGCAAAGATTTTGAGTGATAAAGGTGGACAGAATGTAATAATTGAAGGATTTTACCCGTCGTATCCGAACAAATTGTATAATTACGGGTTAAGTTTATAAAGATATTAAAGTTTTAGGGTAATTGGGTTTTCAAATGTGAGCTCCGCTTAGTTTCCGCTCGGAAACGGCGGGGCTTTTTTTTGAGCTATTTTTTCCGGTTAAAACTGTAATTATGACAGTTTATTGGGCCTCAGTTTAAATGGCTCATTTTAGGCTAAAGGGTGTATGGATAAGGTTTTTGAATATAACGGCTAAAACAAGGCTCAAAACGGGCTTAATTATGTTAGTGACAAGCGTTTAGATTCGGCTTTGCGCGTAACATTTCCTATTTTTGCGGAAAATTCAGGTAATACAATGCGAGAAATACGAATGCGTGAGGCTTTACGTGAGGCCATGAGCGAAGAAATGCGCAAAGACA
The DNA here is from genome assembly GCA_016706255.1 of Bacteroidota bacterium. Taxonomy (NCBI): domain Bacteria; kingdom Pseudomonadati; phylum Bacteroidota; species Bacteroidota bacterium. Next base: position 992,390 of record JADJJZ010000029.1, on the reverse strand, counting down.
GCAACATCTTTTTGATGGGTGAAGAAGTAGCAGAATACAATGGTGCCTACAAGGTAAGCCAGGGTATGCTGGAGGAGTTTGGCGAAAAACGTATAATCGACACACCCATTGCCGAACTTGGATTTGCCGGCATCGGTGTAGGCGCTGCAATGAACGGGTTACGACCTATTATCGAGTTTATGACCTTCAATTTTGCCTTGTTACCTATCGACCAAATTGTGAACTCTGCCGCTAAAACACTGGCTATGAGCGCGGGACAGTTTAATTGCCCTATTGTATTTCGTGGCCCATCCGGTTCTGCAGGTCAGCTTGGAGCGCAACATTCACAAATGTTTGAAAACTGGTATGCCAATGTTCCGGGATTGAAAGTTATTTCTCCTTCTAACCCTTATGATGCAAAAGGTTTATTAAAATCGGCCATTATCGATAACGACCCGGTTATTTTTATGGAAAGTGAGATGATGTATAGCGATATGGGATTTGTTCCTGAAGAAGAATATTACATTCCGATTGGTAAGGCAGAAGTGAAACGTGAAGGAACAGATGTTACCATTGTATCATTCAATAAAATGATGAAAGTAGCTTTAAAAGCTGCAGAAGAATTAGAAAAAGAAAATATCAGCGCCGAAGTAATTGATTTGCGCACCATTCGTCCGCTCGATATGGCAACCATAGTAGCCTCCGTTAAAAAAACCAACCGCGTGGTTGTAGTTGATGAAAGTTGGCCATTTGGCAGTATTGCTTCCGAAATCGGCTTCCAGTTACAAAAAGATGCCTTCGACTATTTAGATGCACCCGTTCGCCGCGTAAACGGAGCCGACACCAGCATGCATTATGCAGGCAACCTGGTTAACGCCTATTTACCCGATGCAACCAAGGTGGTTAAGGTGGTGAAGGAAGTGTTGTACCGCTAATAGCATTTGGTTTTTATTGTTATTTTTAGTTTTAGTGGGGTTTGTTGATTGGTATTCAACAACATATTTTATTGTATTATGTTGAAAGCATGCTATTCGTATATTTTTATTCGATTGTTAAATTATTACACTTTAAGGGGTAAAACAACGATGCCATGGCTTTACGCAAGTCAGAACATTGCTTTGGCACAGCTTGCAAATTTGAGTAGCATTGCAATTTTGTTAAAAATTCCGAATTTATTTAGTGAAACAATTATTATAATTTCAGCTTCAATTATTTTTATCCTCCTTATTGTATTAAATGTCAAATTATTTCATCGAACTGATGTTTTGAAGCGAATCAACTATATGACGGAATCAGAAAGTTTACGATTCAAAAGAACAATTAGTATTTGGCTTTATTTTATAAGTAGTTATGCCATATTTTTCTATTTATTTATACCAAAAAAATAATTGAAGTTCTATCTTTATCTGCGAATCATGGGAAGATTAAACGGTTTAAAAAGTCAATTAATTTTTGAAATTTTTGCATTTTTAATTAATTAAAAATTTTAGGGTCCCCTGCAAACAACAAATTTTACAAATGAAAGCACTATTCGTTTTATTTCTAATTTGTTGCTCAACTTTAAATGCTCAGGTAGAACGATATGCTAATTCGGGTATTGGAACCGGTGGAGGGGCAAAAATGCATTATGGAGCTTGGGGCGTGTTTTATGCATATAATTTAAAGCCGTTTCATCAACGTTTAGAGCTAAATGCGGGCATCGGGCTCGCCAGTTCCTATGCAGCAGGGGCAGGCATTAACTTTCGAATTTTTGATAATGCAAAATGGTTTGAAACTTATCTTTCTGTAAATTATTCATATTGGGCGAAGGGTCAAATTCGATATGAACTAGATGAACTTAATATAGATTATTACAACATTTCAGCCCTTCAATTCCTGCAAAATAATATTAGCGCAAGGTTTTGGTTAGATAAAACAGCGGCTATTCAAATTAATATCGGTTATTCAGATAATATCGCAGGTTATAAAATAGTGCATATAGCAGGACCGAACCAGGGTTATAATAACGCAGTTCACTATGCAAAAAGTGGTATGTTGGTTGGTTTGGATATTATTGTTTTTCCATTTACTAAAGGGGTGAAATTATGAGTGGTATGATAATCTGGTTTATCAAATAAGGGTATTTCTGAAACAAATAAATTTTCAAAATGCGAAATCTTATTTATGAATAAAATGCATTTTTATTCTGACTTACATACACTACTGAGTAAAATTGTGAATTGGCTCCGGACAAATAAAAGCGAACCTGGTTTTGATTTGGATACCGAGTGGCTCAACATTACACAAAAAAATAACCTGGCCGACAAAAATAACTTCCCAAATTTGTTATATTCGTATTTAGATATTTTGTGTGATGCCAAAGAACATAATTTTAAACTTGTTAATAAGGATTACACCTATATGCAGGCAATTGCAGATTTGGAGTTTATTTGTAATTTGATTGAATCTAATGAAATTTCAGCGCTTGAAAACGATTTAGTATTACAAAAAAGATTGTTGCAGGCGGCAAAATGATAAGCATCTAAAGTATGACCGTAGGATATGTGAAAAATATAATTTTAATCTGTCTTGTTTTTGCCTTGAACTTAGGTTGTGCAAGAAAAGCTTACTATTACTATAAAATTGATAGTATTGATGTCCATTTTTTTAATATTGAATCGCAAAATGATTGGTACACAGAAATAGCTTGTTGCGATTCAATAAGTCAAAATACTGACGCATACGTCCTTATCGACCCTAAAGTCAGTTTTTACTACAAAGAAAAAAATAAACATTATTTACCTTCGCAACGTGGTGAAAAATGCTCGGAGGAGAAAATAAGCTCAATGCAAATAACCCTAATAGGAGAAAAATTACTTTTAGAAATAGATACACTACTAGGTCCAATCAATTTTCAAACGAATTATGTAATTTCGAATAGTCAACCAGGCATTTCCATGGTTAAATTTGCTGATTCTACGCGTTATTTTCTCAGCTTGGATGATTTTACACAAAGCTTCAACAGTTGTGAGGAACGCTCAAAATATATTTTTAACATTAATGCAGGTATAAGATTACTTTTTAACAATAACAATATTCCCAGAGGAGATTACCTCCTTCAAATTGACGTTATTTTCGATTCAGGAAGAAAACTTAATTTGACTAAAAAGTTAGTAATTTATTAAGTAAATTTATTGTGAATTAACTCAATTTTAGATGCTTTTTTTCTGTTAGCAATTTTTAAATATAAATTTGGTCTATGTCAAAATTTATTTTAATAATACTAAGTTTGCTGCTTTCGGTTTCTTGCAGTCGAAGTAATAAGCAGCGAACACATAACTTCAGTATAATTGACTGCGAATCATTTTCATCCGACTCTACACTTCAATTTTGTGGATTTTTTAGTTTCATTAAAGAAATACAACCTGATTTAGCGGAAACAAGCTTTTTTCCAAAAATATATCTTAGTTTCCATTTGCCAATGGAATATGTGCAAAATAGTAACACAGGTGAAATAGCATTAAGTAAAAATGACAGTATTTTAAAATATTTGGTTTATGAACATGGCCCGATTCCATATTTTTGTTCAGACATAATTGTTGTAAATGCTGAAGCGCCTGCTATTTTAATTCCTATCGATGGGGAAATTCAATATTATTACCAATCAGCAACATGCCAATCACTAAAGGTAGTTTTTAATAAGGTTACATTTGAAAATAACAGATATTTACCAAATAAATATGTTTATAGCGATACAATTTATTATTCAAATAATTTGTGAGGATATGAGATTTATATTAGTTTTAATAAAAAATAAAGTAATTCTTATTTGATATTTGCTGAATGAAATAATTGAAATAACCTAAAATTCACAGTAAGGAAATTGCGAATAATAAAATAACCTTAAACCCCTCTTTATTATGCCTCCTACGAAATACCAATTACTTCTTCTCCTTATTATAAATATTTCCTTAACTATTGGGCAAAATGCGCCACTTGCTAAACCTATATCCACAATAGCAAGTACAAACAAACAATCTGCCGTCACTAAAAAGGATACCATTCACATCTTCAATAAGGATACAGCATTTATTTATACAGAACGAAATCGCAAACAATTACTTCAGAAATTTGAAAATAATGAATTAAAGGAGGTAATACAAATTAAATTAGTGGTAAATGTAGATACTTTATATAGAATTAGAGACTCAGTCCAAATTATGACAGTTATTTCTTATCCATCTTATATTAAGCATGGCATATATAAAGCCTATTCTCCACGCCAACAAATAGAAACTAAAGGCAAATATTATTTGAATTTGAAATATGGTGTATGGAAATATTACGAAAATGGTCATTTAATAAAAATGGAGAGATATAACAGAAAAAAGGTTAGGGGATATTTTTAAATTTTAAATATTTTTAATAAGTTGAATAATTTTCGAAATTGAAGTTACCGAAAGGGTACTAAATTGAGTTGAAAAATTTCTATTGATATTTAAAGTTAATACTATGAGTTCCTTAAATATTTTTATATTTAATAACGCAAAATGGCTACTGAACATGAAGAATAGAAATAAAACATTCCTCATCATATTGGTTATAGGTATACTTTCCTGCAATAATAGGGAAAAGAATCAAAATGGCGTTCAAGGAAATAGTTCAAATAAAAATAAACCAGAAAGAACGGTTCCCATAGATAGTAACAATGGTGTTATTGAATATTTACATTTTAACACAATTAACGAAATTTTAAATTTTGAAAATAATGAAGTTATGCTTATAAGTGAAGCGTATTATCCTAATATTACTTTTGATACTGGTGGGTATGTAAGTATGATATTTAATGTACCCGATGGAGCAGAATTCAGTTATAGATTGAAAAATGATATAATTTCAGTGTATTATAAAGAAAATGAAATGTTTATTGGTACTGATGCACCATCAACCGGTTCATTACTTTTTGATGTCTCACTAATAAACGATAGCACTTTCACTATAAAATATTATCATAAAAAGTGGATAGATTTCATAAATTCAAAATATCTGATAAATGAATATAGCCATCTATATTTTCCGACAACATTTCATTGTATAAATCCTTAGATAACATCTAATTCTTTCGTGTCCTTCGTTTGGTGGAATATCTACTTTTGCAACTTCGGAATTCATTTTTTATATTTACATTGGCTGTTTTGTTCTGCCTTTGACTAACCTAGCCTAAATTATTGTAAATAATAAGAAAATACCTTGGGGCTATGTTATAAATAGTAATGGTGATATTAAAACACTATAATTATTACTTACGGATACGCCTTCTGAATATCATCAAACAGTTTTAAATGAGAATCCAAGTGGGCAAGCCAAAAAATTAGTACAATGATGAAACTATCAATTTTATTTTTGTTTTTCGTGAATAGTGCAGTTTATGCACAGGTGGATGTTTTATTACTTAAGCATGTTGGATATTGCCACAAAACTATTATGCCTGTTACGTTATCAGATGATACGCTTAGCTCCAATTTCAGCAGAGCATATGCTATGATAGATAGCTTTAACCCGGGCGATGTAAATTTAACTATTATAGATAGTATCTTGTTTGAAGAAATAATTATTCAGTTTAAAGAAATTTTAAATAAAAACAATGACGTATCGGCCAGCCTCGAAGATTGCCCTAAATACCTTTGTTTATTTATAAATTCAAAAGATAATGTAGATACAGTTATGATTAACAATAAATTAAGTTTGGGAGTCGTCCTTACTGAATTTAAATATTATTTATGTTCATTAAATAAGCCGGAAACCATGAGCTATATTGAAGATTTGACCTTGATATTAATGCGATTTGACTCAGATATAAATATTGAAAACCCTGCAACAATTAATGTTAATTATTAAATTATATTTTGGCCACTAAATGTCACTAAATGGTCACTGTGACAATTATATAAAATCTATATAGTGAGATGAGTAAGCAAAAATTAATTATGGTAAATGGCAAAAGCACTATACTTAAATTAATATTTTCGGTATTTATTGCCTTTCAATTAAACTGTTCAACAGAACAAAATTCGAAATTTAATGTGAATTATGATTTACAAGGAGATTATTGTATATCTTTCACTTATATAAATAACAATTTGGAAGCTATTGTTAATGATAGTTATTATGAGTATATACGAATAAATTTAACTGATACATCTGAAAAAAATTACATAGAGTTCTCCTATTGGGGATTCAACTTCATTTACAAATGAAAACATTCTCACTAATTTAAATAATTGGAACTTAAATTATGTTTTTAATTTAAGGTTAAATGGAGGGGAAATACACAAACAAGGATCCGGACAATTTGGTGATACATATTTTAACTACTATATTTATCATAATTTTGATGCTAGTTTAATGCTCTATCATCGAGGGTGTCGATATTTAATGTTGTTTTATAACTTTAAGTCAATCGACCAAATTCAAAGCATTGTTTATTCAATAAGGATTTCGGAAGACAATTTTTAAATCATTTATATTTAAATTGTGAAGGGTAAAATATTGTTACATGCTTTAGTTTTATATTTTTATTTGCAAAGCCATAGTACGTTGGCCAAAAAATCAATGGATAATTTTTTCACTATGTAAAAGGAAGGTCTTTCGGGATTCACCTTACTTGTATTTTTAGTAATAATTCCTTAGTTTTATTCATTATTCACATTAAAGGAGATGATGATAAAAACCCATACTGAGTCATAACAATAACCAATTAAAATATGAAATTTTAATATTATTAGCATGCTATTTTGCTTTTCATTCAAATCATATAGCCAAACTCCTTCACATTTAGAATACGGGGAGTTTATTGTTCAATATAAATATATAAAAATTAATGATACTATTTATTGCCCTTATGAATCTTTAATTATTAATAAGTTATCGAATAAAACGTATTACTTTTATCCGGATCGATTTAAAATTCAATAATTATTTCTAAGGATACCACATTGGTGGATGGAGTTTGGTATCTCAATTATACAAACAAGGTGATAACAAATTTCAAATTTAACTAACAACATAAATTGCTTTATAAATACGGATACGATACATATTAATAATAGTATATATTCAAAAGTAAAAACCAATTTGCTTTATAGCTCTAAAACATCTCATGACAGTATTATTTATATTTGTTATTCAATGACAGGATTAATTAATATTTATAATAATAGTTTTCAGATTAATCGGATAAATTCTTTAATATCCGATTTGAAACTTGGTGATTCAAATAAATTCAATTCTGTTGATCTTTGTATTATTTATAATCTAAATACATTAATAGAATATGCTGTGTTTAACTTTTCAAACAAATTCAATTATTTGAGCGATACAGAATTGATTAAACTAGATTTAATAAAAAGTTCTAAAAATTATTTTTACACAAAATCTATGGCATTTTGAATAGCAAAAATAAAAAGATTACCATTTTTAGTTTAAATTTAAAAAATATCGATACTTTTAACATCGCTAATTTATTGTATAACCTTATTTATTTATGAATAAAACAAATATTTTTATTACATTCTTATTAATTTATTCCTTTAATAGCATTAATGCCCAAAGTAAATGCAACGTTGAAATTAAAGAAATGAAAGGGTATGTTTTTTATGAGTTTACACCGGGAAGGTATGACACCTGTTTAACCTCCGTGAAGTTTATAAGTATTGATACGAATACCATTATAGACACATGTTTATTTTTTGATTGGATCGGGGAGAATTACAAGATTGTGGAGTATGACACTTCGCTTGAAACGACTTTGGGTAAAGCTGAAGAATTGTATATACCCCTGGCAAGCCGCGACAGTACTAACGATCTTTCAAGAACAACCCTATTGTATACATATACAAAGCAGGCAAAAATTTATTATGCCAGTAATCAATTTTACAAATCTAATTTTTCAAATGAAACAATATTTGTAATTTATTACTTTGAAGGCATTTTAAACTATTATACCAATTGCAATTTTTTTTCAGAGTATCTTCATCATAGCAAGCCAACAGATTGGAATTGTGGTTTACCTAATTATGCTGTAAATACCGAATTTTTGGTATTGGCTAAAATTGGTAAGATTTTACCATTGACTGAAGCGGAAGCAATGAAACTTGGCGTTATAAAGTATGATCTAAAAACGATATCCCAAATTATTGAATATTAAAAACCGCAAAATAATTATTTAGAATTAAATTATTTTAATACCTCCCAAATAATACCATTTGAGAGGCCTTGTTTCATATGCTGAGATTTTAAGTAAAAATGGTTGAAAATCCTTAAAATTTCAAAATTTTTCACCATTTTTGACATATTGTTCTTTTACACAGCGTTAATGTATTATGCGTTACAGTGAAAATGACCACGACCCGTTCGGGATGTTGTTGGTGGATAGAACATGGCAGTCTACAACCACTTATAAATATGGATTTAATGGCAAGGAAAATGTTGATGATGTTTATGGAAATGATGTTGCAGTTGATTTTGGAGAACGGTATCTAGATTGTAGAATTGGAAGGTGGATGTCAGTTGATCCACTTTACAAAAATTATCCTTGGATAAGTCCTTATGCAGATGTAATTAATAATCCAATTAGTTACATTGATAGAAAGGGTAAGGAGCCTTCATTGTTGCTTGCAGGCACAATTGGGGATGCGATGAAATACTTTAATTCAAAAGGATTAACTACTATAGAGGACATCTTAAATGAACTTGATAAGACTACAATTGAAGTTTTTCATGATGGTGAAAATCCAAATGGAATGGTAAGGTATATTTATACTGAAGACAATGGTTGGGTAGATTTATACCATTATTTTTCTGCAGCTCAAAAAGGTGAAAATTATATGGACATTGCAGAGTGGGTCCAAGAATTGTTTGAAAAAGGAAGTGGATATTCCTATGAAGATTTGCCAAGTAATAAAATGGGTGGAGATGCACCATTAACAAAATTCAAGGAGGTTACAATAACCTATCCAATGGGTTTAGTTGTTAAAACTTACAGTGAAGTGGAATTGGAAGGCGTAGAACTTTTTCAGGCTGTTATAAATGATTTTAAAGCAGCGGGTGCAACAGAAGCATCATGTGCACCAAATTATAATCAGATTCCAAGGGTTAAATCAAGAGAGCCATTGCATGACTTTTTATCAGACGACGAACGAAAAAAACTATTACGCACTGGTAAATATGTGCCTCAAAATTTTACAGATGAACCCTATAATTTAACAAACTTTGACCCAGCTCGTGATAGTAAAGATGGGGAAAAAATTAAAGCTTGGAAACATGCAGAAGATCCATTTTAAGTTTTTCATTGTGATTTTATTTGCGATATCACAATTTAACTGCTCAACTACAAAAGTTGAAATTTATCGCTCAAATAAAAGTTTATTTAATGAAGTTTCTTCGTTACTACTTGAAAATTATTTAACGATACTTGAAACTTATGAATGTTATAGAAATTTTGACTCTGAAACTATAATAATCAAGAATGCCAGTGATAGTTGCATTGGAAATTTTAATTCTCAAAACCCAAATGCATTGACGGAAATATTTTATTTAACAAATTTACAAAGTATTTCTTTATCACCTAGTAAGGTTCATTTCATATTTGAATCAAGCAAATCTATATCTGCAACAACTTCTTATTCATTATTATTTAGTTCAAACAAAAAAGACATTACAAGATACTTGGAAGATAAAGATTTTACTATAACTAATATCGACACCAATTGGTATTATATAACAATGAACTACCATGAGTGATATCTTTCTCCTTAAAACGAATTATTAATGGGTCAGTTGGAGGCATTTCCAGTCTGTTGCTTCAAAGACCTAATTTTGAACTCTATTTATAGGTAAATAAAGCAATTTGACAAATATTTCAACTCAAAAAAAACAATAAAAACCTCCCAATTCTCAACTTTTTTCCCCATTTTTGACATATTGTTCTTTTACACAGCGTTAATGTAGTATGCGTTACATCGGAATTGACCATGATCCGTTCGGGATGTTGTTGGTGGGGAGAACATGGGAAATTGGAAGTGAATATAGATTTGGTTTTAATGGAAGTGAAACAAATATTGAATTCAACGGGTCTCCTAATTATTTAGATTTTGGAGCAAGATTTTATAATCCGAGTTTGGGAGTGTTTTTTAGTCTTGATAAATTTTCAAATATTTACCCTGAATTAAGCCCATATTCATTTTGTTATGAAAATCCAATTTTATATCATGAAATAAAAGGCTTTGGTTTCAATGGTGGTTTTAGTGTTGAAAATAATTCAAAACAACCAATACAATTGCTTGGAACAGGTGCAATTGTAACTACTACTATCATAAACACTGCTCAAGGTACTGTAACTGGTTTTACAGTTGAAGAAAATTCAAAATCTATTATCACATTAGAAGCCGGTGAGAGATTTATTGCAAAAACTAAAGAAATTTCAAAATCGAATTCAAATGGGATTGCAATTTATGAAACTGTTTATTATGGTGAAATACAAAAAAAGGTTGATGGTAAATGGGTAAAAGTCAAGGATGTGAATGTTTTTGATGTTGATGGGTTAAACCTAATTAATCAACAAGAGGTAATTACAGATGAGGGGAAGATTTTAACTGAGGATAATGCAACAAATTCAACAACAAACAAATTTAGAAAGGAAAAATTATTTCCTGGTATTTTTATTGATACAAACGAGAATGGTAAGAAAGACCCCAATGAGGTAGATCGTGTTGAAGTAAAGTTTAGTAGTGAAGTATTTTGGAACGGAATTTTTGGTAAAATGACAATACCGCCAACTCCAAAAAATGATGAAGTTATAAGAGTAAACGAAAAGGGTGGGCAATTAACTATCGATTCTAGTTCTGCTGGAGGTGCGTCAATAATATTTTCAGATTCGAATTAATTAAAACTATGAGGTTAATAAAATTTATGTCCTTAATTGTAAGCTTATTTATTACTATATTAATATTGCGTTATTTTACTCATAAATATCCAATAAAAAGTGATGATGAAGAAATAAAAGCCTCATATTTTAATATATATACTGACAATCATGAACAGACCTATTTAAAGGCCAAATTCATCTATGAATTAAACTATGGTAAAAGTGTAGTAAATGATTATCTAATTTTAAACTGGCTAATTGAGAATAATTTATGTATCCTCCCCGATAATTATAACAGAAAATTACTTTCTTATGACAGGCAATTAGAAAGTTTAAAGATTAAAGATCCAACTTATTATACGTTTTATATGGACGAACTTGAATATCTTCCACTTTTGAAAAAATGTTTAATTCAATATTATGAGAATTGTAAGTAAATTTTGGAAAATTCCGTTAATTAGCTTTTGTTTTGTAACCACATTTTTATTTTGGATAAAGAAACTAAATCAACCATTAGATAATGCAGGTCGAGGTATTGACTTTAGCAATCATATAACAATAGATTTAATTTTAGCAGTAGCCTTTGGGATTTTGCTTATTTTAAATACAGTAATAGTTTGGGCTACTAATGATAAGATTACCCTTACTGCTCTAATTATTTGGGTGGTATTGTCTATTTGGTTGTTATGCTACTTAATAAATTATAAAAGTTGGTTTCCCTTCTGACATACTTTTACGTTAAAAGCCAGTTAATTTTATATTTAAGGAATATTTTGTTAACCTATGGTGTTTGAATAAAAAATCTTAAATTTAAAGCCAATTCTCAACTTTTTTCCCCATTTTTGACATATTGTTCTTTTACACAGCGTTAATGTAGTATGCGTTACACAGAAAATGACCATCACCCGTTCGGGATGTTGTTGGTGGATAGAACATGGCAATCTACAACTACTTATAAATATGGATTTAATGGCAAAGAAAATGTTGATGATGTTTATGGGAATGATATTGCGGTTGATTTTGGAGCAAGGATTTATGATGGTAGGTTGGGAAGGTGGTTTAGTAAAGATCCGTTACAAAAGAAATACCCCAATCTTTCTCCCTACAATTTCTGCAAATTGAATCCTATATTGCATCAAGACATAGATGGTAGGGATGCTGTTGTAACTATAGAAAGGAACCCTAGCGGAGGAGGTAAAATTACTTTTAATTCTAACATTTATGTAAGCGGAACCATTGCTGGAGTGGATGCAACAACTTCGGTAGATAATTTTAATAAAGCATTTACTGAATGGAAAGAAGCTGGGTATAATACAGGGACATTCACTGATGAGAATGGCGAAATTTGGACAGTAGAAATTAATATGACATTTATAATAGATAATGATGGTTTAAACTACAAACGAATTTATGAGCAAGCCCAAACTGTAATGGAAAGAAATGGAGATAATGCGATAAATCTTTCTTTAGGTGGATTACCATATTCTGATAATTTATCTGATTACAAATATTCTAATATAACTAAAACGGGCACATTTGCAGCTGGAAGTAGTATAATGCAATTTCCATTAGATTTTCCCAGCACAAACAGAGCAATAATTCATGAAGTACTTCACCTTTATGGGCTGGAAGACAGATATTCAAATGTTAATTATGAAGCATGGCTTTTTGGATGCATTAATCAAGGGCCAGTAAATACCTTTGAAGAATTTGGAAGCACTTCTCATGTAGGATATGAAGATAATATTATGGGAGCTGGCAGCGGGTTTTCTATAAATTCAATTCAATTTACAAATTTAGGAACGGCGGTGTTGGCTAAATTATCTAATGAAAAATATAATGAAAATAATATTCAAACAATAGTTTTTAGTGAGGATGCTACAAATGTTGACAAAATTGATAGTTCAGTTCCTCAAAATTATTGGGATCCTAAAAACCCTGTTATTAATTATCAAAACCCAAAACCAGAAATCGAAAAATGAATAATGCAATAAAGATATTATTTTTTTCAATTTTGATAACTTCATGTAATTATTCATTTTTTATTCCGAAAAATCAATTGATAAAGGAAATAAATGGTTATGTCTTTAAATTAAACAATGAAATTTTCATAATAACGAGTAATGATACAACTTTTAAATTAGACTCTGAAGGGAGCTTTGAAATTTTGCACTTGGATTTTGATTTTTCTAAAATAAACAGCAACATTATTGATAATATGAATGACACATTATATTTAAACGAAGTTATTCAAATACAAAACAGCCCATATTTAATAACTTCCTACTTAAAAATAAGATATTATAACGAAAACAAATTCGATTTACCTAATCTTAATTCTTTTGGATTTCAATCCAATTTAGAAGTGCTTTCCATGACTGGAGAAATACTAAGTTTTACACAATTGATAAACAAGGATTTCCAAAAATGAGTATATGGCGAACAAAGCAATAATCTTATTAGTTTTATTATTTATTACCACTTCCTGTAACAGAAAATTAGTGGTTAAAAATGAAAATTATATTGATATTACTTTCGGTTATATTTTACAACAGGGAGACTATAGGTGGTTTCTGCCATATGCTGACGAATTTAGTAATAATGCGGAAATTATAAAAATAATAAATAATCATCAATTATATAGTATCGGACTCCGTCCTATCTACATTCCAAATAAATTTGAATCTGATTCATACACAACGCTTTATGTTGGATTGCCCAACGAGACAAAAGAAGATTTATTATTAGAAATATACGCATGCACTCTGTACACTTTTGGCCCATTAAAAAGTGATACACGAAAAAGTGAGTCACCTTTCGTTTATGATGGCAAGGAATTTATTATAAATTACTATAAAGGCTTAAGTACTATATTCTATAAACTTGAAAACCGATAGTCAACTCATCGTTAATCAAAGTGAATATTTTTTGAATGGGTAATGAGGCCTCTCATTTATTAGCCTACAAGTTTAAATTAAGAACGGCATCACAAATTATTGCTTATAAACAACTTAAATAAATTAAGGTATGTCACGTGCAAGATTCAGTGATTACAGACTCAATTTTAAATGCAATAAGCAAATAAAAAGATGAAATAAATTCCAATTCTCAACTTTTTTCACCATTTTTGACATATTGTTCTTTTACACAGCGTTAATGCAGTATGCGTTACACCGGAAATGACCATGACCCGTTCGGGATGTTGTTGGTTGATAGAATATGGCAATCTACAACTACTTATAAATATGGATTTAATGGACAAGAACTTGATGATGAGATTTATGGAAATGGAAATTTAAATACTGCTGATTTTTGGGAATATGATACCAGGTTGGGGCGAAGATGGAACGTTGATCCTATAATTAAAAATTGGGAAAGTCCGTATGCATGTTTTTTTAATAACTCAATTGTTGTTGCCGATGTAAACGGGGCTGATGGTACTGTTCAAGTAGACAAAAGTAACCATACAGTAAAAGTTTCGGCAATCTATTACTACAATGAGAATAATGAACAGCTTAAAAACGCACATATAATTACAGGTTTTGATGTCTATAATGCTGATGGATCTAAAGCTTACACGGTTCAAGCTATGATTGAGAATACTGAAAATGGTTGGGAAGCTCAGTCATATAATATGGAAATAAATGGCGAATGCTGGGATATAACCTTTGATATTAATTTTGTCCCACTTAGTAGTGAAGCGGAAATAGAAGAAAAAAGACAATCTGACCCCACATGTAATATTTTAAGAGCTGATTTATCACACCGTTTTGGAGGAGAGTATCAAGGGTATAGGGACGGTAAAGACTTAAGAGAACTTTGGATTTATGGTGAATACAATAATGAAACGTTAACGCATGAAGAAGGGCATGGCTTTGGATTAAATCATTCAAGATATGGTCCCAATCACTTTTTGAATGCGGCTTATTTTTATTCAGAACCTATGAATCCTTATTATGGTGATGAAAATAATGGGTATGGACAAAATGGAGGACCAATAATGAGTTGGGCATTTAATACAAATATCTACCCATATGAAGTTAAATTGATTGTGACAAATGCAATTGAATTAGCTCAAACTGTTGAGGCCGATGTTGTCATAATTCATATCAAAAGTAATAATGCTTTTGATACTACACAAATAATTTTACAAACCTATTGATATATGAATAGCATTAAATTATTATTTGCATCAGTATTTATTTATTGTTTCATGCCTTTAAATGGCCAAAGTAAATGCAACGTTGAAATTAAAGAAATGAAAGGATATGTATATTATGAGTTTACACCGGGAAAGTTTGACACATGTCTAACAACTGTAAAGTTTTTAAGTGTAGATACAAATTCCGTCATAGACACATTTTTATTTTTTGATTATTCGGGAAGAAATTACATGATTGTGGAATATGACACTACACTTGAAATGTCTTTGGGTAAAGCTGAAGAATTGTATATACCCCTGGCAAGCCGGGACAGCACTAACGATCTTGCAAAAACAACTCTTTTGTATACATATGTAAAGCAGGCAAAAATTTATTATGCCAGTAATCAATTTTACAAATCTAATTTTTCAAATGAAACAATATTTGTAATTTATTACTTTGAAGGCATTTTAAACTATTATACCAATTGCAATTTTTTTTCAGAGTATCTTCATTATAGTAAGCCAGCAGATTGGAATTGTGGTTCACATAATTACTCTGTAAATGATGAATTTTTGGTATTGGCCAAAATTGGTAAGGTTTTACCATTGACTGAAGCGGAAGCAATGAAACTAGGCGTTATAAAGTATGATCTAAAAGAAATATCCCAAATTATTGAATATTAAGAACCTCAAAATATTTATTGTTATTAAATTATTTTAATACCTACTAAATTTTGGCTATAGAAATTACATGCAGCATAGGCTAAGAATTTAAGTTAAAAAATTGGACAAAATCCTTTAAAATTTCACGATTTTTCATCATTTTTGACATATTGTTCTTTTACACAGCGTTTATGCAGTATGCGTTACACCGGAAATGACCATGACCCGTTCGGGATGTTGTTGGTGGATAGAACATGGCAATTTACAACCACTTATAAATATGGGTTTAATGGACAAGAACAGGATGATGAGGTTTATGGAAATGGCAATTTGAATACTGCATTGTTTTGGGAATATGACTCAAGGTTAGGCAGAAGGTGGAATTTAGATCCAGTAGTTAAGCCGTTTATATCCTCATTTGCTGTATTTTCATGTAATCCAATTTTTAAAATCGACCCCTTGGGTGATGATGATTATTTTGACACAGATGGGAATTATTTAGGGACTGATAGAAATGGCTCGCACCTAATTAAAGTTATCAGCAAAGAAGAATTGAAAAAAATTATTTATACCAATACTTTGAACAAAACAATTGATCCGGCATCTATTAAAAATTTCACTTTTCTTGCTGATTTTGAATATTCAAAAAGTACTGTTGCTGGCCGGTTTAATATTTATAGGCTTGTTAAGATAACAAAACATTATACCGGGTTAAATGTATCAACCAAGGAATATGAAAATGAATTATCACCAGCAAGCACTCTAGATGGCGATATCTCAATACATTTAATAGATGGCAAAATTCATAAAAGTTTAAACAATTATTACAATATTAAATCTACTATATCAGATCATGAAAAATTACATCGTGATGATCAAAATGATAACGTAAAAATAACTTATAAACGTCATGCTGAAATTTATATTTATGAAATAAGTCAATCTAATTTTGGATTGTCAAATGACAAAGAATCGCAGCTTGGCGGCATTGCCTCTACAGTTAATTTTGCAGTAAACTCATTTTTTCAAGAAACTGGATCATATGCTATTGAAACTTGGCAAAATAAGATTAATGATGCGTTAAAATCAAGTGGTGTAAATATGTCAGTAATTATAAATGCAGGAAACACATTTCGGTCTACTTCTTACATGATAATAGATAACGAAACAGGTGCTAGTACCACAAGGGTTGTACCTAAAAAAACAAATCCAAATTGAAAATTATGATTAAATTGATTTGCATTGCAGCTATAACAATTCTAATATCAGGCTGTAAAAAAATAAGCTGTCCGGAAAAGCAATCTATTTTGGGTTACTGGGATTTTGCAACTGTAAATTCAGACCCATCAAATTTGTTGTATGGAGTATGCTACAAAGAGAATTCAAAAGCGTTCAATTTTATTAACAATTATGACAATTCAACTAGAGTTATTAATGATCTAGTAATTGATGGAGAACCTATTTCTTGTAGTGAAATATTGTTTTCATATCAGGTCGACTGCGTTGGAAATAAATTATTTTTACAAAGCCAAGAATATACCATTATTCACATCTCCAATGATAGTATAGTATATCAAAGTCCAAAAAGTGGATTAAAATTTAAACTCATTCCGTCCAAAAATAATTTCATCGATGATTGGGATAATTTTTTAGATTGCCAAAAATATTAATTTGAAATAAAAAATTGATTAGTTTAATGTTTACATGTTATTAGCATATTCCGTGCAATTAGGTTGAACAATGGTTTTAATTTAGATTCTGATAAATTATAATTTTTTTTGGGTAAGATATAAAATTTGACTTGAATAGCTTCAATGAAATAAAATTTAAAAATTTATTGTCTGACTGCATTAGTTTGCGATATTAAAATGTAAATTCTTATCACATTAAATTAGTTTAATTTAATGTGTGAGCTAAGTTAGAAAATTAATGTAATTTTATTTAAAACAAAGTAAAACCCTTAAAATTCTTAACTTTTTTCACATTTTTGACATATTGTTCTTTTACACAGCGTTAATGTAGTTAGCGTTACATAGAAATTGACTAATACCCGTTCGGGATGTTGTTGGTGGATAGAACTTGGCAGTCGACAACAACTTATAAATATGGGTTTAATGGACAAGAACAAGATGATGAAATTTATGGAAATGGTAATTTAAATACTGCTGAATTTTGGGAGTATGATACACGCTTAGCCAAAAGGTGGAATGTCGACTATAAGAATAATTATGACCTTTCAGGTTATGTTGTTTTTTCAAACAATCCGATTATTATGATTGATCCGTATGGTGATGATGATTATTATAATGAATATGGACAATATCTTTACACAGATACCAAAACATCTAATGATATAAGGTTGATTACACAGGAACAATGGGATTTAATAAACGCAAATTATTCTAGTCAAATAAAAGATGCTAGTACATCTTATCTGGATTTAATTATTGAATTGGAAAATAATAGCCGGTTAGTCACTATAAATTTCACTGGCGAAGATCTATTAAGGCTTTGGCAGGATAGCCATCCTGAATTGCCAATCGGAGAGTATGAACCATCAGGTAATTATAGGCATGAAGAAGCTGCGTTGATAGTGTTTGATACTGAAAAGGCTGAAATAAGGCTTGAACGTCAAAAAAATTATCCCCAGGCTCCAAATACTTATAAAAGCTCAAGTAATGCAATAACCTCCTTTATCAAAGATGGCAGAAAAATACCAATATCAAATGGTGATAAGAACAATATCGTAATAGGCCAAGTGCATACTCATCCAAATAAAGATGGGGATAATGGAATGACTTTTTACCGTGCCCCATATGATGGAACTCAAATGCGCTCAGGTGAAAGTGCAGATCTTAATTTAGCATCTGAGTTTAATATCCCTGTTTATCAAATTGATGAATCAAATATTGACCGCCAAACCGGGTATCCTTATCAGGGAACAAAAGATAATATTTGTACATTTGATGAAGCTGTTGGTGACTGTTTTGATATTAGCCGAGATGCCCTTAAAGTTGGTGCCGTGGAATAAATCTTAATAAAATTTAAATTTGGTTTTATGAATCCTTTATTATTTATATATTTAATGTCTGCAGGTTTAAAACCCGTTGATAGTTGTAATGTAGTATATTATCAACTAAATGCTGATGTTGGAGATTCAATTATTCAGTTCATTGAATTTAATCGCGTGAATTATGGGTTTAAAGCTGAGAATGCTTATGTTATTTTAGGCGTAACAGGCGTGGAAAAATTGCCATTTATCACTGTATCTTATTGCATTGAATGTAAAAATAGATTAATGATTGCATCAACAAATCGTTATTTCAAGCTGAGGAATGATTTTGCGATACCAATTATTTTTGATTCTGAACTAAGTTTTTCACCGCAAGTAAATACATCGCCTGGTATTCTATATTCTTCTCCAACAATATTTATTAAATTAAATGAATCTGGGTCTATTGTGAACATTTACCAAGATCAATAATGGGAATATTGGAGTACGTTATAATTTAAATGGTTATTTTATACTATTGATGTAATTAAAATCAGAAACGAAAAAAACGACAAAAACCTCCCAATTCTCAACTTTTTTCACCATTTTTGACATATTGTTCTTTTACAAAGCGTTAATGTAGTATGCGTTACAGGGGAAATGACCATGACCCGTTCGGGATGTTGTTGGTGGATAGAACTTGGCAGTCTACAACTACTTATAAATATGGGTTTAATGGCAAAGAAAATGTTGATGATGTTTATGGGAATGATGTTGCTGTTGATTTTGGTGCACGCGTTTATGATGGGAGATTGGGCAGGTGGTTAAGTGTAGATAAACTTACTCAAAGAAATTCTTTCGAAGCGCCATATGTGTTTGTAAGTAATTCTCCTATGCTGTTTATTGATCCAACTGGAAATGAAAAAATTATTGTTTCTGGAGGGAAAGACCTACGCGCTGATCTAGGTGGGGACAAAATGAAATTTATTAATGCAGGTATCGCTGCTATTCAAGCTTATCGGGATGAAATGCCACAAGAAGGTCGTGGTAGCCAAGAGCAAATCACATGGTTAGTAACTTTAGCAGATTATACAGAAGCAGAGTGGAAAACCATTCAGGAAGTTGCAACAGCAAATAAAGTAAATTTAATTGCAATTTCAAGTACAGAAGAATTGACAAATTATGTGAATGGTAAAACTCTTGATCAAGGAAACGGAACCGATCAACGAGCTAATGATCCAATAAGCGATATGTCAATATTCGCACACGGTTGGTCAAATAATATTGGGTTGGCTCATGGAAATAGAAATGCAACTAATGAAGAAACAGGTGAGATATATTCAATTGACGATCATACACGAATCACATCTGGAACATTCGAAACTTGGTCTCCGAAATCTTTTTCCTCTGAAGCAGAATTAAATCTAACTACATGCAATAGTGCGACTCCAATCCTAGACAGTTCATCCAGCCTTGCCTCAAACGCTTCAAACGAGTTAAATATCACTGTGAATGGCTTTGAAGGTAGTGCATGCTACTATGGTATCACAAGTAGTGACACTGTAGTAAAAAAAGATGGTGTAGTTATCAAAGGAGAGGTATCACTACCAAATGGCAAATGTGCTGATGGTCAATCAACTATTGTTACTTTCAATCCAGAATAATAATCATATGAAAAACAATTATAATAATTCTTTGATTTTGCTAATTACGCTCATCTTAATTGCATTGGTAATTGTTGCGCAAGATTTATCTCAATATGAGAAAACCGAAATAAATATTTTAAACTTAACTAGCAAAAATAATTATTTATGTGATACTACTAATCTTAAATTTAGCAAAAGTGGTGCAGTTATTCAAAGAAAAATACAAACATCTGATTCAACATATATAATTGAATTTTTGGACTCATACTATGGTTATGTTTCTGATATAATACAGTATACCAATAATAAATTAGATGGGCTAGAGCAAACCTTTGCTCCTAATGGCGTAATTATTCATCAAATACAATGGAAAAATGGTGTAATAGTTGGAACGGAGCAATTTTTTTATGAAGATGGGAGCATTGATTGGTCAAGACAGTATGATACACTCGGGGTGCTACACGGTGATTTGATTGTATATTTTAGAAACGGAGTGATTCAAAGTAAATTACCCTTTGTTCAAGGGAAAAAGAATGGCACTGGCTATTATTACGCGCAAGACGGGGGCTTGTTGAGAATGTATACATATTTAAACGACACATTAAAAAAAATAGAATATCTTGAGAATGGAATTATTGAAAAAGTTGAATATCCTAACATTTTTGAGCCATACTTTGATAACTAAAATTAATTATTACTTATATAACATGAAAAAAATGTAATTTAGTAATTCCAATTTATTACATTACTATTTTATGGTGCGCATCCTCTTATCATTTATCTTATTAAGCACATAAAAACGGTTAATAACTAGATCAGTTGTATGCATTTCAGGAAAGTTATCCCAAAAAATCTTAATTTTGAAAACTGGTGGTATATAATTTAATAAATTTAGCATAAATTTCAACTCAAAAAAAAACGAAAACTTCAACTTTTTTCACCATTTTTAACATATTGTTCTTTTACACGGTGTTAATGTAATTAGCGTTACAGGCAAAATGACCTTGACCCGTTCGGGATGTTGTTGGTTGGGAGAACTTGGGATGTAAATTATAGATATGGATTTAACGGGAAAGAATTTGATACGGATACTTATGGCGAAGGAAATATTTATGATTACGGATTTAGAGTTTATAACCCGCGAATAGGTAAATTTTTAAGCACTGATCCGCTTTCTCGCAATTACCCATGGTATACACCTTATCAATTTGCAGGGAATAAGCCTATTGTTGCAATCGATTTGGACGGTTTAGAGGAATATGTTGTGCATAATATCTATAATGGTGATGGTATTTTGATTGAAATACGAGTTTTTTCATACTCTGATGTTAATGGTAAAGCTCAGGACATGAAAATTTATGAATCAAACCCACACTTCCAAAGTGGGCACAAAGTTGCTGTTGTTAAAACCTTTGAAGACGGAACAGGTATAGGCGAGCCAACTTATCAAGATGAGTTAACTACAACTCAATCAAATATTTTAAAATCACGTCAAGTAATTAATCGTACACTTAGTGAATCAAGTAACTCTCAAAGTGAAGGCGATGGGTGGAATGGTTGGAAGACTAAAAATTTTGTTTCAGGGGAGTTTACTTATTCTGTGATGCAGACAACAATTACAATAGCACCTCAGTTTGAACGTAGTTCCGATAATTACAAGCCAGGGGAGGAGAGTAAAGTTGATCCCTTAGGCCAAATTTTATTGATTGCTCAAGATGCGACAGTTACATTAAGTGGAAATGGTGGGACAGATGAAGGGAGGGCTAGAGAAGTAATATTAGGCACTGGTCCAGATGTTATGAATCAGCCCACAACATTAAATGGAAAAAGTTCAACTACAGGAGGTGTATTAATAGCCCGTGCTGAAAGAGTTAAGAATACTTTGGTTACAAAATATTTTTATAGGGCTGAACAAATAATCACTCAAACTGGATATTTAGGAGGTCATCCCACTGATAGAACAGTAAGTGCACAAATCTCTATTCCAGGTTCTCCGTCACCAATTGATATTAGTAAATAAAATAAAAAAAATGTTATGTTACATACTTTAATACTTATGTTTTTGTTTACGAACACTTCGGTAAATGATGAAGCACCAATTAAAGAAATTTACTTGGAAGAAATTAAACAACGCATCCATTGGGAAGTTTTAGGAGAGCCAATAGAAATTCAATTGCCAGATAGCCAGATTGCAGTTTATACCATACTTGATACAGCAGGGCGTGGAACTCTTGAAATTTATAATTTGGAAAATAAACTTTTAACTAAGGGGGAATATTGTAATGCGTTAACTTATTTTTCATATTACCTGTATATTTTGAACGAAACTACCATAACTGAAACTTTAACTGTTGCCCATTATTACCAGCCTATTAAAAATGGAATATGGTGTAATTATAAAGTGAATGGCGAGGAAGAAAACTGCCAACAATATAAATTGGGTTCTGTTACTGGGTATTAGGAAATGTGGGTTTGGAAATTAAACACTTCATAATTTAGACTTAATTTATTGGTATTATGAAAAGAAATTTATTAACCTCGAAGAAGATGGTTTAAAAACTCAAGTAGCTAAACCACATATTGGATATGAAAAATCAATTATGGCGAATAGCAAAGATGGAGTAACCATCCAAGACTATTTCGATTATTATGAAAATAGAAAGCACATTGAAAAGAAAAATTAAATTATTCTATATAATGGTGCAAATAATTATATAAATTATCATAACCATTCAGCGCACCTTAGCCCAATCTAGCCCCGGTTGTAGTGGAAATCCTTTGCGCTTTTCAGCAAAGATTGCAACGGAAAACGGGTGCGGATGTTGAATCGAAGCGCGATGTTGCTGCTCCAACTACGTTTTATAATTTTTAATGTAGCGACGTAAAATACATGCTCGTATTTCATAAGTTTATCAGTAGTAAAAGAAATACTGGGCTTCAATTAAAAAATTAGCATAAAAAAAGGACAACCACCCGGTTGTCCTTCCAAATAAATGTAATAAAGTTTACCACTTTTTATACTGCAAAAATTTCCCCTCCAAAGTCACTCTCACCCGATCACCATTCGGATTTGGGATTTTTTCGATGTTCATATTGTAATCAATAGCACTCATAATGCCTTCACCAAATTTTTCGTGAATTATGGCGCGCATTGTGTTGCCGTAAATTAAATTGATTTCGTAAAAACGGTAAATTAACGGGTCTGTTGGCGGCATTTCCTGGCTGTTGCCTCTGTAGGCATAATTTTGAACAGCGCTCATTACATCTGCTCCCAGGCCTAAATAATCGCATAATTTTTTGGCTTCTGTTGCATCCATGGTATTTTCACCGTATATAACCGATGTTGTCCAGGTTTCACTTCTTCCAACTGCTTCGGCAATTTGCTGATAGGTAACACCTTTTGCTTTTTTTGCGTCTAAAATTATAGGTGTACATTCATCTCTCGATAAAACTGCTGCCGTTGGAGTGACAACTGTTGGATATACCGGTGTTTCAGTAATTTCTGCCAGCCATTCTTTTTTCAAATTGGCAATATCTGCATCGCTGTAATATTTACCTTTTTTTATTAATTCAGAAGAGGTAAGTAATGCTGTTGCTGATACAGCTACTACCATAACAGCAAAAAATTGGAAAAATCGTTTTTTCATTTGGTATGATTTAGTTCGCAGCAAATTTATAAATACTTAATTTACAGCCGAAACCCAATGATTAAAAGAAGTGTAAAATTCACGTGAAATCAACTCGCAGCAACCCTGAAATGTTTATTTAAAGGTATATCAGCCGAAAACTTATCATGTAAACTAAGAGTGATTATCAGCAAAAGAGCTGTAAATTTCCACGCACAAGATGCAACCTTTTCACCGGCCTCCGTTATTTAGGTATATGCACTTATGGAAATAGCAGTAACAAAATCGAAAATGAGCAAATCAACATCCAATAATACACAGTCTGCAGGTATCATATTGGATGACATGTACCATCAATTCGCCAAACAAATGCTCAATTTGAGCGCCAGAATATTAAATGATGTATCGGCTGCCGAAGATGTTATTCAGGATGCATTTATTGCCGGACATCAAAACCTGAATAAATTTAATAATGCCGTTGATTTTGGTAACTGGCTTAAAAGAGTGGTTGTAAATAA
This sequence comes from Bacteroidota bacterium, assembly GCA_016706255.1. NCBI lineage: Bacteria > Pseudomonadati > Bacteroidota > Bacteroidota bacterium. Next base: position 967,919 of record JADJJZ010000029.1, on the reverse strand, counting down.
ATCAATTGATGTTTTGCGGAAAAGAAACAATAGGATGTTTGAAATTGATGAAGACACACTCAATGTCGGTCAACAGGTAGAGGATGAGGAGGAACCAACTTATACCATTCAAAATGTATTGGACGCAATTAAACTATTACCGGATGGGTATCGCATTGTATTGAATCTGTATTTATTTGAGGGTTTTGCACATAAAGAAATTGCAACCACTTTAAATATCAGTGAAGGCACTTCTAAATCGCAATACAATAGGGCAAGAAAAAAATTAATTCAAATTATTACCAATAAAAATTCAACGATATGAGCAAAATAATTTTGGAAGATTTTATTAGTCAAAACAGAGCAGGATTCGATCAACTTGAATTACCAACTAATATGTTAAACACAATTCATACTAAAGCACTGGTTGGCGGCCACAGTATTATTCAACCACTTATTACAAAAATAATTATTGGTATAGTAGCCACAACCGTTGCTGTAGTTACTTATGTAAATGTTTCGCGCAATGATGTGGCAGTGGTTGAAAAACCAACAAACGCAATTTCAACACCTGAATCATCAACAACAACCTTTAACGAAAATATAGCACCTGCCGAAAACCCGATAATCCCCAACAACAATACGAATTTGCAGGCTAATGCATTTGAAGGAAATACAATGCTGCCTGACAATTTTGATCCAGATGATGAACCGTTTGTTTATGCACAAACAAATATCAACCGGCAATCAAATAAGGATACGGTATATAATAAAAACGGACAAACATGGGAATGGTCGGCATCCGGTAAAAATTCAAAATTAAATGTAGATACCATTTTCTCAGGGATAAATGATATTCGCGTAAATGCTTCTTCTTTTGATATCATAGTTGTTGGCAAACAAAATTCTGATAAGGTGTTGTTTAAAGTTGATGCTAAAAGCGAATCAAAAGGTTTGGTATTAAGTTCAAGTGATATCGAAATTACCTGTGAACAAATTGGCGGAATTTTAAAAATAGCAGCAGACTTTTCAGGCAACAGCTCCGGCATCGGAACTTTTAATATGGAGGGCAAAATTTACATTGAAATTCCTGCCAATAGTGCTGTAAATCTAAAAAACAGTTATGGTAATATCGATTTGTCTGATACCCACGGAAATGTATGTGAATTACACTCCGAATCGGGTAACATAAAAGTAAATAATGTATCATCTCCAATCAATTTACACGTAACTTATGGTAATGTTTGGCTCAAGCAAACCAAGGGAACGCTCAACATTGATCTCGGGTCAGGTAATTTGATTACCGAAAATCAAACCGGTGATATCAATTTAAAAGTGGATTACGGCAATGTTAAAATGACCGGCGTTACCGGCAACATCACCGGCGAAAGTGAGTCAGGTAAAATTGAAATAACAGACATTACCGGCAACCTCAATTTTGATTCGGACTACACCGGCTTTATTTTAAATAATACAAAAGGTGATTTATCAATTAAATGTAATTCCGGTAATATTCAGGGCACCAAAGTTGAAATTTTAAATGCAGCTACGTTTAAAAGCGAATATGGTAATATTGACATTGATTTTGTAAACGATTTAAACAAAATGAGTTTTAACTTAAAATCGGAATACGGCAATATTTTAGTGGAAGACGGCACAGGAAGAAAACAAGCGGAAGGCGCAGTAATTATAGAGCGCGGCGGTATTCAGGTAAATTCAAAAGTTGAATCGGGCAACCAGGTTTTTAAATAAAAAGAAACATATGTAATTACTACAGTTAGAAACATTCTTGTTTATGTAGTAAGGAAAGTAATGCATAATAGGTTTGGTCAATTTTTATGCTTAGTCGTGCACTTTAAAAAAAGGGCACGACTTTTATTTTTCTCTTTTTGATACCCCTAATCCATTACCATCAGCTAAATACATGAGCCCGTTTTTTATAGTAAAACCACCGGTAAAATTATTTTCCAATATTTCGATACTGCCATCTAAGTCTAAGTATTTTGTATTACTACAAGCATAAGCAATATGCAAAGCCGCTGCTATACTGATTAAACTTTCATCGTTGCAACCCCAAAATAGTTGAATATTATTTTCTTTGGCCAGGTCGGCAATTTTTTTTGCGGCTTTTATTCCGCCTGCTTTCATCAGCTTAATATTAAATACACCAAATGGCTGGGGCATTTTTACTAATTGTTCTGCACTGGAATAACCTGTTAACGATTCATCAGCAACCAATTTTTGTCGGATAGTATCGGGTAAAGTCAACAATACATGTTCATCCCCAACCGGTAAGGGTTGTTCAATTAATTCGAGCGCACAATGTGCTGTCGCATCTATAAATTTATTTAAATCTGAAAGCGTATAACCTAAATTTGCATCTACGCGTATTTTTACGGATGCTCCAAATTGTTCATTTAATTTTTGCACAATGCTTATATCATCGTCAACCGAAGTTCCGGTTTTTAATTTCAAAACCCGAAAACCTTTTTCATAATAAGCAAGTGCATCCACAAGCATTTCGTTAACCGGTTTAATACCAATCGTTATGCTAGTGGGTAATGTTGGCCGGGCTTGGCCATACAAGGCATAAACAGACATATTGTAATATTTACAATAAGCATCGTGCAAAGCAATATCCACCGCAGCTAATGCACCCGGAAATGCTGCAAAATGGTGTGCGCAGAAATCAATTAATGTATTAAAATCTGAAATATCTTTTCCAATTAAATTTTCTACAACTGCGCTTTTTAACAACGATAGGGTAGTGGTAGGTGTTTCGCCGGTTACTTCTGCAAATGGATTCGCAGCACCATAACCAATTATACCGTTTGCTAAAATTATTTCGAGATAAATAATTTCTGTATCCTCAATATTTTGATACGCAATACGGTAAGGTTGTACCAGTGGTATTTTTTCTAAATAGGTGTTTATCGCTATAATCTGCATATTAAACGAGGGCTTGAATTACCGGAATTATTTTTTCAACACCTTGTTGTAATGGCAACAATACCGGAATTTTTAAGGTGGAAGCATAATGTTGTTGAAATTGTAATGCTTCTTCAGTTGTACAATCTTCCGTATTTAATGCCAGTGCAATTACTTTTGAACCATACATACCAATTAATTTTATTTCCGATTCCACATCATGTATGGCGCCCCACAGTGCCGTATGTTCGTAGTATTTACGTTTAGGTGCATGCACCAGCACAACATGTTTTGCATTTCCCGAAACTAAAAACTCAGCTCCGCATGGTCCGCTTGGGTTGCGCAGGGCACTCTGTCCTTCAAGTAAAATAATATCGGGTTTTGTTTCCTCCCAGCACTGCACTATTGCATGTTCCAGCTCGCCGGAAATAAAATCATTTAACGTAGAATCGAATATAAAACCATATTTCCCGCCTTGCATCCAGCCGGTTTGTCCGGTATAAATCATTTCAGCGGAAATATTATTATTAGCACATGCCTGTTTAATTAATCGGCAGGTAGTTCGTTTTCCTAAAGCACAATCGGTACCAATTACCGCAATAATTTTCGATTCAACATTGTGAATACTTCCGTTCCAAAAATGTAAATCTTTTTTCAATTTTGGTTTTCGCACATCAATTAATTCTACCTGATATTGTTTGGCTAATGTTACGATATCGGCATGATCATTTAAATATTCATGTAATCCATTTACCACAGACATACCATGTTGAATACACTTTTTAATTACCGGAATAAATGTTTCGGGTAATACACCTCCAACCGTTGCAATACCAATTATACAATACTGAATATCCGCAATTGTTTCCACGGCTGCATCAATATCTTTTAATACCGGAATATTACGATGTTTACCATCTAAAACCACACCGGCATCTTTACCGGCAAAATGATGGTCAATTACTGCGGCTATTTCAAATCGTTCAGTTCCTCTTATTAATCCGTGCGCGGTTTTCGCATCCGATTCATTTAAAATGCCATTGGTTAATACAATAGCTTTTGGTTTATTTTGCACTTGAATTATTTTTTTTATTTACTGATAAATACACCGGGAAATTCTGCTGTTGCTGTTTTATCTGCATAAACCAACACACCATTTACCCAAACCATTAAAATACCATCTGAAACAGCTTTTGAATTATCGATATTGGCATTATCGCGAACAGTTTCCGCATCAAATAAAACCAAATCGGCAAAATAGCCGGGCGCAATAACACCTCTGTTGCTAATACCAACATGTTCGGCACTTAATGCTGTCATTTTATTGATGCCTGTTTCCAGCGACATAATTTTTTCATCTCTGATATAATTACTCAACACTCTTGTAAATGCACCATAACCGCGCGGATGTCCGCCATTTGCACCATCCGAACAAATATTAGTATGTGCCCAGCTTAAAAACGGAATAATATCTTCATCGCTCATACTTTTTCCCATTATGGCTTCCACATCATCATCTTCAGGATGCATTTTTTCATATGCTGCTGCTGCTGCAACTAAATATAATAAAGTTGCTTCAGGTGTTTCATTGCGCATTGTTGCAATTTGTGAAATTGTTTTGCCTTTGTATTCCGGATTCGGTGCAAAGCGCACCATCACCGAACCTGCCGGGTCAAATAAATGTGTAGTTGCATAAGTTGCTGCTTCCATACTCGTAAAATCTTTATTCGGAAATAATACGCGAATGGTTGCATTCCAATAAGTATACGGATAACAATCGGCAGTAATATCAACGCCTTGCATACGTGCAGCTTCCAGCATGGCAATAATATCATCCGCCGTTCCCCAATCATCTTTTAAAGCAATTTTTATATGCGAAATCTGAACAGGAACTTGCGCAACATAACCTATCGTAATTATTTCCTCAAGAGCAGTTTGTAAATTAATATCCTCACTGCGCAAATGGCTGATATATTTTCCTCCGCCCGCAGCAGTAGTTTTTGCTAATTGAATTACTTCATCGCGACTGGAATAAAATCCACCTTCATATTCCAAACCTGTCGCCAAACCCAATGAACCTTTTGCTAATTCATCGGCTAATATTTTATTAATGGCATCAATTTCATTTTGTGTTGCAGGTCGTTTTAAATTTTCCGCACCCATTACCTGTTCGCGTATGGTTGCATGTCCCGTATACGTTGCAATATTTACCGATTTAGGAATTGTTTTACACCACAATTTAATACTGTCCACGGCATCACTTTCCCCATCCTGCCCAACAACAATAGTAGTAATTCCCTGACTAATTGCTGCAAGTGCATCGGGATTTTCATTTAATCCGCGGTCAACATGACTATGTGTATCAATAAATCCCGGCGCTAATATTTTACCTTTCCCGTCAATTATTTTTTCACCTGTAAATGGGGTTAAATCGCCAACGGCAATTATCTGATCTCCTGCAATTCGAACCGCAGCTTTTTTTGCAGGTGTCCCCGTGCCATCAATTACCATTACATTATTAATTAATGTTGTTTCGGGCACTGTATAATCTGAACCAAAAAATAAACTTTTTGCCATATTTCTCCCACTGTCATTATCACCACTGGAAAGTACAATTAATGTCCGATTGTTTTCAATATCGCGACAAATAATATTGTAAAATCCAACCCAGCTTCCTGTATGCCAGTATAAACTGTTTTCCTTTTCTATAAACCAGCCAAATCCATACGGATAGGCTTTTCCGGAGCTTAACTGCACAGGTTTTAATGCTTCTGCAAAGGTGGTTTTTTTAATAATTTTTCCGTTATATAACAGTTGCTCCCATTTATATAAATCTTCTACTGACGAATAAATATTTCCATCACCTGTAACACCGTCAATATGAAATAAATCATTTAATTTATTTTCTCCATTTATTATACTAAATCCATACACATGATTTTCAGGAACAACAGGCATTAATATCTGATAAACATAAGTATTTTTTTAATCCCGCAGGCATCGCAATTTTTGTTTTAAAAAAATCAGCAATGTTTTGTCCCGATACACGTTCAATTATTGTCGACAATAAAACATAATTGGTATTGCTGTATTCCCAATTTGTTCCGGTGGTAAATAATAATTCCGGTTTGTATTTAATATACAGGCTAATCATACCTGCATTGGTTAAGGTATCCAGTGGTGTTCTGTGATCCATGTACACATCCCAATAATCCGGAATGCCGCTGGTATGTGTCATTAAATTTCGAATGGTAATTCCGTTATAAGGCCATTCCGGAATATATTTATTTACCGCATCATCAAAATTTAATTTTCCTTCATCAAATAAAACCATGATGCAAGCAGTAATAAATTGTTTGCTTACCGATGCAAGATTAAATGATGAAGCTGTAGTTAATTGAGCTCCGGTTCTGAAGTCGCTTGTGCCAAATGCTTTTTCGTAAATAATTTTCCCTTTTTCAGCGTATAAAACGGTCCCGTTAAAGCGGTTGGTATTGGCCAGCACGGTAAGGTTACTGTCCAAAGTGTTGATATTCAATGTGGTTTGCGACCAGCAGCTTGTGCTGTATAACCCCATCAATAAAATCCATAAAAGTTTTCTCATAGTTCCCATTAGCGGCAATAAAGGTAACTTTTTTCTATTCTTGTAAGGTTTTTTTGGGGGGAGAAAGTACTATTTTCAGGGCTTGTAATTATTAGCGCCGTAGCCTCTGCTATTGTTGCCTGTTCAGTTTGTGGCTGGTGCAGACATATATAAGTTATGTAGTGTAAATATTGGAATTTATCGGTAAAGCAAATATCGGAGAAGGTTAAACAGTGATTTCCGCAAGGAAACACGTTAAATGTTTTATTAAAAAAGGTTAAATGACATTAACATGTAAAAAATGCCCTCTACTTATTCCTATTTTCGCTAAAACCCAAACCGAAATGAAAAAAATAATACTATTAAGCGCCATTTTATTTACACTTAAATCTGTTACACAGGCACAAATATTTACACCCGTAATTATTGGTGATATTGTAAATACCATTTCCGATTCAAGAAGCTGCAATTGGGTAGATATTAATAATGATGGTTATCAGGATATCATGATTACAAATGGAAAAGAAGGTGGTGAAAATAATATGTTATACATCAATAATACCGATGGCACATTTACCACTGTAGTTTCAGATACTATCGTAAAAGATGGTATGCCTTCTGACGGCGCCACCTGGGCAGATGCAGATAATGATGGTGATATTGATGCATTTGTAGTGAATTGGTTTGGAAAAAATAATATGTTTTATCTGAATAATAATGATAATTCATTTACACAGGTAACGGAAGGAATTGCGGTAAACGATTTTGGTTATTCTGAAACTGCCGCCTGGGGCGATTATGATAATGATGGATTTGTGGACCTCTACGTAACAAACAGCGATAGTTTAAAACAAAATTATTTATATCACAATAATGGTGATGCTACTTTCACAAAAGTGTTAAGTGGCGATTTAGTAACCGATGCCTATATTTCCCGCAGCGCAAACTGGATCGATTACGACCTTGATGGCGATGCCGATTTATTTGTAACCAACGAAGCCAATCAGCATGAAAATTTTTATATCAATAACGGCGATGCCACGTTCACAAAATTAAGCAGCGACCCGCTGGTAATGAATGGTGGCAAAACCATGAGCAGCAGTTGGGGTGATGTAGATAACGACGGCGATTTTGATGTTTTTCTCGCCAACGATGGAACCAATAATGCCCTATTTTTAAACGACGGAGTAGGCAATTTTACAAAATCCGCAACCGATATTGTCAGCAACGACGGCGGACATTCATTCGGCTGCAATTTTTCCGATATCGACAACGATGGCGACCTCGATTTATTTGTCACCAATTCATTTTGGGGCACACAATGGAATAATTATTTATACCTAAATAATGGTGATGGCACTTTTATAAAAAACACGACCGATGAAACCGTTTCCGTTTTAGGCTGGAGTTATGGCAATGCCTTTGGCGATTATGATAAAGATGGTGATATGGATTTAATGGTTGCTAATTGTTACAACGCAGGTCAGGAAAACAGTTTATTTAATAATAGTGGCAACGATAATAATTGGCTGGTAATTAATTTAACCGGTGTAATTTCAAATAAATCAGCAATCGGTGCAATTGTCAAAATAAAAGCAAACATCAACGGCGAAACAATTTGGCAAATGCGCGAAGTTTCTGCACAATCCGGTTATTGCGGACAAAACATGCTGCCCGTGCATTTTGGTTTAGGCAATGCAACACAAATAGATAGTATTGTGGTATTATGGCCAAGTGGTATAACCGACGCCCTTAGCAGCTTGCCGTTAAATAATTATCACACAATTATAGAAGGAACATATAGCACATCCATTGCAACAAATACACCTAATGTATTCACCATTTCACCAAACCCCGGAAACGGCCTCTTTCAGGTAACCACAACAACACCCGCAAATTTATTTATTTACGATTCCTCCGGTTTATTAATTCAAACAAAACAATTACAATCCGGCACAAATACAATCGACCTCAAACAACAACCAAACGGCAACTACTTTTTTGTTCTTCAACAAAATGGCAAAAGGAGTGGGGTAGTAGTGGTGAAAATGTAAATTATAAATATTTCTTTAATAAAATCAATAACAAAAACTGTCATAATTTAATTATTGCAGATGATTACATTTTAATAACGCAAATGCGAGTAAATCAACAATGTAGGGGCGAATTGCATCCGCCCCTACATGGGTGTTTTACGATTTGATTACTCAGAAATCAGTTTGTTTTACGAATTGTATAATTCATTGTTCTTCAACAAAATGGCAAAAGGAGTGGAGTGGTTGTAATGAAAATGTAATAGACAATAGTTTATTCAATAAAATTCATAACGAAAGGTAATAAAGTAGTATTGACCTTCCTCTAATTTTATTAGCAATCCATTTGAATCATAAAAAAATGTTTTGGCAAGACTTTTTTCTTTATTAGCCGGATTTACTTCAAATACTTTTTTCATCAAAAGTTTATTAGTTAATGTATCATAAGTGGAAACCGTTTCACCTTCAAAAATATCAGGCATAGCCTGCATTAATTCGTTTGGGCAGAAACAACCACAATCCGCTTCAATCATTTCAACTTCATCGTCTAACCTTCCCGTTTTTATTTCTTTTTTATTGTTCGTTGTTTCAACTATACGATAATGGTTGTTATCATAAGTTACGTATTCATTGTAATTGGTGCCACTCATTTTATTTGCCCTTGTATACTGCTGGGAATAAGGGTTATAGGTATATTCAAAAATTTCCACGATGTTGTGATTAAATTCCAGGCTTTTTACCATACGGTTGACACTATCAAATTTTACTTCACCTAAATAAATAATACTATCACCTTTCTTAGTAGTTATCTTGTACGAATTATGTAATCCCCATTCTTTTGTAGTTGTTATACCGGTGAGCAGGTTAGTAGTGACTTCTGTGCCTAAAGCATCCTTTAATACTTTTAGAGTTGATTGAATTATTTCTCCCTCTTCGTTGGCGCTGATAATAATGGTTGTATCGCCGTGATAAATATAATCAGTTGACTTTACGTTGGTTATTAAATTTACAATTTCAGTGCTGTCGGCAAAACGAGTAATTCTGCCTGAATTATCAAAATAGGATATTTCCCAATGCTGAAACCCTCGTTGGATATAACATTTACTTATTTTTTGAATTGTGGTATCCCTGTATTTGAATGTTGTAAATGATGAGGTTTCCGGACCATTTTCATATAGAGGCTTCCATAATATTAAATTACCAAGTGTATCATATTCAAATAACTCAAAAACATAATTTGTGTCAGGACTTATTTTGTTTCTATAGGTATAGATTTTATTGACACCAATGGTTTTTGCCTGTAATCTGGTTATTGGAGCTTCACTTTTACTTTGAGCATTGAGGCAAGCCGGATATATACCAATCAGCAGGAAAATTATGAAGGAGCGCATCAAATGTGTTTTTTATAAAACGATGAAACACAACTGAAAATTTCAACTTTTACACGTTCTTACATTTTTATGAGATACATGCGAGTAAAACACCCATGTAGGGGCGAATTGAATCCGCCCCTACATGGGTGTTTTACGAATTGTAAACTCAGAAATCTTTTTGTTTTACAAATTGTAACGGCTTGAACCTTTTTAATAAACTAATTGCATCCGCCCCTACATGGTGGATTTACGAATTGATTACTCAGAAATCTGTTTGATTTACAAATTGTAACGGCTTGAATCTTTTAATAAACTAATTGCATCCGCCCACATGGTGGATTTACGAATTGATATGATAAATATTTTTTAATCTCAGAAACCCCTACAACCTCCCCTCCAATCCCGCTTTAACCTTCCCATACCACTCATTTTTTAAAATACTCAACACAATACTATCTCTGCGGCCGCCATCGGTTTTAATGGAATTACTGCGTAAAATACCTTCTTCCACACAACCAATTTTTTTCATGGCATGTATACTTTTTGCATTATTTGAGTCTGCACGAAATTCAACTCGTTCAATACCTAAATGTTCGAAAGCATATTGTAACAACAAATATTTACAATGTGTATTAATACCGGTTCCCTGATGTGTTTTTCCATACCAGGTATAACCTAATTGTAAATTGTGCATATTCAACTGAATATCATAATACCTTGTGCTACCGGCGTATTGTTGCAGTTTTTTATTGTAAACAATAAAGGGAAATTCTTTTTCCTGCGCTTTCGCCTCCATGGCTACGGCAAGATATTTTTTTAAACCGTCTTCACCTGCTGCGGATAATAATGAATAAGTCCATAGTTCAGGTTCATTTATTGCAAAAGGTAATAAATGTATATAATCGGCTTCAGTCAACGGTCGCATAATTACCATTTCTGATTCCAATACAGGAGGGTTTGAAAATAAATCGGACTGATTGCTCATATTGTTAAATTCTATTCAAAGGTATTATTTCCCTTAATAAATAAGCTTAATCATTAATAAAATTTTAATTAAAAAATCGAATTTGAGTACTATTGTCATTCAAACTACGAACCCCATTAGCTAATTTGCTAATCGGCTAATTAGCTAATTATTAGTATTTTTGAAATCAAACATTTTCAATCCATGAATCCGTTTAAAAAAAATAATTATTTTTTCACAATCATAGCACTGCTCATTTGTTTTATCCCCGATAAACTCACGGCACAGGTTGATACACCACCTCAACCTGCCGAAGAATTTATTTTACCATCATCCAGTATGAATATTGGTATACATGCCAATGTTTCCAACTATCTGGTAAGAGGTGCTTCCGCATTAAATAATATCGGTTTCGATCCGATGTTATCTTTTGCATATCATTTCAATTTAAATAAACTGGTAACCCAATCGGTTTATGTCACCGGCGATTATGCTTTTGCACGAAATATAAAAGACGAAAAAACTTCCAGGCCTCAGGTCGATTTAGGTTACAGAGCTTCAGTTTTACTTTGGCCGGTTGGGCTCATTTCAGGTATTGGTTATAAAGCAGCCATTTATAATATGGAGGATATTAATGAGGATAATTACTGGCTAACCCAAATTTATGTGCCTACGGAAGTTTACTGGACAAAACTACTGCCCTCTAAAAATGCAATTCTAGTGCAAGCGGGTTTACCTTTATTCGAACTCATTTCCGCCTCTGATGCATCTTTGTCGCTCATTACTCCAAATGAACCCGGTTCCGTTTTAAACGAAATGCATAGCGACTGGTTCTTTGGATTACCTTTTATCGATTATGAAGCAGTAAAATTCGCTGCAGCATACGTTAAAACCCTCTCCGCAACCACGGCTGTCAAGTTTGTTTACCAAATGCAATACTACCAATTATACACGCCAAAATACCGTACCTTCGAAAATGGTATAGCCTTTGTGTACCAGTTCTGACAAGGTTTTTGCCATTTTTTTGGAAATAAGCAAGCTTATACATAACTTTAACATCAGAAACAACAAAACATATTGATATGAAATCTACTCTTCAAATTTTTGCCGTTGTAATGCTCCTCATGGTTACAGGCTTTTCCTATGGTCAGGTTGCAGGCGTTCCCGATGGCACTTATAGCTGCGAGCAACGCGCATCAACCGGTAAACCACATATTATCACCATGGTAGTTACCACTACTGCAGGTGTTAGCACGGTAGCCTACCGCGAAACCATCGATGGTCTCGAAATTTGCACGGCCAATCTGGTATATGTGCGCACAGAACCGGATAACCACTACATTTATAAATCTACTGTTGAAGGTTCAAAAGATTGCACCGGCGGCGTAGAAATGCATTTTGTTGCTGCAGGCGCAGGTGCAGGTGTTATGCTCCAAAAAGGTGGCAGCGGAAGAACATTTAATTTGCTTAAACAATAAACGTATTCATATAATTTCCAACCCGCTGTCTGAAATTACAGCGGGTTTTTTTATGTACCTGTAGCTGCATTATTGGAATTTTATACCTTCAACAAATTCCTTTACTAATTCATAACCCCGTTTCACACAAAATCTGACCTACTTCACGCAAAGTGACTTTTTTGTTGTTGCACCAATAAATACTTTTGGTTTATTAATAATTGATGTGATAAACACAACGTATTACCCTTTATGAAACAAGCGGTTTTAATTATCCTCCTGCTATTTACCATGAATACAATTTCAAGTGCGCGCAATAACTCCCCAATTGCGGCACTTGATTTTTCCATTCCTGATTTTACGGCAATTAAAGTTGAAAAAGGTGTTACTGTTATCCTCCAACAAGGGCTCGCACCGGGCATTTCAGTGCGTGATGCTGATGCAGAAAAAGCATTGGTTTATCATTGCAGAGGCGCACAATTACGCATCAGTAAAAAATTTGCTGCTAAAAATATTACCGTATATGTTACCTGTACACAGTTAGATAAAATACGCGTTTGTTATGGTGGTAAATTAATTGGTAATAATATTAATGGAACAGAATTAGAATTGCTGGCAGATGAAAATGCAACCTTGTATTTTTCAGGAAATTACAACGTCATTAAATCGACAACCAGAAACAGTATTGTAAATATTTCCGGCAACTATATTCAACAACCTGGTATACTGGATTATAATGGACGATATACCATTATTTATACAGCAAAAATCACCGAACTTACTACGCAATCAGAATAAAAGAGTGGTTCATTTATCGCTCTTATTGAACATTTATTTGTCGAATTTTTTACGGAGATAATCCACTAAATTATCATCATCCAAACCTTCCATATCCGAAAGTTCAAGCTCTAAAGCTCTGGTGCTTTTAAGTATTTCTAACAGCGATAACAATAAACTCAGTGCAAATAAAATAATGGAAGTAGCAAACATTACATGCGCATAATACATAGCATCCTGGTATATCATGTACATCGAAATAATGGCGAAAATAAATGACATCACCCCGAAAAATTGCATGCGCCGAACCAACTTAATGCGGTATTTTAAATTTTTTATTTGGAGATGTAAATTTTTGTTGGCATTGCTCAGCTGGTATTCATCATGTAATTTTCGAACCACTGAGCTCAAAGCCATAAACCGGTTGGTATAGGCAAGCATTACTAAACTGATTGCAGGAAATAATAATGCCGGGGTATTAATGGTGATATCCATACTGCAAAATAACAAAATTATGTGGTAACAACTGCTTAAAAAATGGCGCGCATTTGTAAACGGCCAACATGGGTAATTGCATTATCACCCGTTTTGCGGCCTTCATAACTCACCGTTAATTGTAATAGTTGTGATAATTTCCTGTCGATGCTAACATTCCATAAAATATTATTACCATTATTTAATCCTTCCAGCATAGCATATCCAACAGGCGAATCCTCAATGCCATCGAATACTATGGCGATATAACTGAATTTTGTGGTGATGGTACTTTTGGCAACAACATTATAACGTAAATCGAAAGTCAGCTCATTGCTGCTTAACAATTCGCCACCTTCATTATTGCTGCTGGTAGTATACTGATAATACACCGATGTTCTGAAAACACTGCCTTTTATAAATGTAATTTTCGGCTCAATTACCTGATATGGTATATTGTAATTTTTAGATGTAAATCCTTCAGAAATCAACGATTTGTTTCCAATGCTATATGTTCCGTTAATAATTATGGGTTTGGCAATTTTGTATCGCATGGTAATCTTGTGTTCATCTTTACCTCTGCTTTCAGGACCAACCGTAATTACCTGTTTGCTGAAATTGCGCAAATAACTATAGTCAATACCAAACTTATTTCCCGACCGATTAAAATATAAGGTATTCAGCCAATATACATTTGAACTTACCAGCAAACTATCATCAATTAAAGCAAATGGATTATAAGCCGCAAACGATTGATCATCCAACACCTTGCGCGTCATTTGCAGCGACGACTGTGCAGCAAATTTCCCGACGAATCCCGGTAATCCTTTTTCATCATGCCATAATACTTTCGGATTTAATCCCAACGAATAATTAAAATTGGTCATGTTACTTTGAATATATTCATCCGTAGGCACAAATACCTGAATAAAATTCGCTTCGTCAGCAAAAACGGCAATTTCAAATTCATCCAATTCCTGTATACCATTTGCATTATAGTCATTCCATGTGTACACACCGATTCCGGGTTCTACTTCAACAAAAGTGTATTCCCGCTTAGGTTCCTGTCCGGTGCCGAGTTCATAATAAATGTCGCCGTTGATCAAACCTTTTTTAATGGTAAACGCATTTTGAATTCTGCCCAGCAACGATTTTTCCGGTGCTAAAAGCGTAAGTGATGTATCAACAATATCTAATGTGCGATAAGCAATTTGCCATGAATACCGATTATTGATTTTTTTATTTAAAGCGCCTGAAACCGAATACGTATTTCCTTTCGTTACATCCGAAAATTTTCCGGCTAATGGTAATTTATCTAATCGTGTAATTACTTCTGCCGCAAACAAATTTTTTGAAGTATCCGCATTTCCGATGCGATAAGTAAACTGGTCGTAATAAAATGAATTCGCAATTAATGAATCATTTAATGCACTCATACGATTATGTTCGCCTTCATAAGCAATTTTTGTCTGCCATAAATTTAATTCCGGAAATTTTCTGATCACAGCAAGCGATGGCCTGAAAAATAAGGAATTTAAACTATCATCCGTTGCATTTAAAAAGCTACTGTTGCCCGTAATTTCCCACTTTGCATTGCGGTAATTGCCCGTTGCCGATTGTAAAAATCCGGTATATACATTTTCGCGAATAAATGTAGATGATTGCACGCCGAAATTCCATTTATCTTTTCCGGTTAAATTGATACCCGCATTGGCATAATGTTCATTTGTTTTTTCCGTAGAAAAAATATTCCAGTCGCGATTAAATTCAACGGGGCGGTAACGTTCCGGAGGTGCAAAATCGGCCCCCGCAAATTCATAATTGGTTTGTGCTGTAATTTTTACCTGCGTATTTAATTGTTTGGTATAAATATAATTGCCTTTGTAAGCAAACCCCTCGTTATCATCGTTGCCTAATTCGGCAAATGTATTTACATCGTTATTCGTAAATGCAATTTCAGAACCGATTTCATGTTTATCATTTATTTTATAACTCCCGCCCGCAGTTATCATTTGAGTCCGCTTTGGCGCAATTAATAAAATAACCGGCTCATAATTTCCCTGCGGTATACCACCCACCGGCGCCACCCACTGATAAATACGTCCGTTAGCACCTGAAACAGTTTGAATATAATTCCCGCGATTAGCGCCCAAATCGGTAAACGATAAAACATACATGGCCGAATCTGCATTGGTGGAATAAACAAATACGGAATCGAAACCTAAACTATCCACCATTTTATACATAATGCGTGTTGCATCAAAACTAATACTATCAATACCACTAGCAAATGCCTCATTTATGGAATCTCCTGCTGCTGCTAATATGCTGCGTTCATAACTATTTATCGTTTGATCTAAGGGCTGATTTTTACTGTCCTGCTCCGAATAAACATTCAGGTATAATCTTAATTTTTCATCCCCCGAAACAAATTGATTTCCCGAAAAAACCAAGCTCCTGAAATAATTTTTATCTGAATATTCAAATTCAATCTGAACACGTTTATCTTTTGTCAATAATATTTTTGGTGTAAATGCAATTTCTCCGGCATTGTAATCGATGATATAATCATTTTCAGCACCACGTGTTAAAAGTTTGCCATCCATGTAAACACGTTCGGTTCCGGCTAAAATGATAATAAACGTTTCACCATTATTTCCTTTTAATTTGTAGGGACCCTGATTACCTTCAATTACTGCGATATCCTGCCTTGCATAATTCCCTTTTGCCACTGCTAAACTCAATCCCGATGTGAGTGTGCCATTGCCGGTATCAAATCCGCCTGTATAACTTGCGCCTTGTAATTTTTTATAATAATTCATAAAATATCCGGGTGGTCTGTAAATTTCAAAATCACCCATAATCAGCTGTTGTTTATTTTTTGAAAGCTGAATAAATACTTTATCGAATTCCTGTAACTGTTGTGTATTACCTTCCGGTTGAATGGGTATATTATTATCGGTAATGGAAGCAGAAATGTTTACATCGTTTTGTAATTTACCATTCATCTGCAAATTAAAATCAGAATTAACTACAACATCCTGATTATTTCCAAAGGATATACCGCGCGCAAAACTCCCATTGTAATCTAACCCCTTAATATTTAAATAAGGTTCACTGTTGTTAATGTCGATTACATAAGGTTTAAAATTAATATTCGCACTATCAAATAAAACCGGGTCTTTATTAAAATACGTTTGTGTAAATAAATACGGAAATACCTGATATTGAATTTCCAATAAACCATTTATTTTTTTATTGAATACGACCAGTGCATTAAAATAATCGACTTTATAAAACCCGGTATCCAGCAAACGTTTTTGAAACCCGGTAACAGAATCGCCATTCACCTGATGTATACTCAGTGTTCCTGGAATTATACTCAATGAGTCTAACTGTAATGTATCTCTGGTAACAAAAACCTGTTTTACACGCAGGTTGTTTTGCTGGCCCAACAGCGTAGTGCCCGCAACAAACATCAACATGCCTAATATGTAAAACCTTAAACGGATAGCCTTGCTTTTACAGGTAAAGTTAATCCCTCCCACCGAAACGTTTGCTTTGCGCCTCATGGTATAAACCTCCCCTCACTAAAATCAACAATTAATCCGACTAACACCACCACTCAACCCTCCACCATAACTCCAACCAAAAAACCTACCGCATCGCGTTTACCTGCAAGCCGAGGCAGGGTTACATATTTTTAACAAAACGCGCCCCAAAGAATCAGCAGAACCGCGTAGCTTTACCTACCTACAAGGCAGGGGTGAAACAAAAAATGCACATCAAACTAAAAATGCCAATCATCACTCCAAATTAACTCCAACCAAAAAACCTACCGCATCGCGGTTGCATATTTTTAACAAAAGCCGCCCCCTAAGAATCAGCAGAACCGCATCGCGGTGAAACAAAAAATGTACTTGAAACTAAAAACCACCGTTCAATACTCCAGATAAACTATAAAGCAAAAACCTACCGCAGAGCGGTTGCATATTTTTAACCCCAACTGCGTAGCAGTGAAAGAATGGTAACAGACGCAACCCCCTTAGAATCTGCAGAACCGCGTAGCGGTGAAACAAAAAAGTCGAACAAACCAAAAACCCCCCAATCAACACTCCACATTACCTCCAAAGCAAAAACCTACCGCAGAGCGGTTGCATATTTTTAACAAAAGCCCACCCCTAGGAATCAGCAGAACCGCGTAGCTTTACCTACCTACAAGGCAGGGGTGAAACAAAAAATGCACATCAAACTAAAAACACGAATCAACACTCCACATGAACTGTAAAGTAACAACCAACTGCGTAGCAGTGAAAGAATTGTAACAGACGCAACCCCCTTAGAATCTCCAGAACCGCGTAGCGGTGAAACAAAAAATGTACTTCAAACTAATAACACCAATCAACGCTCCACATTAACTCCTAAGTAAAAACCTACCGCAGAGCGGTTGCATATTTTTAACAAAAGCGCACCCCCTAGGAATCAGCAGAACCGCGTAGCTTTACCTGCCTACAAGGCAGGGGTGAAACAAAAAATGTACATCAAACTAAAAACACCAATCAACGCTCCAAATTAAATCGAACCCAAAAAAACCTATCAAGTTCCCATTTTATCCCTAAACCGGCTCTTTATTCAACCTTATAACATGTAAAAAATTCAAAGCCCGTATAACCGGATAAGTCGGGTCAACTTCAAACCAGCGATACCCAAAATTCGGACGTGCCAATAATTTATGGTGGTTATTATGATAACTTTCTCCCATCATTAAAATGTCAACAGGTAAAAAGTTTTTAGAAGTATCTTCTATTTCAAAATTGCGATAGCCATATTTATGCGCAAAGTAGTTGATAATTGCGCCGTGAACAGGGCCCATTAAACAACTAATCGGAAATAATAACCACATCCACCACTGTGTGGCAAATGCCAGGTAAAACAGAAAATAAATAACTCCCCACCCTAATCTGCTGACTAAAGTGCTGGCAAAACGGTCGAAACTGCGCCACATGGGCAAATTTTTCATGAACTTGTCGTCCACCTTCAACACATCCTTATTTATATCACCATAAATCTGTTTTGTCTTCCACATCAATGGAAACAAACCTTTGGTATAACTTGGTGAATGCGGATCGTTTTCCGTATCGGTATATGCATGATGTAAACGGTGTAAAATGCCGTATGCATAAGGACTCAGATATGAAGAACCCTGTGTAAGCCATGTAAATACATAAAAGAATTTTTCCCAAAAAGGATTCATCCTGAACATGGCATGCGCCGCATAACGGTGTAAGAAAAACGTCTGACTAAACAAGGAAAGATACCAGTGCAGAGCAAAAACAATAAAAAATATGGTCATTTTAGTTTTACTATTTAGTAAATTGTTAAACTGCCGGCAAAATTACCGCTTTTAATGCAGTTGTTATTGACGATTATGTAAAAAATTCCTGATTTGTTGCTCATGATGTAAAAAATGAGCATCCAGGAAGGTTATAGTCTGTAATAACGTAATCCTCCCCACTGCAGGGTGTTTAAAAATCGCTTTTTGGTAATACTTTTCCGGAAATTGTTCGGTTAAGTCTTTTACTGCATTCAAATTTTGTACTATTCTCAACCTAACTGTTTCAAAATCAACATGTTCCGGAACTACATCCACACCTTTTGGGGCTTTAAACTTTAGTTTACTTTTTAAGACAAGATTTAAAAGTGTTGACTTCGCACCGGTAATTAATCCTGCATCAGGAATTTTATCCGGTTCCTGCATTTTTTTGTTGATATAACCCATGCTGCGTTCAAAAACATGATTAATATGCACCAAAATTTGCCCCGTACTCCATTTCCCCGGGTTATGTGGTTTATTAAATTCCACTTCCGTTAAACCGGCAACTGTTTCCATTAATTGTAAACAATGTGTTTCTAAAAGCAGATATTTTTGGCGGATGGTATTTTTCGCAGCTGCACCTTTCATGCTTCGTTTTCATTGTGCAAAGTAAATAAAGTAATTTCCGGAAGTATACCTACGCGTCCCGGATATCCAATTACACCAAATCCGCGATTGACATATAAATGCTGATTATTTTTTGAATATAATCCTGCCCATTGTTTATACATATATTTTACAGGACTCCATTTAATATTAAATAATTCAAATCCGAATTGCATACCGTGAGTATGTCCCGAAAAAGTAATATCCACTTTTGACGGATGATTTAAAACTTCTGCTTCCCAATGTGAAGGGTCATGCGATAATAATAAAACCGTCATTGCATCCTGAATGCCATTTAATGCTTTATCCAATTTTCCATAACTATGAAATCGTCCGCGTGCACTCCAGTTTTCTACACCGGCAACAACAATTTTTTCTCCGTCTTTTTCTAATTGAATATGTTCATTCATCAATAAGCGCCAACCCATTTCATGATGAATTTGTTTCAACATTTCCAGATTCGCAATTTTTGATTCCGCATCCGGCCAGGCTGCATAGTCGCCATAGTCGTGGTTTCCAAGAATACTGTAAACACCGTGTTTGGCCGTAAGCTGCTGAAACACCGGAACAAATCCCACTGCTTCTGTTGCAATATTATTTACCAAATCACCGGTAAAAAATATTAAATCCGGTTGTAAATTATTTATTTTATCTACTGCTTTTTGAACAGCATTTTTATCGGTTAAACTGCCGGAATGAATATCTGAAATCTGCACCACTTTTAATCCGTTAAATGCTGCCGGTAATTTCATTAATTTTACTTTTACCTTGCGTATTTTATAATTATACACATTAAATAATGCGCCATAAATAAACGATAAACTTAAAACACCTGCTACAATTAATGTTGTCACACTCCAAGTGCTTGATCGTTCTACACCCAAATAAAAGGTTTCATTACCTGCCAGATGTACAATAAATGTAATAAGTGTTTTACCTAAACGTACAATGTCTTCTCCCAACAATAAAATACTGATAAATATTTTCGGAACGAACAACATAAAAAATGTGCCTGTTAATACACCTCTTGGTAAATTAACCCGTTTTTTTGCCGCTGCATTTAAAAATAATACAACGCAGAAAAATAATATCGCTGTTAAGGAAAAATAGATATAAGGTAGTGCTGCAAATGTTGGAAAAGCAGTTGCAAATGCCTGAAAAGCATAAAATTCAATTCCGAATACAAAGGCAAATAAAAATAAAGTCCTTGAATGCATAATGGTAAAACAAATTCTGGTTCATTTGGTTCTGACGAGTGGGGAAGGGGTTATATTGTAAAGTGTATGAAAGCATTTGAGTTTCTTTTTGTGTATTGCTTCCTGACTTTGGTATGACAGTAGTTTATACAACTTTCTAAATTAGCTCTAGCCGCGTATTTCCATTTAAAAAATGTTAAAAACCAAGTAATTTTACCACATGTTTAAAGACCTTCAGGTAGTAGAATTAGCAGGTGTACTGGCCGGACCTGCTGTGGGTGCATTTTTTGCTGAGCTGGGTGCAACCGTTATTAAAGTTGAAAATCCGGGAACGAATGGTGATGTTACACGTCACTGGAAGCTGCCAAGTGAAGATCCTAACTCAAATACCTCTGCTTATTTTGCAACAGTTAATTATAAAAAGAATCATATTTTTCTCGACTATAATGATGCTGACGACCTGCAGCGCATATATGGTTTAATTCGACGTGCTGATGTAGTGATTTGCAATTGGAAAAAAGGTGATGGGGAAAGATTTAAATTAGATTATGATACCGTTTATGCCATCAAGCCCGATATTATTTATGCCAATATCAATAGTTTTGGAGAAGAAGAAGATCGTGTAGCTTTTGATGTTGTTTTGCAGGCTGAAACAGGATGGATGTATATGAATGGTTCTCCTTCTTCACCACCAACAAAATTACCCGTTGCCATTATCGATTTATTTGCAGCGCATCAGTTAAAAGAAGGTGTATTAACTGCACTCATAAAAAAATTAAAAACCGGAAAAGGTTCAAAAGTTACGGTAAGCCTTTTTGATGTTGCTGTTTCTTCATTGGCCAATCAGGCAGCAAATTTTTTACATACCGGTAAAATTCCTGAACGCATTGGTTCTTTACATCCCAATATTGCGCCTTACGGAGAAATTATCACCTTTAAAGATGGTGAACAGGTAGTGCTTGCAATAGGCTCTGACAGGCAGTTTCGGGCATTGTGCAAAATTGCGGGTTGCACCGATTTATGTGGGGTAGATAAATATGCCACCAACGCTGATCGTGTAATTAACCGCAACACCTTACACGGTTTATTACAAAGTAAAATGCAACGTATGACCAGCGAAGATTTTATTTATGCTTGTCGTCAGGATAATATACCGGTTGGTATAATCCGCAATATGCAACAACTATTTGAGCTGGATCGTGCACAACAATTAATATTGGAAGATGAAAGTGGCAAGCGTGTTAAAAGTGTAGTCTTCAAAATCGAAGAACATGCACTCGTAAACTGATTGCCCGAATTACATCCCAAATAATCCGCTTAAGCCACCACCCATAGCAGCCGAACGCGCTTCTGCCTCGGCAACATTTTGTGCTTTTGTCATGGCACGTTCAATGGCAATTAAAATAAGGTCTTCAAGATGTTCCTTATCGCCACTTTCAAATAAGGTATCGCTGATATTGATAGATTTCACCTTTTTGGTGGCTGTAACCGTAACTTTTACCTGATATTTTCCGTCACCGGATTCGCCATCAACCGAGATGTTATCGAGGCGCGCTTGCACCTCATCCATCTGCTTTTTCATTTCCATTGCTTTTTTCAAGTCGAACATAGTTTGGGTATTTTTTGGGCAAAGATAGATATATGCTTAATTTTGCCGCAAATTTTATCAATGAGCAAGCGCAGTGCAAAAAAACGTATCGTTACCGGAATCGCTTCCGCAATCGACGAATTATTAATGACAGCCGGTATGGATGATCGTACTTTCGATGAGAAAACCGAGCAATTATTTAAAATATATGATGATGCTATGTCTAGTATCAATTCTACCTGGAAAATAAAGGACCGTTCGGCTGTAAAGCAACACTATAGCAAGTTGTATGCAGATGTAACAAATGCTATTCAGGCAATAACCGGGAAAAAATAAGTATTCTGATGTCAAAAACAACCAAAAAAATACCCAACGCCGACCTCAGAACACTTACGCCTTTTTTACCGGATTACCTGTTCGTAGCCATGACCCCCGATCGCGGCCGCGCAGTTTTTACCAGCAAGGTTATTCCACAGGGCACAGTTATTGAAATAGCACCGATGATTGTTTTTAGTGAAAAAGACAGGTTGCTGTTAAACGACACCTTTTTGTATGAATATTACTTCGAATGGGGTAAAAGTGGCAGAAAAGGTGCTTTAGCACTTGGTTTTGGATCATTATACAATCACAGTTATAATCCAAATGCACGTTATTTACCCGATTTCGACCTCAATGTGCTTGAATTTGTTGCCGTTCGCGACATTCATCCGGGTGAGGAAATTTGTGTGAATTACAACCTCGATCCTGATGATCAAACTCCGGTTTGGTGGGAAAGAGATAAAATAAAAAAGAAAAAACAACATCCATAAAATGAATCTGCTCAAAAAGTACATGCTTGTTTTGGCCTTCGTAGCCGGCGCTCATGATCTTTTTGGGCAGCTTTCCCCCTGGTGGGCACAGTCCGATACCCTCGACAGTGTTGAAGTTCAGCGTGAAGTTATCGCAGATAGCATCATTACCTATGCCATAACCTTTATGGGAACACCCTACGTTTGGGGTGGAAACGACCCGCAAACCGGTTTCGACTGCTCGGGATTTATCTGCTACGTTTACAAGCAGTTCGATATCAGTTTACCACGCACCTCAGGTCAGCAATTTGATGCCGGAGAACCAATTCCCTACGTTGAAGCCAAACCCGGCGACCTGATTTTGTTCGCAGGCCCCGATAATGGTCCCGGAAACCCCGGACATGTTGGTATCGTGCTATCGTATGCACCGGAAACGGGTTTTTCCTTCATCCATACCTCTTCACCTGAATCAGGTGGGGTGCGCATCAGCAACGAAAAAAGTGAACAATACTACTACAAGAAATTTCTTGAAATAAGACGCGTAATCGGCACCGAATAAGCGTAATTACATTTATTTTGGCATCTTTACTCCAACTATGGCTGATTACCTGCAAACCGGATTAAGTACTTTCAAAGACCTGTTTACCTGGTTAAGCGATCGGTCGAAATCAAAAGATATCACCAAAAATGCCCTGCTCCGCGAAATTCGTGATAACCTGAAAATGCTGGAACACCGCGATAAGGAAGGTGTCAATATCAAAGCCCTGATTGAAGGCCTCAGCGCCAACGCAATTGCTGATGCTTATGTTAAGAACTACAAATTTGACGAAATGAGTGAGGGCAAAAAGCTGCTCGACAAACAATTCATTTTAAATAAACGTCAGGAAAAATACATCGGCTGGGATGTAGCCAGATTTATTTATAGCATAGAAGGTAAAATTAAAGACCTTAAAAACATTCCGGTATTATATGCCGATATCACGAAAAGTCCACTCAACATTACCGTTCGCCTCGATAATTTATATTATCAACTGCTGCTACTTGCCATTTTTATTAGTGGGAAGAAATAATTTCCTGCAACGCTTCAAATGTTAAAATTGCAGTGAACTGTAATCTTTTTTTGACCTTCCTGTAACTTTTTCTTAGTGTGGTTCGACTCATGTTTAATTAACGCAATTAATTAACCACAAAAATTAAACATTATGAAAAAGTTATTGCTCGCTATCGTTTTAGTTGCTTCCATTTCAGTTGGATTTGCACAAAATGTTCAAATTGACCAGTTCTTCCAAAAATATGAAGGCCAACCGGGATTTACTTCCGTATTAGTTACAGAAAAATTATTTGCACTTGCAGCTTCAGCAGTTGGCGATGATCCTGAATTACAAAATGTTGTTGACGGCATTAAGGGTATCAGAATATTAGTATTCGAAAATTCTGAAACCAATGTAAAATCTGCAGAGTATTATAAAGAATTTATGTCAACTGTTTCAACAGCACAATTCGAAGAATTAATGACCGTAAATTCAGAAGGTGATAAAGTAAAATTTTATGGCAAAATGAAAGGTGACAATATCCTCAGCGAAATGTTATTGGTTTGCGATGCAGATGGCGAATTTGTGATGATCAGTATTGTTGGCGACATTAACATGGACGAAATTTCCAAACTATCTGATATTAAAATTGATGGTATGGAAGAATTAAAAAAAGTAGAAGAAAATAAATAATTAGTATTCATCAATTACCCTCAAACAATTTACGTTATGAAAAAATTTACCGCAATAATCGCATCCGCTGCTTTCATTTTGATAAGTAGTACCAGTTTCGCAGGCAATGGTAATAACAACGATTCTACCAATACTGCCGACGATGCAAGCTCAACTAAATTAAATCTCTGGATTCCGGGAATATTTATGAAAATGGCTGCCGGTATAGCTGAAGAACATGTGGATGGTCAGGATGCAGCAGCAGTAGATTTATTGCGCAAATTTGGT
Source organism: Bacteroidota bacterium (assembly GCA_016706255.1). Classification (NCBI taxonomy): domain Bacteria; kingdom Pseudomonadati; phylum Bacteroidota; species Bacteroidota bacterium. The sequence goes on along the minus strand of JADJJZ010000029.1, from coordinate 942,808 downwards.
AACACTACAATCTGTATTCGCGAAGGTGAATATTATAAAGAAAAAACAGATAAAAAAGTTACCCGTAAAATGAATCGTATGGAGCGTAAAAATTATGAGGCATTAGTGAGCATAAACAGCGAAGGCGAAAAAGTGAACATCAGCATAAAAGAAAACAAGCGTGGTAAAATTAGAAGAATGGTAGTATTAGTAGATGAACAAGATGAATCGTTTGTTTTTATCAAATTAAATTGTCGCCTCGAAATGCAGGATATTGCTGAAGTGTGCAATAATTATATAGCGGAATAACAATTTTATTCATAGACCGAAGCAAAATGCTTCTCAAGTCGCAGTCAGGAGTGTCTGCGACTTTTTTTATTCTATCCGCATCCAACCCAATACATGTTTATCTTCCACAACATAGCGTGCACCATTCTTTTTTAATTCAATACGTTTGCGCGATGACTCATTTGGTCCCGGATTTTGTTGTATGATTTCAATATCGGTTTCACTTACTGCAGTGATAATCGCAATATGTCCGTATTTATTTCCAAGATGTCCATCAAAAACCAAAATATCATCAACAGCCGGCGCTTTTAAACTCGGATTAGCATATTGCACCAGCGCACGATTATAATTATACGATGCATCCGGCAGCGATTTATCAAAAAAATCTTTTGCATTTCCTGAAGCATCCGGCATTTCGTGATTAAAGTGAATGTAGTAGTAGCGTTTTACAAATTCAACACATTGCCATTTTAATCCTAAGTTATAACCGCTTTTTGTAACATGTTTGGCAATTACATGATCAATTGCGCCATTATAATAAACAGGCACACCGTTAAACGTATCCACCTGAACACCGGGAGCAGTGGTATTACTATTTTGTGCCACATGCAGCGATTGCAATAAAACTGCGGTAATACCCAAAATACCACATACCAGCAGCATGTAAATTACCTGCAACCGTTTTGTAATTGGATGTTTATGGGTGAGCATAGCCTCGTAGTTAACGTAGTTAAAGATACGGTGTGTATGTTTGGTTTGTCAAATTAAAGCAAAAAAAAGACTGCACAGCGGCAGTCCTCAAAATATATTTCAGTAAGTATTTAAAATTTAAAGCTAACACCGATAGTCCCAACCATCATATCCGTTTTTGATTCTTTAGGCACTGCGGCTATCGAAATATCGCTTTCATCAATGTCACCTTCGCTTACAAATGTATTGCTGAACTCAATATCCCATTGGTCGATATCATCTTCAACAAAATATTCTGCTGTTGAACCTAAGGTATATGCAAAACGTAAATCAATAAATAAGTTTTCATTAATACCTACCATTAAACCAACTGCTCCGCCATAACTAAAAGCCCAGCTTGAGTTTTGAGAGCTGCTGGTAATTAACGGATTATCTTCTTCACTAAAATAATACTCTTCCGATTCATCATAAATGGAAGTAGTAGTTCCAAAATGATTAAAACCAACTAATCCGTCGATATACGGTTTAAAAATATTTGTCGGCGCCTGAATGCGGAGGTTAACATTCCCTTTGGTAATAAGATTGTTGGTTTCTGCGCGCAACGGGAAATATAAAACATCGATTACAGTTCCGCCTGCGGTAATTTCAGCAGTGAGTGTTTCTGTTTGTGAGCGATGACCATTGCCCAAAATCGCCATGTCGAAACCGATTAAAACCGGAATTTTTTTGTCAGGCTGAAAATACAAACTGAAGGCACCACCGGGAGCAACTTCATCGTTAAACGTTTTAAATTCGCCGAAGGGAAACCCCAATCCAAAGCCCATCCCGAAATACACGGCAGACTTTTTATTGGCAGTTGAAGTTTGTGCCTGACTGCTGCCAATTACAAACAATGATAAAATAAGCGCAAGTGTAAATTTTTGCATGTTGACATGTTTTAAATGTGTACAAAGTTAATTTATAACCACTTCTTTTTCTTAAAGATAATGAATTGCATCAAGGTGATAAAAATCATTACCCCCCAAACAACGTAATAGCCGTTTTGGGTGTGGATTTCAGGGAAATTTACAAAGTTCATGCCATACACACCCACTATAAAGGTGAGCGGAATAAATATGGTAGAAATGAGGGTTAAAACTTTGATAATTTCATTTAAATGGCTGTTCATATTCGCCATATTGGTTTGTACTAAATCGCTGAGATATTCGCGGTCAACATCAATTTGATTTACAATTTGATTCACGTGGTCAAGAACATCACGCATAAATATTTTTGATTCGGGCTGAATTAAAATAATTTCTTCTTTCATCAACCGGAATATGACTTCTTTTAACGGTGCTATAGAGCGGCGCAAATAAATTAAATCTTTATTTACATGGTGAATTCTGGAAAGGTGATTTTTATTTTTAGTGACAAATATATCATTTTCAATGGTGTCGAGTTCATTAGCATAATGGTCCAGAATAACATAATAACTGTCCACAATAGCATCAATTAAAACATATACCAGATAATCCGCATCTTTTTTTCTGATTTTACCTTTTGCCGTTCTCAGCCTGTCGCGAATAACACCAAAATAATCACCCTCTTCTTCCTGAAAACTAAGTATAATTATTGCCTAACACCAAACTAATCTGGTCGCGCTGTAATTTTTTATTTTCGTCGAAGTAAAATTCATTTAGGGTAATATAAATTAAATCATTTTCAGGATATTCATCTGCTTTTGGAATTTGAAAAACATTGAGAATATCTTCAATAATTAAATTATGTAATTTAAATGCGCCACCAATTTTTTCAATCAGCGATTCAATGTTTAATCCGTTTACATTAATCCACGTAATGAATTCCTTATTGGTTTGCAGCGGAATATTATCGTGTTGTGTAAAGGTTTTTTCGGTAAACTGCTGCTCATTATAATCAATACGGCTGATTGAAATTTCCTCGGGATGTTTATCGCCGGTATATATTGCAGTGCCGGGCAATAATCCCGATTTACGCTGGTGCGTATGGTGTTTCCTCCGCGATTTGGAGGAATTACCGGCATGTGCTATATCACGTTTGTTTGGCATAACTATTCGAAAAACTTTTCCATTTCATTTTAATAACACCGTAAACAGCTTCTTTAAAAATGCCTTTACTCATTTTGGAAATACCCTTTTCGCGGTCTTTAAAAATTATCGGAATTTCTTTTAATTTAAATCCACATTTCCAGGCGGCAAATTTTAATTCAATTTGAAAAGCATAACCGATAAATTTAATTTTATCAAGGTCAATTTTTTCCAATACTTCTTTTTTATAACAAACAAAACCGGCTGTGGTATCCTTAACCGGAATTCCGGTAATTAAACGTACATATAAAGATGCACCTTTCGATAATAATATTCTGTTTAATGGCCAGTCTTCAACTTTTCCCGATTTAATATAACGCGAACCAATAGCCACATCAGCACCATCCATGCAGGTTTCCAGTAAACGTGGTAAATCGGTTGGTTTATGTGAAAAATCGGCATCCATTTCTATGATATAATCATAGTGATGTTCCAAAGCCCATTTAAATCCTGTAATATAAGCAGTACCCAACCCGAGTTTGCCGCTGCGTTTTTGTAGAAATAATCGGCCGTTATACGTCGGCATTAATCGCTCTACATCTAATGCAGTTCCGTCAGGTGAATTATCGTCAATTATTAATAAATGAAATGCATGCGGCTGATTAAGTACAGCAGCAATCATATCGACAATATTTGCCTGTTCATTGTAAGTTGGTATAACTACTAAAGTTCCGGGCAAAGGGATTAATTGTTTTGATTTTTTATTTTAAACTCGATCATCTTTAACTTCAACTTGGTATGCAAAGGAAAATCACTTTTATATATCCAGTCAAAATATTGTGGTTCACGCTTATAAACGTCGGCACAAGCTTGTCCTGTATATTTCCCGAAATTAAAATATTCTTTGCCATCTTTCATAATCATCCTTCGGCCAAAATCAACGAAATCGCCGTCTTTGCTGAAATCATGTAAGGCCTGAACATCCGATTTTAACGTTTCTTTATATTTTTCTAACTGACCAAGCAGCACTTCGTAGGTTGCTCTTACGTCGGCCTCGGCGCTATGCGCGTTGATTAACTCTTTGTTACAAAAGAATTTATATGCTGCCTCCAGTGTACGTTTTTCCATTAAAGTGAAAATGCGCATCACATCGATATACCTTCTGTTTTCATCAAAACCGGTTTCCGCACGCAAAAACTCTTCGGCAAGCATCGGGATATCAAATTTGTTGGAATTATAACCTGCCAGGTCACAATTGGTTAAAAAAGCTCTTACCTCCTCGGCAGCTTCTTTAAATAAAGGTGCATCTTTAACATCCGCATCGGTAATACCATGAATAGCAGACGATTCAGCCGGAATTTTCATACCCGGTTTATGCGTTTGGTGAGCACTTGCTCCTGACCATCAGGCATTATTTTTAAAATACTGATTTCAACAATACGGTCGGTACTGAGATTGATGCCTGTTGTTTCAAGATCAAGAAAAGCGAGCGGTTTATCGAGTTTTAACATAGATACGGTCAAAATTATGTTAAAATTGTAAGATCGAGGTTATCGAAATTGCCTGAACTCATCAATAACAGATTAGAATTAACAATATTTAGCTTTTTTAATACTTCAAGCAGTTCATCCGAATTGTTAATTACCAGCATGGCTTCATCATTAAAATAATTTTGCACTTCCGTTTTACTCAAGGGCGGTAATTTTTTTAATTCCAGTGTATGCGGATTAAAATAAACAATCCGGATATCCGCTTTTTGCATGGTATTGCGGTAAAAAACAATAAATTCTTTATTTAAGCTGCTGAAGGTATGTAACTCGAGACAAGCTACTAATTTTTTTTCGGGAAATTGTTCTTTTACTGCATTAACGGTTGCTTCCACTTTTGATGGTGCATGGGCAAAATCACGGAAAATAATATGGTCGTCTGATTGTTTTAAAATTTCTAATCGTTTTGCTGCACCCTGAAAGGTTTGCATAGCAGTATAAAAGTCTGCATCGCTTATGCCAAGCGCATTACAAACTTTTTTTGCACCTTCCATATTTTGCATATTATGTTTTCCGAAAATGGAAAAATGATAATTATTGTTGTTTGATTTTAGATGTACAGTATGATTTTCAAGATAATAATCCGGTGTAGTATATTTTATTAACTGCGCTGCAATTTCACTTTCCGTTAACAGTAAATTGATATTTTCATCTTCACCAAAAACAATTAATGCATCATTTTGCTGTGTGCCTTCCATTAATAATTTAAACTGATTGGTGTAAGATGAAAATGTTGGAAATACATTAAAATGATCCCAGGCAATTCCGCTGATTAATGTAATTTGTGCGTGGTAGTGCAAAAATTTCGGACGTTTGTCGAGGGGAGAAGCAAAATATTCATCGCCTTCAATAATCATAATTGGTGCATCACTAAATTGAACCATGGTTTCAAATCCTGCTAATTGTGCACCAACCAAGTAATCGAATTGCATTTTTTGATGTTGCAAAACATGCATAATCATTGAGGTGATGGTGGTTTTTCCGTGACTGCCGCAAATCGCTACGCGAATTTTATTTTTCGACTGCTCATACACATATTCGGGAAAACTAAATACCGGAATATTTAAAGCGTGTGCCTGCAATAATTCAGGATTATCGGCACGTGCATGCATACCAAGAATAACGGCATCCAGATTTTTGTGGATTTTTTCCGGGAACCAACCTTTTTCGGCAGGTAATAATCCCTTTTGTTTTAAACGGGAGTAGGAGGGCTCAAATATCTCATCATCGGAACCCGTAACCTGATATCCTTTTGTGTGCAGGGCCAGTGCCAGATTGTGCATTACAGCACCACCAATGGCAATTAAGTGAATTTGCATGCGCCGAAGATATAACAATACCCTTGTTCAAAAGAAAGTGTTTATGTGGATTGTGTTGTTAAAATATTTTTTGCATCTTTACGTTATTAAAGGGAATTCCCGTAACAAAATGAACGATACACACGTATATTCGTTTCATAGTAATAAAGTAACTTATGTTTAAAGCACGTTCAATCACCAGAGTATTTATTGCAGCCGGATTAGCTGTGATGTTAACCGTTTCTATTTCTTCTTGCGGACATAAAGAAGGTTGCCCTAATAAAATCACTGAAGTTGCCGGTGTAAATATCACTACAACTACCTGATTTCGGGTTAACCGCAAACATAATTTGCCTGACTATTTAACCGATAGTCGGGCATTTCTTTTTATATAAGCCTCACACGTATTCGAAGGTGATTTTTTTGATGATTTCGCTGGATAAACTCTGAATTACCGGACAGGTTTTACCGGCTACTTCGAGTAAATGTTTATCCTTATTGGTAAGTGTGCCGGCAGGAATTTTTAAAGCGCAGTGAATTTCAGCAATACGGCGTGGGTTAGATGCCATAACCTTAGTAATATCTACTTCAGTTCCGGTAATATCCAAGCCGTGATTACGCGCCGCAATGCCCATGATGGTAAGCATACAGCTTGCAGTAGCCGTGGCAACCAGGTCGGTGGGAGAGAAGGCTTCACCCTTGCCCTGATTATCGGTTGGTGCATCGGTAATGATGGTGGTTCCCGATTGTAAATGTGTAGCCTGCGTCCGCAAATCTCCCTGATATATAACTTTTGATATTAACATGACAATTTTTTTTTCTTTTTAGCAACTAATCTGCCACAAAAATCGTAATATTATCCGATGAAATTTGGTGCACTGCTATTGGGTTTGCTGTTTGGCTTGCAAATGTTCGCTCAGGATACTGTAGTGACGCCGCAAAACAAGTCGAATCCCATTGTATTAAATAAAGGAAATTCAGGTGGTACTAAGCCTTCAGGCTTGAGTTACGAAAATGAATTTAGTATGGGTGCCAAAATTTCTACTTCAGGCTGGGCAATTTTTGGTGATTATACCCAAGATGTGAATTACGATAAAAAACGCGTTTTATATTTTGAACTCGAATTTTTGAAAAACCCGAAAGAAACCAAAAGGGTTAACGAATTTACCATCGGATTTACGCCACCTAAACCATTTGTTTACGGCAAACAAAATTCATTTTTTAACCTGAAAGCAGCTATTGGAGAAAAACGATTAATCGGTGAAAAGGCCGAGAAGAGCGGGTTTCAGATAAGTGCCAATTATGGCGGCGGATTTTCAGCGGGATTTATAAAACCTTATTATCTCGAAGTTTATACCGAAAATCCTGAGGAGGGCAGTCTCACCGTTCCTATTCGTTATTCGGATGAAACGGAAGAATTATTTCTCAATGCCATCAAAATTTATGGCGCTTCGGGTTTCAGCACCGGATTAAATGAAATTTCAGTTGTTCCGGGATTGTTTGGAAAAGCAGGTTTAAACTTCGACTGGGCAACGTATGATGATTTTGTGAAATCGGCTGAAGCAGGCCTGGGTGCTGAGTTATATCTTAAAGATATTCCCATCATGATTCAGGAAAACAACAAGCCTTATTTTGTTTATTTATATCTAAGTTTGCAGTTCGGAAAGAAGTGGTAAAAACTAAGGAAAAACATGATTGAACTACCGGTTGCAGAACCGCACGATAGATTACGCAAACCGAAATGGTTAAAAGTAAAATTGCCAACCGGAGAAAACTACCGGAACGTTCGGCAAATAGTTGATGATTACAAGTTACATACAATTTGTGAAAGCGGAAATTGTCCGAACATGGGCGAATGCTGGGGCGCAGGCACCGCAACGTTTATGATTTTAGGGAATGTATGCACCCGCTCCTGCTCATTTTGTGCAGTAGCTACCGGTAGGCCTACTGAACTGGATTTAGATGAGCCTTTTCGTGTGGCAGAAGCCATAAAATTGATGAAGGTGAAACACGCAGTAATTACCAGCGTAAACCGCGATGAACTTGCCGACAGAGGTGCTTCCATCTGGCATAAAACTGTTGCAGAGATAAAAAAACTTTCGCCCGAAACAACAATTGAAACATTAATTCCGGATGTGAAATCCAATTGGGATGCACTAATCACGATGATTTCACCGGGTCAGGAAGTAGTTTCTCATAATATGGAAACGGTTAAACGATTATACCGCCTCGTTCGCCCTCAGGCAAAATACGAACGCAGCCTGGAACAAATACAACGCACCAAACGTTATGGTAAAAGAACTAAGTCGGGCGTAATGCTCGGTTTAGGTGAAACAAAAGAAGAGGTTTATGCAATCATGGATGATTTGGTTGCGCACGGTTGTGAAATATTAACACTGGGTCAATATCTTCAGCCGACAAAAATGCACCTCGATGTAAAAGAATTTGTCACCCCCGAAATGTTTGATCATTACCGCGAAGTAGGCATGAATAAAGGGTTTTTGTATGTTGAGAGTGGTCCGCTCGTTAGATCATCTTATCATGCAGAACGTCATGTTTTCTGATGCAATAATGATGTAAAAAATGTAATTAGTTGGTCATATTAAATTATCTGTTAATTAGTCTTAATTATTTTTTATAGTTTTACCCAAAATAGCGATTCATGAAAAGGAATTTTACGATTTTCAGTCTATCATTTATCAGTTTGGTTTTCCTGTCAGTGCTTGTGGTGAACAGCTTTGCTAAACAGGATGCCTCCGGTTTTACAAGTGACACAATTACGGGATTGCACGAACGTGCAGAAAGAAAAGAAGCCCGCGTTGAGGGTTATCGCACGTGGTTAAACAGCATGAAAGCCAATCCTAAAACAGGAAAGGTGGAAATGGAAGATGTATTTGCCGCACGCGAGCAAATGAGAGAATACTACCAAAAAGTAGAAGAAAGTGGCCGTGGTGGTTCATTACTGAACTTAGAATGGCAAACAATGGGCCCATCAAATGTTGGTGGACGTACCCGCATTATTTTAATTGACAAAAACAACCCTGACCGCATGTATGCCGGCGGCGCCAGTGGTGGATTATATTATTCAGATAACGGTGGTTTAGAATGGTTCCCACATCCACAAAATGATGAATTCAGTTCATTATTGATTTGTGGTATGGACCAGGCTGCCAACGGCGATATTTATTTCGGAACCGGTGAATACTGGGCCGATTATTACGATGGTTCATTCGGAAGTTATACGCATGGTTTCGTGGGTGATGGTATGTATAAAGCTGCTGCCGTAACAGGTGCAGATTTACCAACCTTTACACAGTTAACTGCAACTATTCCAACGCCGGGTGAAATCGGCAGCACATCGGGTGTAACATGGGCTTATGTAAACCGCGTTACCTGTAACCCAACCAATGCAAATATGGTTGCTGCAGCTACAAACACCGGTTTAAAAATTTCTACCGATGGCGGAACTTCCTGGTCAAACTGCGAAGGCGGTGGAACCCCGTTGAGCGGCATTACTGATGATGCAAAATTTGATAAAGAAGGTTATCTGCATGCAATATCTTCTAGTCAGAGAAAATATTACCGTTCAAACAATACTGCCGATCCGGCAACTATGGACGAATTAGGTGAAGGTCTTCCTGTAGGCAGCACACGTCGTGCACTTGCAGTTGCTCCATCTGATAACAATTACGTGTATATCTATTCAGCTAAAACCGGAACTTACGGTTTACAGGGTATATTTCAGTCTACAGATAAAGGCGCAAACTTTGTGCAAATTTCTGAAGAAGCAAGTGATTTCTTCAATCCAAACGGAACCAGCGCAAACATTACCTGGAACGTATGTATTGCAGTTAAACCTGACAATCCTGAAAGAATATATATCGGCGGACAAATTCAATCATGGACTTGGGATGGTGCATCAGGAAGCTGGACACCAATGACCAGTTCAGGTTACCCTGCTTGGTATCCTAAATATATCCATGCCGATCAGCACTTTATCACTTTCCATCCTGAAAATCCTGAAATCATGTATTTTGGTTCAGATGGTGGTGTTTCAAGAACTACGAATTCTTCTGCTCAATATCCTGATTTCGCTACATTAAATAAAGGGTTAAACTTTTATCAGAGCCACGGTATCGCTATCGGTATTGAAGGTGAAGCAATGGGTGGTTCTCAGGATAATGGTTCTCAATACGTAAACTTCGATTTGAACTCTGAATTACAGGCTGTTGAAGTATTAGGTGGTGATGGTGGTAAAACTGAAATTTCAAGAATGCGACCTGAATATTTATTCGGAACATTCTTTTCAGTAACAGCAAACGGAAACGGAGCTGTATTACGTCGTTCAGTAAACGAAGGTTCATCAATGGCATCTATTTATGATTGTAATATCGATGGTGGTGTTACTAACTGTACACAAGATGGATTAGCAGATGGCGGTACCGACTTCGTGACACCTTTTGTATTATGGGAAAATTATGATTTGTATGCCACTTTTAAAGATGTAATTACAGGTGGTACTGTTGAATATCCTGCAGGAAGTGGTAATTTTTATACTAATGGTGATGTTGTGAACTACTTAGGTCGCGACATTACATTATCAATTACAGCATTATATGAATCAAGATTATACCATGCGGTGAAAAATAACCTTTGGGTTACAACAGGTGCTTTATTTAACTCAACTGAGGCACCACAATGGTTCAAAATATTACCTGCAACTTCCGGAACTGTTAGTGCAATTGAGTACGACAAAACCGGTGATATTGTATATGTTGGAACAGAAAACGGAAGATTATATCGCATTAGCGGTTTATTGACTGCTAACTTTGAATATGTTGATGTTGATGGTGATCCTGAAACTGCTGGTGTATTTAGCCCGGCAACTGCAGGTATTGTTTCATTTACATATGCAAATGTATTCCCCGGCAAAATTACCGGTATCAGCATGGACAGAAATGACCCTGACCGTGTAGCTATTTCAATAGGTGGTTATGGTGTTGACCAAAACGTTTGGTTTACTGACAACTGTTTATCTGATGATGCTGCTGTTTTCCAGTGTTTATCTGATGGTGGCGCTTTACCTAACATTCCTGTTTATGACATCTTAATGCATGTAACAGATAATGATAAATTGATTATTGGAACTGAATTTGGCGTTTGGAGTTATTCAATAACTTCAGGTGGTGACTGGACTCAGGAAAACGGTGCTGTTGCCGGCGGCGTTGGCCCGGGTAATGTACCTGTGTTTGAAGTTCGTGAAGACTGGATTCGTGATACCGATTGTTATGCAATATATATTGGAACTCATGGTAACGGTTATTACCGAGCTACCAACCTTGCAGCCGGAACCTGCGATTTCACTACAGTGAGCTCAGGCCCAATTCAGGAAGAAATAATTGCCGGTATTGTATTAGCACCTAACCCTGCAGATACTTATACCAACGCCAATGTTACACTGAATGAAACTGCAGTGATGTCGATTACTGTAGTAAACTTAACCGGTGTAACCGTTAAAAACTACGGCGCTGCAAACTATGCTTCCGGCATGCACAATATCAATCTTGATGTGCGTGACCTTACACCTGGAACTTACCTGGTGGTATTTGAAATAAATGGATATGTTATCAGCAAACGTTTAGTAGTGATCTGATAATTAATAAGATAAAATGAAACCCTCGCTGTAAAGCGGGGGTTTTTTAATGTACCAATGGGTTAATGTACCGATGTACCAATTGAACAGCCGGATTTGAGGATTGATTTTATTCGGAGCTATCGGAAGGTGATTACTATTAAGTATCGCCTTTTTTTATTTTATAATATTATAATTGAACAGCTGGATTTGAGTATTGATTTTATTCGGAGCTATCGGAAGGTGATTACTATACAAACCAATGTTATAATTGAACAGCCGAATTGGAATGAAGATTTTATTCGGAGCTATTGTAAGTTGTTTATTATTATCACGCGAATTATTTGTCTTATAATTTTATAATTAGAGAGCTGAAACAGCTATGAGTTCGGTCGGGAGACCGGGGTGGCGTCTGGAGTCGGGAGACTCCACGACAAACGAGGTTAATGTGCCGATGTACCAATGTGTTGATGTACCAATTGAACAGCCGAATTCGAATGAAGATTTTATTCGGAGCTATCGTAAGGTAAATACTATACAAACCAATGTTATAATTAAACAGCCGAAACGCTACCGGGCTGGTATATTATTTATGTTTAACATTCAACATTTTCATTTCGGTCGGGAGACCGGGGTGGCGTCTGGAGTCGGGAGACTCCATGACAAACAGTTAAGTCAATACCAATGGTGATACCCAATTGAACAGCCAAATTCGAATGAAGATTTATCGAGCATTGTAAGTGTATTATTATCACGCGAATTATGCTTATAATTTTATAATGAGAGCTGAAACGTAGGCTTGTTTACTATTCAACTTAATCAAATCGGTCGGGAGACTCCACGACAACATCAGCACCAACTCCAACACCAACAAACAATTTGAATAAGCGCAACAATTGTCCTTACTTGACAAAAACCAGCTCCAGCGGAGCGAAAGAATGGTAACAGGCACAACCAGAGACGAAACACAAAGCTCTGTAGGAGCGAAAGAATGGTAGAAGGGCATTCCAGCGACGATAAACAAAGCTCCGTAGGTGCGAAAGAATGGTTCTGAAAAGGTACATTGTTGGGGAAAAATGCGCTGCTACATTTCGGGTGATCAACAATGTGCCAAAACTCAAAAATTTCAATACCTGCCTAAGGCTTCACATTCCTAATGGCGGATGAAATACTTGGATGCAGATGCGGTAGGAGCAGAAATTAACCGATACCTAAGGCTGAACCTCCCCCCCAAAAAATACCCCAACTGCGAGTTTACTATAAATGGGAATGTGGTTTCCCTAATGTGATTTATACGAATTTAGGGAGGAAATTATAGCTCACAAAAGGCGCTCAAAAATGTATATCTGTTTGAAAATGAACTATTTACATTTCCAAAAACACTAAAATTATAGCTAGGCCGCACATAAAAAAAACCTCCCGGAAACTCCGGAAGGTTTATATAATTTAGGTTGCAGACTAATTATTCTACAATAAAGTTGCGGATAGTAGATTGGTTTCCACTAGCAACGCGAGCCATATAAACACCTGCAGGTAAAGCGCTGATGTCGATAGCATTGTTATAATTAGTTGTAACACCTGTATTAATTGTATTCAGCACTTGTCCCGCCATATTCACGATAGTGATAGTAGCTTCCTGAGGTGTTCCGAACGTTAAGTTCATGTTTAACACATCATCAGCAGGGTTAGGGAAGATGCTCATTGACGTTAAGTTTTCAATTTCGTTGATATCAACGCAATAGTCAACGGCAACGTTTTTACAATAATCGAAAGCAGATCCACCGTAGTCAACCGCTAAACACACATTGTAAGTACCCGGAATGAGGTAAGTGTGAACAGGGTTGCGATCAAAACTTACGTTACCATCACCGAATTCCCAGTAGTAGGTAGCATCATCAGGAACGGCAGCAAAATTGCTAAGGTCCTGGAAGTTTTTAGTTAAGCTAGTACAAGGTGAAGGTGTTGTTGCAAGGAAGTTTACGCCTTTAGGAGCAACATACCAGTCGATATAACCGTGTTCGAAAGCAAAGGCATCAACATAAGCGTAAGTGCTGATGTAGTAACCATTCCAGTTGCCCGGAGAGAGGTCGTAACGCACTTCTGTGCTTGCAAAACCATCGTGATTTTCGGTATATTCAGACCATGAAGCAGGAGAGCTTTCCAGGATTTCTTCGTTACATAATAACCAGAAACGGTTTAACGGATTGCTAACTGCCAGCGGAGGGTCAGAAAAGTCGAGTAATGTATCACCTAAGCTATAAGGCTGTCCAGGAATGAACTGGAAAGCGATACCTAAATAGTGGTCAGGTGAGTTTTTAGCGATGGTATAGTCGATAGCAAGTGCTTTAGAAGCAACACTGGTGCTAGCGGTATCGGCATCGTTTAAAAGGATGGTGTATTCGGTTAATGTTCCGTTTGGTTTGTTTGTAGCAGAAAGGTATTTTGATAATACGATACTGATGTCAACACCTTCTTCGAAATCGCCGCTCGCATCGTTATCGAAGTAAAAACCTTCAGCATAACAAGTTGAGTTTGGAGCTAATAAATACACTTTTAATGTATCGGTATAACCGGTAGTTGGGCGATCGTAGAAATAATAGAAACGAACTGAGTCGATATCAAATGCATGATCTTCGTTAAACCAGTCAGAAGCATCACCAATTACTGTAAAGTTATCATCCACAAAATCAGAAACGAAGTCTGAAATAGGGTCAAACATATGCACGTAACCATGTCCGTACCAATAGAAGTCTTCACCTGTTCCGGTTACAACATATCCTGATGAATCGGGCCATAAAGGCAGCGCAGCAAGATTTTCGAGTGCCCAGCCGTTAAAAGCATAATCCACGGCATCAGAGTAATTTAACCAATAATAAGTCAGAGCGCGGTCGCCGGCATCTACTGCAGGTTTAGCAACATCACTTTTCACAATGGTTTTAGCATCGCGAATAAGGTCGTTGCCCTGTATAGCTGCACCTTGATAATTTAGAGGAGCTTGTGCATGCAAAGCTGTAACGATTATCAAACAGACAATAAGTAAAAAATTTTTTTTCATAGCTGTTCTTTTGTTGAATTGTTTAATTTCATTACAAATATAGTTATTTGTAGCGGGATTTGGTCATTAAACTGTAAGTTAACGCAGTTTGAACAGAGTTTAACTTTCTTTAAGATAACAATTGCGACAGCGGGGTTCGTATTCATTTTTTTCGCCGAGTAAAACCTGTGCATCGTTTTGAACTTTGCGATAAGAATAGGATGCTATATTTCCGCATTGCATGCAGATGGCGTGTACTTTTGTGATATAATCGGCAATGGCCAGCAGTTCGGGCATGGGGCCAAAAGGTTTACCGCGAAAATCCATATCGAGGCCGGCAACAATTACGCGAATACCTTTTTGCGCAAGTTTTTCACATACTTCAACAATATTGGCGTCAAAAAACTGTGCCTCGTCGATGCCCACCACATCTACATCTTCCGACATTAACAAAATATTGAGGGAGCTTACAACGGGTGTACTTTGGATGAGGGTTTCGTCGTGGGAAACGATGTTTTGTGCGTCGTAACGGGTGTCAACAGCGGGTTTAAAGATTTCGACTTTTAAATTGGCAATACGTGCGCGTTTGAGCCGCCGGATTAACTCCTCGGTTTTTCCTGAAAACATGGAACCGCAGATTACTTCAATCCATCCACGGCGTTCTCCTTTTAGATGCGGTTCAATAAACATACATTTGTACTTAAAATATTTTCGGCACGAAATTACGTTTTACTAATTGGTCAAAACTACATATTTGAAATGGATACTAAAATAACTGAGATTGAAATTCTGCTGGATAAGCTGAATTTATTATTCACATCGGTAAAAAATGATGGTGAAATTGATAAGGTTGAGATGGAATTACTGAAAAAGTATACACAACAGTTATATGATAAAGTGCATGGTGTAAGTAATCAAAAAATGCCCGAGCCGGTGAAAATACCTGTGGTAAAAACTGAAATGCCGGAGCCAATTATAGAAAAAACCGAAAAACCGGTTGAACATATAATTCCACCTGTTGAAAAGCCGATGCCGGAAATTAAACCGATTGAAAAACATATTCCGGAAATAATAGAACAAATAAAAATTACACCTGAGGTTATTGAACCTCCGGTTGTAAAAAAAGAAATTCCGCCTGTTGAAGAAATAGTAGTGCCACCGATAGTTAAAGTGGAAGAAAAGCCAATAATTAAAAAAGAGGAACCTGTTGTTGAACAAAAACAAACTGTTCAGCCACCTGCTTCCGGTAACGAGAAAAAACCATTTGTTCGGGTGAGTGATGATGAGGATGAAGAAGCGGGTTCAGGTTTAAGCAATAAATTAAACAGAGATAAAAAAACACTTGCCGATAAACTCACTTCATCGAAAGGTAAAGACCTGAAATCGATAATTGATTTAAACGAAAAACTTTATTTTGTAAGTAAAATGTTTAAAGGTGATAAAGAAGGGTACGAGCATGCAATTAAGTCGATAAATAATATGCAGGATGTTGCAGAATTTAATCGTTACTTACAATCAACACTTATTCCAAAATATCAGTGGACAGATGAAGAAGCAATTGAACGATTTACAGAAGTGATACACCAAAAATTTGTATAAGGTATTTATACAATTGTATTGATATAGCGCACAACTGTTTCGGTTCCGCCAAGATGTGATTGGATAAATTTTTCTGCATCACTTCCTGCTCCGGTATAAATAAACTTAAATTGATTCATCAGATTTATTCTGTTTAATAAATCGTCGTCGCTCCTGATTACCAATGCAGCATTGGTGTTAACCAAGCCAACTGCTTCATCAAATTTTTTGTAGTTAGGGCCTATAATCAGTGGTTTGCCATAAACGGCAGCTTCTAATGTGTTGTGAATTCCTTTATTAAATCCACCACCAATATAATTTACATCTGCATATTGATATAATGCATTTAACATACCGATGCTGTCGATGATAAGCACTCGTTTACCAATTAAATCGGCTTCGGTTGCTTTATTTAATTCGGAATAAATAAGCGCATATTTTTTAAAACGTTTTATTGTTTTACGCATGCTCCTTTTATCAATATTATGCGGAACAACAACAATTTTGAAATTGTTATACACCAGCGAATGATAAAAAGCGCGTGCTAATATTTTTTCATCGCGCGGCCAGGTACTGCCTGCTATAATTACATTATGATTTGCAGTAAAGGTGGCAATTTCGGGATATTGTTTTGCTTCTTTAGCAACAGCAAAAACGCGGTCATAACGGGTATCAAATCCGATTTGTGCATTGGTGATTTTAATTTTATTCAACAACTGCAGCGAACTTTCATTTTGCACAAATAGGTAAGTAAATTTTTTCAGCATCGATTTGTGTAAACGTCCGAACCAACGGAAAAACAATTGTTTTTTTCTAAAAATGGCAGATATTAAAATTACCGGAATCTGTTTTTTATTTAAAGTATTGAGATAATGATACCAAAATTCATATTTTACAAAAACAGCTAAATCGGGTTTTATGGTTTCGATAAATTTTGCGGCGTTTGCGGCATTGTCGGCGGGCAAATAGGTAACCACATCAGCAAATGGATAATTTTTGCGGACTTCATACCCGGATGGAGAATAAAAACTTAATACGATGGTATGTTCGGGATGTTCTTTTTTGAGTTGTTCTATAACAGGTCTTCCTTGTTCAAATTCGCCTAATGAAGCGCAATGAAACCAAACTGTTTTTCCTGTTTTTGCAGGAAGTTGGTTTGAAAGATTGGTAAATAAGTTTTTTCGGCCATTCACCCACAACTTTGCTTTCGGATTAAACGGAGCTGCGAGTTTGATTCCTAAATGGTAAAGTGTGGTTATAATATTATAATACAATACCTGAAAGAGTAATAGCGAAACAAGTCCGGCCAAGCCCACAACAAAAACAATAGCTACAATCTTCATAATTAATACGTATAAAATTTACTTCGGGGTTGTTTAAATACTGGGAGGTTCCAGGTGAGTTTCAGGTTGAGCATCATATCGAACCGGGCTGCATCATCTGTTAGTCCGGTATCGTAATTAATGGTGCGGCGGTTTTGGGTAAAAGCTTCTAAAACTTCAATTCCACCTCTGAAATTCACAAAATATTTGTTGCTGAACATATAATAACCTACATATTGGCTTAACATGAGTCCGTTCGACATACGGTCATAACCTTTGCGATATTCCGGTGTAAGCTGGGGAACGGCGGCTTCGTCGATATAAATCCAGATGCGATGTTGCATAAATCCGACACCACCCATAAAAGCGAGGCCTGAATTGGGGTTAATAGACCAGATATTGGTGATTTTACCCACCTCAAACTTAAAATTCACGCCACTTTCCCATAAAATAGGGTCATATTGTAATCCATCGATGCCAATGATATAACCGGCTTCGTTGCGCAAATTGTTTAAAATCGTGTCTTCCTTAACATCGCTGCCATACATAAAGGCGCCGTTGATGCCGTACAGCCAGTTTCCGGCGGTTTTATACTGATATCCGCCACCAACAATAGCATGCAGGCCAAAACGGTCGGAAAGGTCGCCTACAGGCATACCAACACCGAGGTCTACCTGAATAATACTGGCTGCAACAGAGCTGTCGTTCAGGTTAAGCTGGGCGTTTAAACTCCCGAAGGAGGCGCAAAAAAGAATAACAAACAGGAAGTTTCTCATAAGAAAACGGGCAAATTTACAAAGAATGACGAATTTGTAAACACCTTCACTGTGGTTTAAATATCTTTGCAACCTGAAATTTGACAAAGGAATGAGAAAAATACAGATGGTTGACCTGAGCACACAGTATCAACAAATTAAACAGGATGTAGATAACGGAATCCAGCAGGTAATCGATACCACTCAATTTATCAATGGCACCGCAACCAAAAATTTTGCTGCGGCGCTCGGCAATTACCTTCAGGTAAAACATATGATGCCTTGTGCAAATGGCACCGATGCATTACAAATTGCCCTGATGGCATTAAATTTAAATGAAGGGGATGAGGTAATTACCATTCCGTTCACCTTTGTAGCAACCGTTGAAGTTGTAGCCTTATTAAAATTAAAACCTGTTTTTGTTGACGTTGACCCGAATACATTTAATATTGATGTAAATGCAATTGAATCGAAAATTACATCTAAAACTAAAGTGATTATTCCCGTGCATTTATTCGGTCAAAGTGCGGATATGGAAAAAATAATGGCCATTGCAGCAAAACATAATTTAATTGTAATTGAAGATAATGCGCAGGCTATAGGTTGTGATTATACATTTAGTAATGGCAAGACACAAAAAACAGGCTCAATAGGACATATCGGCACTACATCATTTTATCCGACAAAAAATTTAGGTGCTTATGGTGATGGTGGCGCATTATTTACCAATGATGATGATATCGCTAATAAAATTAAAATTATTTGCGACCATGGTTCTGCAAAAAAATATTATTATGATTCTATTGGTGTAAATTCTCGTTTAGACAGTATGCAGGCTGCAATTTTAAATGCAAAGTTGCCGCATCTCGATACTTATAATCAGAAACGTCAAGCCGCTGCGGCGCAATATGATGATTTATTAAAAGATATTCCCGGCATTCAGATTCCGGAACGTGCAGCAAATTCAACACATGTTTTTCATCAGTATACAATTCGTGTAAAATCAAATCGCGACGGATTAAAAGACCATTTGCAAACTTTAGGCATTCCGGCAATGATTTATTATCCTGTTCCATTACACATGAGTGATGCTTATCGCAGTTATGGATATCAGACAGGTGATTTTCCGGTGAGCGAACAAATTTCGCACGAAGTATTATCGTTGCCAATGCATACTGAACTGGATGCTGAACAAATTCAATTTATTTGTGAAGCAATTAAATCTTATGTTGCCATTCCGGCTTAAAACATAAAATAATTTACAGATGTTCCAATTGCTGAGTCAGAAAACCACTAAAATTTCCGTAATCGGTTTAGGTTATGTGGGTTTACCTATTGCACTTGAATTCGGCAGAAATTTTTCGGTTGTTGGTTTTGATATTAAAGCGGAACGTGTTAAAAGTTTGCAAAATTTTACTGACCCCGATGGTGAAGTAGACCGCAGTGCATTTCAAAATACGAATGTTTTATTTACATCGAATCCTGCTGATTTAACCAATTGCAGTTTTCATATAATTGCTGTGCCAACACCTGTTGATGAACATAAAGTTCCGGATTTAAGTCATTTGGAATCTGCTACAGCACTAGTTGCCAAAATTTTAAAACCTGGCGATTATGTTGTGTATGAATCAACTGTTTTTCCGGGATGTACAGAAGAAATTTGTTTGCCAATTTTAGAATCGGTTTCAGGATTAAAATTAAATATTGATTTTAAATTGGGTTATTCGCCCGAACGCATAAATCCGGGCGATACACAATATACCTTGCGCAATGTCGTTAAAATTGTTTCCGGCTCAGATGATGAATCGTTAAATCAAATTTCGGCAATTTATGCCTCTATTGTGCAACCGGGTGTATACCGTGCATCATCCATTAAAGTGGCAGAGGCAGCGAAAATTTTAGAAAACACCCAACGTGATCTCAATATTGCGTTGATGAACGAGTTGTCGCTGATTCTGGATAAAATGCAGGTAAATACCTATGAAGTGATAGAAGCAGCAGGAACAAAATGGAATTTTCATAAATATTATCCCGGATTGGTTGGTGGGCATTGTATAGGTGTAGACCCGTATTATCTCACGTATAAATCGATGGAGCTGGGTTATGAACCTTATGTGATTTTAAGTGGGAGGAAGGTAAATGATAATATGGCATTTTATATTGCACGCAGATGTATGCAAAAGTTAATTGCCGCTGGAAAAAATTTATCTACTTCTAAAATCCTGGTAATGGGATTAACATTTAAGGAAAATGTAAACGATATCAGAAATTCGAAAGTTGCAGATTTGGTGCATGAATTAAAATCGTTTGGTTTACATGTAGATGTAACCGACCCCAAAGCTGATAATAAAGAAACTTTTAAAGAATACGGTTTTGAATTAACAACAGTTAACGGAACACATTATGATGCCATTATTTTAGCTGTTCCTCACAAGGAATACATGCATCTGGATGAAGATTATTTTTGTTCCATTGCCAACGAACATTGTTTATTTATTGATATAAAAGGGGTGTTCAGAAAAAGAATTTCCCGATTAAATTACTGGAGTTTATAACTATGAAAAAAAATATTCTGATTACCGGAGGCGCCGGATTTATTGGCTCGCATGTTGTGCGGTTATTTGTAAATAAATATCCTGATTACCATATCGTAAACATGGATAATTTAACCTATGCCGGAAATTTAAATAATTTGACGGATGTGGAAAATGCTTCCAATTATGAATTTGTGAAAGCTGATATTGTAGATGGTAATGCTATGATATCCATTTTTGAACAATATCAGTTTGAAAAAGTAATTCACCTTGCTGCTGAAAGTCATGTTGACAGAAGTATTGCCAATCCGATTGCGTTTGTTATGACTAATGTGGTGGGTACTTGCAATTTATTAAATGCTGCACGCCATATCTGGAAAGATAACATGGAAGGTAAATTATTTTATCACGTGTCTACCGATGAGGTTTATGGCAGCCTTGGCGAAACCGGATTTTTTACCGAATCTACTTCGTATGACCCGCACAGTCCTTACTCCGCAAGTAAAGCCAGCAGCGACCATTTTGTTCGCGCTTATCACGATACCTATAAATTACCTGTGGTAATATCCAATTGCAGTAATAATTACGGTTCTTATCAGTTTCCGGAAAAATTAATTCCGCTTGCAATAAATAATATTAAAAACAACAAACCCATTCCTGTTTACGGTAAAGGAGAAAATGTGCGTGACTGGCTTTGGGTAGAGGATCATGCTCGTGCAATTGATACCATTTTACACAAAGGCGCAATTGGTGCTACTTATAATATTGGCGGATTTAATGAGTGGAAAAATATTGATTTAATTCACGTGTTATGTAAAGTAATGGATGAAAAACTCGGTCGTGAGCCGGGAACTTCTGCTAAATTAATTACTTACGTAACAGACCGCGCTGGACACGATTTAAGATATGCTATTGATGCAGGTAAATTAAATAAAGAATTAGGCTGGGAGCCATCTTTACAATTTGAAGAAGGCATTTCTAAAACAGTGGATTGGTATCTCGCCAATGAGGCATGGTTAAATAATGTAACCAGCGGCGATTATAAAAAATATTACGATAATCAATACGCAGCACGGTAATCATGTGGTTGTCGTTGTTCAGTAAATTATTTTCAAAACCGGAACTGCTGGATTTTTCGGTATTACAAACCGATATGCATTCGCATTTTGTTCCCGGTATCGACGATGGCGCAAAAGATACTGAAAGCACTAAAAATATGTTGGCCGGTTTAAAGGCATTAGGCTTTAGTAAATTTATCACCACACCGCATATCATGCCTGATGTTTATGAAAATAAAGAAGCAACAATTGAACAACTAACCGCACAATTAAATGCAACGTTAAACACTAATATTATTGCTGCAGGTGAATATTATATCGACGCATCTTTTTTGAACAAAATAAAAAACGATGAACATTTATTAACCTTCGGCGAAAATCATATTCTTATAGAAGTGAGTATGGGTATGAAAGAGACTTTACTGGATGCTGTTATTTTTGAACTAACCACACGTAAATACAAACCCATTTTAGCCCATGTTGAACGTTACGTTTATATGTTTGATCAAGGGAAACTTGATTATTATCAGCAATTAAAAGATGCAGATGTGTTGTTGCAGGTGAATATTCGTTCATTTTTAGGTCAATATGGCGAAATGCCAAAAAAAATTGCCCGTAAACTGGCAGTTAATAATATGATTGATTATCTGGGAACAGATTTGCATAATGAAGCACAACTGCCCATGATAAAAGATGCTTTAAATGATGCTTACATTCAAAATTTATTAAAAGGTAATACACTTAAAAACAATTTGTTATAAACCCAAACTAAACAACAATATGCCATTTATTGATACACCCATAGCAGGATTATTTGTATTTGAACCTAAAATATTTGAAGATGCGCGTGGGTATTTTTTCGAATCATTTAATGCAAATACCTTCGCAGAAAAAAATATAAATACCAACTTTGTTCAGGATAACCAAAGTAAATCAACTTATGGTGTTTTGAGAGGTTTGCATTATCAACTAGCTCCTTTTGCGCAAGCGAAACTGGTTCGTGTAATCAGCGGCGAAGTGTTAGATGTGGCTGTTGATATTCGCCAATATTCACCAACCTACGGTCAACATTTCAGTGTTGTTTTATCTGCTGAAAATAAAAAACAATTATATATTCCGAGAGGTTTTGCGCATGGGTTTGTGGTATTAAGTGAAACAGCAGAGTTTTTTTATAAATGCGACAATTATTACAGCAAAGAACATGATGCAGGCATTCGTTTCGATGATCCTGCTTTAAATATTGATTGGATGTTGGGGGCAGATGCTATTTTGGTGAGTGAAAAAGACAATCATTTGCCAAATTTTGCTGAGGCGAAAAATAATTTTATAGCGTTAGAAAAATAATACGATGAGAATACTTGTTACAGGATCGAAAGGGCAGTTAGGAAATGAAATCAGGGTTTTAAGTAAACAATTTCCGGGACCGGAATATGTTTTTGTAGATGTTGATGAATTGGATATTACTGATAATAATGCGGTTCAACAGTTTTTTGCAAAATATAAATTTGATATCTGCATTAATTGTGCTGCTTATACAGCTGTTGACAAGGCAGAAAGCGACGCCACCATGGCACAGAAAATAAATGTAACCGGTGTGGAATATCTCGCTAATGCTTGTCAGAAAAATGATGCGGTATTATTCCATATCTCCACCGATTTTGTTTTTGATGGCAGTGCAACAGCACCAATTGAAATTGATGCTCCGGTGGCACCGATATCTGTTTACGGACAAACAAAAGCAGAAGGTGAATACAGGGCTTTGTCGCTGAACAAAAAAACTATTTTAATCAGAACCAGTTGGGTATATAGTTTTTTTGGAAACAATTTTGTTAAAACCATGATTCGCCTCGGCAAAGAAAAACCGGAGTTGGGTGTTGTAGATGATCAGGTGGGTTGTCCTACTTATGCAGCTGATCTGGCTATGGTAATTTTTGAATTTATTGGCAGACTGGAGCAGGTTGAATATGGTATTTATCATTTTTCGAACGCAGGTGTAACTTCTTGGTGCGGTTTTGCTACTAAAATAATGGAATTATATGGTTTGCCTTGTAAGGTTAATCCTATCGCTACCAGCCAGTATCCTACGCCCGCGCAGCGACCAAAATACTCAGTTTTAAATTGTAATAAAACCATACAAACATTAAATATTTCAATCCCACATTGGGAAACTGCATTATCACAATGCATTCAACTATTAAAACAACAGGAAATGTTAGAACAGATTGACGTTAAAAAAATTATTGCCATTGCTGAAGAGGCAGGAAAAGAAATTATGAAAATTTATGATACTGATGATTTTGCAGTAACAGATAAAAGTGATAATTCACCATTAACAAAAGCAGATAAAGCAGGTAATGCAGTAATTGTTGCTGCTTTAAAAAATACCTACCCTGAAATTCCGATTATCAGTGAAGAAAATAAAATGATAGAATATGCAGACCGCAAAGACTGGAATTATTTCTGGTTAGTGGATCCGCTGGATGGCACTAAAGAATTCATCAAAAAAAACGGAGAATTTACAGTTAACATCGCTTTAATTCGCAATGGCAAACCGGTATTAGGTGTTGTTGGCATTCCGGCAAAAAATCAAATGTATTATGCAGTTGAAAATAAAGGTGCCTATAAAATTGATGAACATGGCGTAGAAACAAAATTATATGTGAATGAAGCAAAGCAAGATGAAATTGCGCTTATTGGTTCACGTTCACATCCATCACCGGAATTTGATGCATATTTAAAAGATATGGAAGGTAAATATGCCACAGTTAATTTTGTCCCTGCAGGTAGTTCACTTAAGTTTTGTTTGGTTGCAGAAGGAAAAGCTGATGTTTACCCGCGTTTAGGCCCAACCATGGAATGGGATACTGCTGCCGGACATGCTTTGGTTTTAGAAGCAGGTGCAAGAGTTAAAGTTTATGGTCAGGATGGCGACCTTAAATACAATAAGGAAAGTTTGCTGAATCCGTTTTTTATAGTGGAAAGAGCGAATTAAGTATTTCCTGCTTTTCACCTTTATTGGTGTAAAAAGTAATGGATCGTATATCAGGAGTGATGATTACAACGCGGGATGATTCCGAGTAATAACCACTTCCGGTATACGATTCTTTTTTGTACTGTTTTCCATTTTTATAATTTACCTCGTAATACACAACATCATTTCCAGGCACAATACATTTTGCATTATTCCATGTGTACACATGCGATTTACCGCTGTTAATACCACCTGCAATAATCGAAGGCACTGAACCACAATTAATCAGTGCCATACTTCTGGCATCACCATCGCTCCAATACCCGCTATTGATACTTCTAACTGCCTTAAATGTGTTATCTCCATTTCCGGTTAGCAATAAACCGGTTCCTGCATCATGTCGCATCATGATAATATCAGTTTGATAATAATTGCCATGACATAAAATATCAAGATTACCATCGCTATTAAAGTCAGCAATAACACTTCCCATTAAAACCGACATTTGCGCTTCTGTTGGCAATGGTAATAATTCAAATTTTCCTTTGCCATTATTCTGTAAAATACAACTTCTGAATTCGTAGGCGTATTTGTGAATTGCCTGCTCCAATGCCTCACCAAAAATATCAGTAATTGTTGCTTTTCCATACCAGTCCCACGAAGGCATTTTTTTTCGGTATCCCGGAATTTGTTCCAACAACCTTTCCCGCAATTGCACAGGATATAAATTATCGTGCTGATAATAAGCCAACACTAAATCCTGATTTCCACTTTGATCAAAATCGTATAAAAAGGCTTCCATTGGTAAGTTTTGGCCGTTTTTTTCTGATTGAGTATTGATATATCTTCGGTTAGTTCCGAAATTGCCAAGCAGATAATCGGTATCACCATCATTATCAAAATCGCCACCATTTATACTTTGCCACCAGCCATCTGTTTGTTTAAGCGATTGTTCATTTTTAATATTTTCGAAATTAGTACCGGTATTTTTTAAAATGGTCACCGGCATCCAGTCCCCACAAATAATTAAATCCATTAAATGATCATTATCAAAATCGGTCCATAAGGCAGCAGTTACCATTCCGATATCTTTTAAATCAGGAGCAATCGAGTTGGATACATCAGTAAAAATGCCTTTGTTATTTTGTAAAATAAAACTTGAAACCGGATGTAAATACGCGCCGGGAAATTGCCTTCCGCCAACAAATAAATCTAAATCACCATCCTGATCATAATCGCAGGCCTGAATACATGATTTAGGGATGTTTATTTTAGGTAAACGATTTTGCGTTTCTGCAAATATACCACTGCCATTATTTATAAATAATTTATCCTGATAAGCGGAACTGTTTGCCTGAGATTCATTACCACCTGAACTTAAATACAAATCATTGTCACCATCATTGTCTGCATCAAAAAATAATGCCCCGCCATCATCCTGAATTTGTTTTTGGATGGGCAATTGATTTCCGGATAAAACAAAATGTTGTGGCTTATCCTGTAAAAATAGTTTACCCGGATTTCCAACACTACCGCCATAAAAAACATCATCCAGTTTATTGCCATCTATATCTCCAACTGCAATACAGGGGCCTGAAATACTCATTTTATGCGGCAATAAAAATTCTCTCAAAAAATCATCGTAATCGTTTTCAATATGGGTGTAATTTAAACCGGAGGAATTTGTAATATCGGTAAATAATACTGGTAATGGTTTACCAACAGGTATTTGATTAGGTAAAGCATTTTTGTGATCAATAGTAATTACCTGATTTGCTGTAATATTTTGTAACACATGTTGTTTCCTATCCGGCCATTCCACTTCAATTCTGTCTACCTGCGCATTTTTACCAATACCAAAATGTATAATATGTTCGCCGGTTGAAATATAACCGCGGGTATTTGTTTGCTGTACATATTGCATGCTGTCACCACAATATATTTTCACCTTGGCACCAATACCATTTAAATTTTTCGCATACCCAATTAAATTAATGCGGAGGTAATTGTTATTTGATACTTTTTCACTGTTGTTGCGATATAAAAATGGATTGTCATTTGCATTGGAGCAAACCACATCCATATCGCCATCCAAATCAAAATCGGCAGATGCTGCACCGTAAGATACTGAAGGTACGTAAATACCCCAATTATCCCTTTCGTCGGTAAAGGTTAAATCACCATTATTTTTATAAATAAAATTCGGATGATTGAGCACATTTCGTGGAAGAGCATTAATTAATTCATAATAAACTGTGCTATCGTCTATTCTGCATGCTCTTCTTAATTTGCTATATGTTTCAGTTTCGTCAATCGCAAAATCCTGCAAATAACCTGTCGAAACAAATAAATCTTTTAATCCGTCGTTATCAAAATCGGTAAAGAATGGACTCCATGCCCAATCGGTAACACCTACACCTGCCGTGCGTGCCAGTTCGGAGAAAGTACCATTACCATTATTTAATTTCAGTGAATTACCGTGTTTCTGATAACCATAACCGGCATTTACCAGCGCACGAACAACCTCAATTTGACTTGATACCTGAAATGTTTTATAGGTATAATTTTCTTCCATTTCAATATCTGCATTATATATATCGAGATAGCCGTCGTTATTCATATCAGCAATATCTACACCCATAGAACTTACATCATGACGTTTAATTGCTGTAAGTGAAACATCTTTAAATGTGCCATCACCGTTGTTGAGATATAAAAAATCGTACATCCCGAAATCGTTCGCTACATAAATATCCTGAAACCCATCATTATTAATATCACCAACCGAACATCCCAAACCAAATCCATGATTGTTTATTCCTGCTTCAATATGTACATCTGTAAACGTATTATCACCATTATTCCTAAATAATTTATTGCTGAGATTTTGATGCGTTTCAATTTTCTGGAAATAAATTGTTTTAAACTTATTAATAAAATCCATGGGATGGGTAACCAGATACATATCCAGATCGCCATCATTGTCATAATCAAAAAAGTTTGCTGTGGAGCAGGTAGTGGCATCATCTAAACCATATTGTTTTCCGGCTTCCGTAAAGGTGAGATTTCCATTATTAATATATAGTTTATTTCTGCGTTGTTCCGGGTCTTCTCTTCTGGTATTACAAATATAAATATCAATAAAACCGTCACCATTCACGTCAGCAACGGTAGAACCGGAAGTCCATTCAAATTCCGCTTTGGTAATGCCGCTTTTTTCTGTAACATCTTCAAATTTTAAATTTCCTTTATTTAAAAATAAACGATGCGGCACATGAACGCCGGTAAAAAAAATATCGGGCAATCCATCATTGTTAAAATCGGCAATATTTACACTGCCACCATTGTAAACAAAAACATAACGCCAGTAATTATCTTCGTAATTATCAGGTATGGTATTCATAAATTCCAACCCCGTCGATTTTGCTGTTAATACATCAAATAACTTCCCCGAATTGCCATCAGTTTGAACAATTCTGTTTTCATCCAGCACCACACTGCTGCGCATATCCTGGTCTTCCACTTTAAAAAAATGACAACTGCTTAAGGTGATTACAGTTAGTATGAAAGATATTTTATGCATAGTATTCGGGGTTAAAGCGTGGTTTAAGTTACGGAGATTTATTTTTATCATCCAAATAAATTGCAAAAAAAACCGCAATTTGTGACATGTTAAATTCACGTAAATTTTGTATTATTCATTAAAATTTTGTGACTTCGCATTTCATTTCAGTCCGTTCATCCCTATTTTTATGTTTTATTTAGTGCAAACCAGATCATATGAAAAAGAATTTCTTGTTATTAAGTGCCGTTTTATGGGCGTTTACAGCCTTTAGCCAGACGGAAACGGTTCCTGTGGATACGGCATTGGCCAAACCCGAACCTATAAATGAACGCGTTCAGGGCATACAAAAACGCAAAGCTTTAGAATCGGCTTCTTTGGTTAAAAACCTGAGTTTCACCAATATAGGACCTACCATTATGAGCGGTCGTGTGACAGACTTAGAAGTGAATCCCAAGGATGCAACAAAATTTTATGTAGCATATGCCAGTGGCGGACTTTGGTATACAGATAACAACGGACAGTCGTTTAGACCCATTTTTGATAATGAAGATGTAATTACGATTGGTGACATTGCAGTTGACTGGACGAATAATATTATTTGGGTTGGAACAGGTGAGGTAAACAGTTCCCGTTCGAGTTATGCCGGCATTGGCGTATATAAATCGGAAGACGGTGGTAAAACATGGATATATTGTGGT
Organism: Bacteroidota bacterium; assembly: GCA_016706255.1. Lineage (NCBI taxonomy): Bacteria > Pseudomonadati > Bacteroidota > Bacteroidota bacterium. The sequence continues at coordinate 913,811 of JADJJZ010000029.1, read as the reverse complement.
TTACCTGAATCACAACATATCGGACGAATTGTTATAAATCCAAGAAATCCGGAAAACGTTTTTGTTGCGGTGCTCGGTCATTTATATTCACCAAATGCAGAACGTGGTATTTATAAAACCATTGATGGCGGAAAAACATGGAAACAAACATTATTTATTGATGATAATACCGGCGCTGCAGATTTAATTATGGATCCGAATGTGCCTGATTTTTTATATGCAACAACATGGCATCGCGAACGCCGTGCATGGAATTTTGTAGAAGGCGGTAGTACATCTGATATTTATAAATCGGTAGATGCCGGAGAAACCTGGCAATTATTATCTACCGGAAATTCAGGATTCCCTTCAGGTAATTTAGGTAGAATTGGTATTACAGTTGCACCTGCACACAATAATATTGTATATGCTGTTGTAGATAATCAAAATCCGAAAGAACAGGACCCTGCTTTGCGTGAACGTGAACTGGATACTTCTGATTTTAATCTCGATAGTTTGAAAATTATTACAGTTGCAAAATTTGCCACTTTAGATGATGCCAGACTTACTCAATTTTTAAAAGATAATAAATTCCCTGAAGAATATACTTCCGCTTCTATTAAAGCTAAAGTAGCTTCGTTTGAATATGCGCCAACTGTATTAACCGATTATTTAAATGATGGTGGTTATATATTTAATTTGCCAATAAAAGGTTGTGAAGTTTACCGCAGTGATGATGGTGGAACAAGTTGGTATAAAACACATGAAGGTTACCTGGACGGCGCCTTTTTTACTTATGGATATTATTTCGCAACAATTAAAGTAAGTCCCAAAAACGATAATAAAATACTCGTATCAGCATTTAATGCTTTGTTGAGTGAAGATGGCGGTAAAACGTTTAAAAATATTGATGGTGCAAATGTACATCCTGACCATCATGCAGCATATTTTGATCCTGCAAACGATAAACATCTTATTGTTGGAAATGATGGCGGCGTAAATATCACTTACGATAATGGTACGAACTGGTTTTTAGCTAATAACCCTGCTGTTGGTCAGTTTTATTCAGTTACCGTTGATAATGCAACACCATATAATGTATACGGTGGTTTACAGGATAATGGTGTATGGTTCGGGCCTTCCGATTATGAGAGCAGTAATTATTGGTTAGCAAGCGGTAAATATCCTTACCAGGCTATTTATGGTGGTGATGGAATGCAGGTGCAGGTAGATAAGCGTGATAATACAACCGTGTATACCGGATATCAGTTTGGTTATTATGCAAGAGTAAATAAAAATACCGGGCAAGAAGAACTTGGTATTCGCCCGACACATAAATTTGGTGAATTACCGTTGCGTTATAATTGGCAAACACCAATATTATTAAGTCGCCACAATCAGGATATTTTATATTACGGAAGTAATAAATTTCATCGTTCAATGATGAATGGTGAAAATATGGAAACGTTAAGTGGCGATTTAACCAATGGTAAAAAAACAGGTGATGTACCATACGGTACAATAACTACAATTGCGGAATCACCAAAACGTTTTGGATTATTATATTGCGGTACAGATGATGGTAACGTTTGGGTAAGTAAAGATGGTGGATACTCATGGACCAAAATAAATGTATTTATTAAAAAAGAATTACCACCTGTAAAAAGTAAAACACCGCCACCGGTATTTAATGCAGTGCCTGATGGTTTGTGGGTGAGCAGAGTTACCGCCAGTTACCACAATGAAGGAACTGTTTATGTATCATTAAACGGGTATCGTTATGATAATTTTTTACCATATTTATATGTGAGTACCGATTACGGTGCAACATGGGCTGAAATAGGAAAGGACCTTCCATCTGAACCAATTAATGTTGTGAAAGAAGATCCTAAAAATCCGAATGTAATTTATGTTGGAACAGATAACGGATTATATGTTTCAATTAATGGGGGTAAAAATTTTATGACGTTTTCAGGAAATTTACCTCGTGTAGCAGTACATGATATTGCTATTCAGGAACGCGATAATGAAATGGTAATTGCCACACATGGCAGAAGTTTATACAAAGTAAAATTAGATGAAGTTCAGGCATTGGATTTTATCAGCAATAAAGAAATTCATGTATTTAAACCTGAACAATTTATGTATGATGAAAATGCCGGCAAACAATTTAATGTATTCGATAAACCTTATGAGCCGGTTTTTCAGTTTCCGTATTATGTAAAAAATGCAGGTACCACAACAATTACGATTGCAACAATAGACGGAACTGTTATTAATGAGTTTACGGATAACAGTGAAGCCGGATTAAATTATTTATCATATGCCTTAACCTTTGATCCGAAATATAAAGCAGCTTATGAAGAATATTTAAACGGCTTACCGGTAGATGGTTATCGTGAAGTTGCGAATATTAAAGCTGCCGACAATAAAATGTATTATCTCTTACCCGGAAAATACATCATTAAATTTACAGCAGAAAGTTTAACCACAGTGCAGGAAAACTTTGAAATAATAAAGTAAAAAATCACATTATACTATTCAGACGCTACATTTCGTTTTAGGGATGTAGCGTTTTTTTTATGGAATAACCCCAGGCGCTGCATCTATATCCTAAATTACTCCTTATGCAAAAGTTACTACCAACGTATTTTTTTGCAGCGCTTACGCTTTGTATGGCCGCCTGCAGCAACAATGAACCCGATGAATCACCATCCGTTACCGCTGCTATCCCAATAAGCACAACGGTTTCATCTGCAACAGATACAACCAAATTACAAAGAAATTCTACATTGGAAATCATTCCTGTAGAACAATTTGATGATGAGGAATATGTAAGTATAATGCCAGTTCCCGAGTGCCCACCCCCTTGTAACCCACCAGCAGATATTCAACCACCATTAACATTGTGGGAAATACTAAACGAAAATGCACCGAAACCACAAAAGTATTCGGTGAACAGTAATTCAACGAAAAAAATAAAATGCCTGCAGGGAACTGAAATTAATATTCCTGAAAATGCTTTTACCACAAATGGGACTGATGTATATAATGGTGAATTAACTTTTGCAGTTACGGAGTATTATTCAATGGCAGATATCCTAATGGCGAAATTACATACCCTTGCCGATTCAGGTATTTTGGAATCAGGTGGTATGGTATATTTGGAGGCATACGCAGGTGATAAAGAACTGGAATTAATGCCGGGTAAAACTGTCGGAATAAAATTTGTTGAGGCTAAAGAAGGAATGGGCATTTTTTATTTGAAAGAAACAGATAGTAATTCGGTGTGGTATGCAGATAATAATACCACCATTTCCGATGTACAAGTGGATGAACAAACTTCAATGTTTGAGGGCGGAAATATTGCGTATTATAATTATCTAAATTCGAAAATGCAATATCCTGATTTAACCAAAAACCCGACGTTGACTGGTACGGTTATGATATCTTGTTTGATTGATACAAATGGAAAAGTTACCAATGCCGCAATTCAGAAAAGTCTGCATCCTGCATATGATTCAATTGCTTTGAAAGCAGTTGCTGAAATGCCAAATTGGAATCCTGCGATTAGGAATGGTAAAGCATCACCTTCTGAAGTTGTATTACCTATTGCTTTTGATGCCACGGATATGGCATTGGTTGGGGATACAAAAAGCGATAAAAAATTTAAAAGAAAAAACAAGGTGGATATCACCGATGAAATGTATCAGGGTGTTTATACACCCGGTGATTCAATTGTTCAAATCAGAAATACAATTGTAGAATTAACAACCACTGCCACCGGTTTACAGGTATATGAAAATAAGGTTATGACAACTGCGGGACTGGGCTATGTAAATTGCGACAGATATATCAATAACGGCGTTCCAAATACAAATGTTTTGGTTAATTTACCTAAAGGTGGTGAAACTCAATTATCACTAATTGTTAATGATGCCCGGATTGTTATTCCGGGGTTAGTTCTACAACAGGGTAGCGGAAAGATATACGGCGTTGATAAAAACCTGGAATGCACCCTTTTTGTAATTCGCATGGATGCAGGACAGTTATCGTATTGCCTCCAGCCGGTAATTACGGGTTCTTTAAAACCGATTGAAGTGGTGTTAACCGACATTGCACCGGGGCAATTTGACGAATTGGTGGAAAAAATTAACGCCGGGCAAAACCTCACAGTACGTTAGTTATCAAGGCTTTGGAGGCTGGATTTTGGCCTCCGGCATGGCTATCAGGGGTTATAAACACCGAATATTCAGTAAAATCGGCGATTTTTTTGGGTTTTTCAGTAAAACATCCGATATTTGCACTCTCATTTTAAAGAACATGGCAAGAGTTTGTGATTTAACCGGCAAAAAAACGATTAGCGGAAACAACGTTTCTCACTCTAATCGTAAGACACGCCGCAAGTTTTACCCGAATTTGCAGGTAAAACGTTTTTATATTCCTGAGGAAGACCGTTGGGTAACTTTGAAGGTAGCCACTACTACCATGAAGACTATCAACAAAAAAGGTATCAGTGCATACCTTAAAGAATTGCGTCAAGCAGGTAAAACCATTAAAATTTAAATAGCTGAACAATGGCAAAGAAGAGTAAAGGCAACCGGATCCAGGTAATTCTGGAGTGCACCGAACAAAAAAATACGGATGTTCCGGGCATTAGCCGCTATATCACGACCAAAAGCCGTCGTAATACACCGGATAGAATCGAAATGAAAAAATACAACCCGAACTTGAAAAAAGTAACGGTTCACAAAGAAATTAAATAACCCTTAAGCAATAAACAATGGGAAAAATATCAAAAAACGCCCGTGTATCGGGTGGTAATAAAGCAAAAGTTGCCGGTGGTGGAAAAGAAATGGTAAAAGTAATTGTTACCGAAAAATCACCTAAAACCGGTGCTTATATCTTCAAAGAACGTATTGTACACAAAGACAAAGTGCAAGACGTACTTAAAGGTAACGCCTAATTGAACCAAAAAATCTTTGAAAAGCTTCTATCAACGTAGAGGCTTTTTTTGTGTCTGATACCAAAGGCAAAATAACCGCTGTGTCAACGCAAACCTTTAACTTTGAACACTTTTTAACGCAAGCAACCCAATATGGGATTATTCGACATCTTTAAGAAAGAACAAAAAGAAGACCTGAATAAAGGTCTGGAAAAAACTAAACAAAGTATTTTCTCCCGCATAACGAAAGCAATTGCAGGAAAAAGCCGAGTGGACGATGATTTTCTCGATGAATTGGAAAATATCCTCATTTCATCGGATGTTGGCGTGGATACAACGGTGAAAATAATCGACCGCCTGAATAAACGTGTTTCCAGAGATAAATACTTTGGTTCCGATGAATTAAATACAATTCTGAAAGAAGAAATTGTAGCATTATTATCTGAAAACAATACCCCCGATTACACCGAATTTTCAGTGCCGAATAACACCAAACCTTATATCGTATTAATAGTAGGCGTGAATGGCGTTGGTAAAACAACAACCATCGGTAAACTTGCTTATCAGTTTAAACAGGCAGGCAAAAAAGTATTATTGGGTGCAGCAGATACGTTTCGTGCCGCCGCGGTCGACCAGCTTACTATTTGGTCGGAAAGGGTAGATGTGCCTATCATTAAACAGCAAATGGGTGCTGACCCTGCAGCAGTTGCTTTTGATACTGTTAATGCGGCCAAATCGTATGATGCTGATGTTGTGTTAATTGACACTGCCGGTAGATTACATAATAAAGTAAATCTGATGAACGAATTATCTAAAATTAAACGGGTAATTCAAAAAGTATATCCTGATGCACCGCATGATGTTTTGTTGGTGTTAGATGCGTCAACAGGCCAAAATGCATTTGAACAGGCCAAACAATTTACTGCGGCAACCGATGTTACTTCAATTGCACTTACCAAATTAGATGGCACCGCTAAAGGTGGTGTTGTATTGGGAATTGCAGACCAGTTTAAAATTCCGGTTAAATATATAGGTGTTGGTGAAAAAATGCACCAGCTCCAGGTATTTAATAAATCGGAATTTGTTAATGCACTGTTTAATTAATTTAGCGCTACTATTTCTAAAAATTGAAAGCAAGAACCTTAAAAAAAGATAAAGTAAATATTGTAACACTGGGTTGCAGTAAAAATACCGTAGACAGCGAGGTATTACTTTCTCAATTGCGTGCAAATGATGTTGAAGCTCATCATCAGCGTGAAAAGGATGATTGTAATATTATTATTGTAAATACCTGCGGATTTATTGATAATGCAAAAGAAGAATCTATAAATACCATTTTAAATTATGCTGATGCAAAGGCAAATGGTGAAATAGAAAAATTATATGTTACCGGCTGTTTGAGTCATCGATATATGGATGAACTGCAACTCGAAATTCCGGAAGTGGATGCCTGGTTTGGTACTTTGGATTTACCAAAAATGCTGCAAAAATTTAATGCTGATTATAAACATGAATTAATTGGCGAACGCAGCATCAGCACGCCTTCACATTATGCTTACCTGAAAATATCGGAAGGTTGCAACCGCACCTGTTCTTTTTGTGCCATTCCGTTAATGCGTGGTAATCATATTTCAAAATCGATGGAAGATATTATTAAAGAAGCAAAATTTCTCGCTTCCATTGGTGTTAAAGAAATCATGCTGATTGCACAGGAATTAACATATTATGGTTTAGATATTTATAAAAAACGTGCTTTAGCAGATTTATTATTTGCTTTAGATGAAGTAGAAGGAATAGAATGGATACGTTTACATTATGCTTATCCTTCAAAATTCCCTATGGAAATAATTGAGGCGATAAAAAATTGTAAACATGTTTGTAAATATCTGGATATGCCATTGCAACATGCCAGCAATAATATGCTGAAGGCAATGAACAGGCAAATTACCAGAGAAGAAACAACAGCGTTAATTCAAGATATTCGAAAATCAATTCCCGAAATTGGTTTACGCACTACAATGTTAGTTGGGTTCCCGGGAGAAACAGAGGAAGATATTGAAGAGTTAATAGCCTTCGTGGAAGAAATGCGCTTTGAACGCTTAGGTGTGTTTACTTATTCGCATGAAGAAGGCACCAGTGGATATTTATTGGAAGATACCTTAAGTGCAGAAGAAAAGGCTCAACGTGCAAGTCGCGTAATGGAAGTGCAGCAACAAATTTCCTTCGACAAAAATCAGGAGAAAATAGGCAAGATTTTTAAAGTGCTGATTGATGCAAAGGAAGGTGGTAATTTTATCGGTAGAACCGAATTTGACTCACCTGAAGTGGATAATGAAGTGCTGATTGATGCTTCAAAACATTATCTTCGTATTGGCGACTTTGCCAATGTAAAAATTACCCGCGCCGAAGATTTCGACCTTTTTGGTGAACCGGTGTAATAATAATTGCGTTCACAATCAACATGCAAAAGAAATCCATCTCGTTTTCGCAAACAGGACAGTTCAGTAGAATAATTACTGATTATCTCAACAATGAAAATGTATTAACCCCTTTTTATACCTGGAAGCAGGATATCAGCGAATTTGATGCTATTATTCCAGGTAAAGCTGCTGAAAATATTGATAGAAAATTATTAACTGCAGAATTACATCAACAGTATCAAGGTTTAACAGACAACGATTTAGTGAATGCCAATATTCTGGCACTGCAAGATGAAAATACATTTTGTGTTGTTACTGCTCATCAGTTAAATATTTTTGGCGGACCATTATATATTGTATATAAAACGCTTTCGGTAATTAAATTGTGTTCTACTTTATCAGAAAAATATCCTGATAAAAAATTTGTTCCCATGTTTTGGTTGGGCAGTGAGGATCATGATTTCGAGGAAATAAATCATGTTAAAGTTTTTGGAAAAAATTATACCTGGAACGATGGTCAGAAAGGCGCTACAGGGCAATTTAATACAGCAGGCATATCAACTGTTACTAATGAATTATTTGCTGCTTTTGGCAACGGACCTTTTGTTGATGAACTGAAAAAAATATTCACAGAAGCTTATCTCAACAATAAAACGCTTGCAGATGCTACGCGTATAATTTTGCATAATCTTTTCGCACGGTTTGGATTAGTGGTTATAGATGGCGCTGCTACTGCATTTAAAGCTGCTTGTTCAGAAATTATTTTGGAAGAATTAATCCACCAAACTGCTGAAAAAATTGTAAATGAAACCTTACAAAATTTACCTTATCCGCCACAGGCGAAACCAAGAAATATCAATTTATTTTATTTAAGTGATAATGTCAGAGAGCGTATTGTTTACAATGCCTCAAATCAGGTTTATGAAGTGGTAAATAGTGATATTGTTTTTACGGAAGCGGCATTGCGTGAAGAAGTGAAACTGTATCCTGAACGTTTTAGTCCGAACGTAATTTTACGCCCCTTATTTCAACAAAAAATATTACCTGCTATCGCATTTATTGGCGGCGCAGGAGAAATTGCCTACTGGCTGCAGTTAAAAAATCTATTCGCACATTTTAATATCCAATTTCCGATGTTATTGCAACGCGATTCATTTGTTTTGGTTGATGCTGCAACAAATAAAAAGTTGCAAAAATTGCAACTCGACGCCATCGATTTTTTTGCAGATGAACAAGCCTTAATTGCAGGTTATGTAAAAAATAACTCGGGACAAGAATTATCCATTGAAGCCGAAAAAAAGGAAATGGATGCAATTTTTGAGGGCCTTTTGAAAAAAGCTGTAAGTATAGATTCCACGCTCGATAAGGCTGTTTTGGCTGAAAAGCAAGCTGTTTTAAATGCCATTGCTAAGCTCGAATCCAAATTATTAAAGGCAGAAAAGGTTAAAATGGAAGTCCAAATTGGCCAGATAACAGCAATTCGAGCCAAATTATTACCTGAGGGTGGTATGCAGGAGCGTTCGGAAAACTTCATCTCCTGGTATCTCAAAATGGGGCCGGCTTTTATCGATACCCTGCTTTCGTTCACGGAACAACCGGCGCAAACAGTTACACTACTGGTTTTCGAGGAATAATTTACTAATTTTTGTGTTGTCACAAATTTCATTATTTTTAAACTGTTTTTCAGCTTGAATGATTGAAATTTGAATTACATATGGCACTGCCAATACAAACAGTTAACCACCAGCACAAGTATCAGGGCCTTGAGTTCATAAAAATGCCTGTGGTATTGGTTGATAGCCATTTTAACATCCTCCATTTTAACAAAGCTTTTACCGATTTATTAAGGGACGCTAATACAGTTTTCCCACCCCAACACCTAAAGGAGCTTTTTGAAGGACTGCCGGAAACTGCCAATTACATTGATAATAAACCTGAATCCGAAAAACCTGCGCTAATTGAGGAAGTACGCCATCTTCCTACAGGTAAAATATTTGATTTGCATCTGTCACAAATTGATAAAAATTTGGACCACCTTGATGGCTTCACTGTTACATGTATCGATGTTACAGACAAAATTATTCGTAACCGCACTAACCGTGAATTAAGTGAACAGCATATTCAAATGCTTAATCAAACCAACACCGGTGTTATAATTCATAAAAATGGTTTGATTGTATATGCAAATAATCGGGCCGGGCAATTAATTGGCCTGCATACTGATGATACATTGGTTGGCAAAACAATTTGGCCATTTGTAACGGAAGGTTTTAAAAGTAAAGTTGCCGAACGTATAAAAGGGATAATTGAACAAAATAATCCGGCACCTCCAATTGAAGAGCATCTGATTAAACTGGATGGTTCTATTATTGAAGTTGAGGTATTCGCTTTCCCGGTTTCATTTGAAGGTGAATTTGGTATTAAAACAATTATCACTGATATCAGCGACAGGAAACACGCTGAAAAACAATTAATTAACAGCAGGCAACAATATTATAATCTGGTTGAAAATTTAACGGATATTGTATTTCAAACAGACACTGAAGCGAAATTTATTTACTTAAATGGCTCATGGGAAAAAACAACCGGGTATGCCATAAGCGAAACACTAGGTAAATTTTCGTTTGATTATTTACATCATCCGCATGACACCGATGGATTTTACTTAAAAGTGCGGAAATTATTAACTTACGGTGCTCAGGATGTTCAATATGATTTAATGTTACGATCGATAAATGGGAATTCGCGTTTTGTTGAAGTCAGTTTGAAACCCATTTTAAATGAACACAAAGAAATTGTAGGGATTAATGGAATTATTCGTGATATACACGATAAAAAAATAACTGACATTGAAGTTAGCCGTATCCAAAAAACACTGAAAAAACATCAGTCCGTTTTGGTATCGTTAACGCAAGAGGAATCGATTATTAAAGGAAATTTTGAAGAGGCACTAAAAACAATTGTGCAGGTTACGGCCAATACATTAGATATTACCTGTGTGAATGTATGGGCATTTAATGAATATCATACTGAGTTGCATTGTTTGATGAATTACGATAATACTTCCAAACAATTTATTGATGGGGTGCCGCTTACAGTAGATAAATTTCCAGTTTATTTTAAAACATTATTGCGCGATCGCATAATTGTTGCAGACGATGCCGTTAATGATCCTCGTACCAGTGAATTCAACGAGATTTATAATGTACCCCAAAACATTTATTCGATGATGGATATTGCCATCAGTAAAGGAGAAACAATTTGGGGCGTTATTTGTGTGGAAAATCGTACACATTTTCATAAATGGACTTTAGAGGACCAGTCGTTTGCGCGTTCCATCGGCGATTTTATTGCACTTGCGCATAAAAGCAGCATGCTCAATTTTACACAAAATGAATTAATTAAACGCGAAAATTTATACCGTTCGCTTATTGAACAGGCAACAGATGCGGTTATTATTATTGATGCAGAAGATCGATTTGTAGAGGTGAATGATGCTATGTGTAAATTATCAGGTTATTCACGACAGGAATTATTAAATATGACAGCCGCTGATTTGGTTCCAAAAAGATTTATTGGTAAAAAGCCGGGTGTTAGAATAAATCCGAAATATAAAGATAACTACTTCGGTGAAAGGATATTCATAAATAAACATGGCGAAGAACGTATTGCAGAAATTAGTGCCCGTATTTTTCCGGATGGCAGAGTGCAGGGAATCGGACGCGATATTACTGAAAGAAAAAAACAAGAGCAGGCATTACGCGATAGTGAAGCTAGATTAGAACTTGCATTAAAAGGAGCCGATTTAGGTATCTGGGATTTTTATATCCAGGAAAACAAAATGGTGCATAATAAACGCTGGGCCGAAATGCTTGGATATTATTTTGAAAATACAATTGTCAATCAACAATTCTGGGAAAAATTTATTCACCCCGATGACAAGGATGCAGCATTAAATAGTTTCCAAAGCCATTTACGTGGTGAAACACCTTTTTATGAATCTACAGTGCGTATGTTAGCCAGCAACGGCGACTGGCGGTGGATTATGGATAAAGGTAAAATTATGGAATGGGATAAGCAGGGTAATCCTATACGTGCTTCAGGTATTCACCAGGATATTACAACTATTAAAGATTATCAGCAGCAATTAATACATCAGCGTAAATTTTTGCAGGAAATAATAAATGCAACTCCAAATTTGATTTATGTTAGAAATGTAAATAATGAGTTTGTAACAGTGAATAACACATTTACTGATTTTCTTGAGGTAGATAATCTTACCATAATAAATTACAACAGCGAAAATCCAAAACATTACTCTGAAGCATTAGCCAAACTTACCGAACGTGACAGTGAAGTGTTTTTTGCCAGAAAAATGGTGGTGATTGATGAACATATGATTAATCATCCAAAAAATGGCATTCCTGTTTGGTTTCAAACAATCAAATTACCATTGTTAAATGAAGCCGGTGAGTTTTCGGAAGTGTTGTCGGTTTCAATGGATATTACTGAAATCAAAATTAAGGAGCAGCAATTAAGCCACCTGAACGATCAGCTTGAAAACAAAGTGCGCGACAGAACTGCTATGCTTGAAGCTGCAAACAAAGAATTGGAAACATTTAATTATTCTGTATCACACGATTTACGCACTCCGCTCAGGTCTATTGATATTTTCGCCTATTTCCTGGATAAAAATTACAATACTGTTTTAGATAAAGATGGCCTTGAAAATATCCGCCAAATCAGAAGAAGTATTATAAAAATGAGTTCGCTTATTGACAACCTTTTGATTTTTTCCAAAATCGGGCGTAGTGAATTAAAAAATGTAGAAATCAATACACATGAACTTGTGGAGGAAATAATAAACGGCATTAAAGAAGGGGAGTCGATTACAAATTTTAAAATACATTTTGATGATTTACCTAATTTATACGGTGATTATGAAATGATAAAAAGAGCAATCGTAAATTTATTAGGGAATGCCGTTAAATACAGCCGATTCCGAAAAAAACCTTCTGTTCAACTGTATGGCTTTACAAAAGATAATCTAACCACCATTTCAATTAAAGATAATGGCGTAGGTTTTAGCATGGATTTAAAAGATAAGTTATTCACGGCCTTTAAACGTTTACATAGCGAAGAACATTTTGAAGGAACCGGAGTAGGTTTAGCTATCGTTGAACGTATTATAAAACGTCACGGTGGAAGTATTACTGCAGAAAGTAAAGAAGATGTTGGCAGTACCTTCACCTTTACATTACCGGTAAAGCCGGTTTCTCAGTTTTAATTACGATTTTCATTCAATTCAATCAATAATTTTTTTAATTTTGCACCACATAAACCGGAATGGTGGAACTGGTAGACACGCACGTTTCAGGGGCGTGTGCCGAAAGGTATGCGGGTTCGAGTCCCGCTTCCGGTACTGAAGAGGTTGAATTATTAATTTAATTCAACCTTTTTTTATGCACATAATTTATGCGGGCCTGCCTGCCGAAAAGAAATACAAGAATTTTTAAAAAAACAAATGAAAATTAAACCAGCAATGTCTTAGGGAAACTGAATTAAGGCAGGTTCGAGTCCCGCTTCCGGTACTGAAGAGGTTGAATTATTAATTTAATTCAACCTTTTTTTATGTACATAATTTATGCGGGCCTGCCTGCCGAAAAGAAATTACAAATGTGCTAAATTTTTTAAATGAAAATTAAACCAGCAATGTCTTAGGGAAACTGAATTAAGGCAGGTTCGAGTCCCGCTTCCGGTACTGAAGAGGTTGAATTATTAATTTAATTCAACCTTTTTTTTATGTACATAATTTATGCGGGCCTGTCCCGCTTCCGGTACTGATAGTCTGTCGTAAAGCCAGGCTATTTTTTTTTTACAAGAAGTAACAATAGTGCAAAAAAAAGCTGCAATTGGAATTGCAGCTTTAATATATTCATCTTCGTTCGGAGTTAAAAAGCATAAGATATAGACAACGATGGTAATATCGGCAACTGATTAATACGCTCATATCTTACTCTATCGAAATAAAATATATTTTCGCGATTGTAAACATTGGTAACACCCGCATTAATTTCAATCTTATTTTTATTTACAAAGTAAATATTACGTTTTACTGCTAAATCAAGGCGGTGGTAATAAGGTAAACGTCCACCGTTTAAATCTTCATCATAAATAATACCTAAAGAGCCGTTTGTGGTGGTATAATCTGTGCTAATACCATCCAAAAAGTCAACACTTTCATAAAAACCTGCAGTTTGTGTAAAAGGAAATCCTGATCCTAAATTCCATCTTGCACTAAACTCCCATAAACGTTTTACCGTATACGTTGCTACCAGGTTTAAATTGTGTCGTCTGTCGTAATGCGGCGGATATACCTGCTCGCCGTCGTTACGTTCAATAAAGCCCAATGAGTAGGCCATCCATAAATAAACTGCTTTGCGTTCATATTTTAATGAAAAATCAATTCCATAAGCCTGACCTGTTTCTGTTGCAAAATCCGGGTCACGTAAAGTTGTTTTTTTGCGGTTAATTTCAATAAGCTGGTTAAAATATTTGATATATGGTTCAATATTTACTTCTATATAATCAGACGGATCAAATTCAATACCGGCAATGGCATGTGTTGAACGTTGTAATTTTGATTTAGCTTCTTCACCATCAATTGTATATAAATCATCATCCGGTCCTGATAAAAATCCTGTGAATAAATTCACCACGTCGCGGTCGCTTTTTGTAGAAATTAAATTCTGACTGTATAAACCACCGGCAAATTTTATCCGCACACGATCAGTAATATTATATTTCATACCAATTCGTGGCTCAGGTGAAAACTCACTGAGTGATGCATAATACTGAATGCGTAAACTTGGTTCAATCACGAATTTTTTATTGAATGATCTTCTGAATTTTACATAAGTTCCTAACTCGGTTGTAAATTGCTGTTGCTCATATTTAACACCTAGTCGGTTAAAAAATTCATAATTTGTTTCAAAACCAATTACCTCTACACCATACTGCACATCACCATGGGGCTGGTAATACGTGAAGTCAACCCCGCCATTAAATCCACCCACAAAACTATTGCGCGGCTTACCATCAGCTTCGTTTTGAACCATGGTATAATTCGAGTAGGCAAACACCCCTTCAATCAGCATATTCGATTCAGAAGGAACAATCACAAAGTTTGTTCCACCACCAATTGAATTCCATTTAAATGTGGTGATATCAGAATAATTAACACTATCTCTGTAATTAAAACCAAATACATTTAATTTATTTCCCGATTCCGAATTCAATGATATTTTACCGTATACATCTGTAAATGTATATGGAATGCCATTATTACCTAAAATACCTTCCTGACTATTTACATAAGGATAAATAATTTTAGACGATTTATCTAAATATGAATGTTTTGCTGTTAAAATGTAAGTTAAACTCGATGATTTATTTGTTGATTTTTTAATAGGTCCTTCCAATAAAAAACGTGCTAAAAAGGGACTTACCGAAACTTCACCCTGGGTTTCGTTTTTATTACCATCTTTTGTGGTGATATCTACAACAGCAGAAATACGGTCACCATACTCAGAACTAAAACCTCCTGTATATACATCAACATTTCGGATAATATCAGTTTCGAAAACCGAAAATAAACCGATAGAGTGGAAGGGGTTGTAAATTACCATTCCATCTAACAACACCTTATTTTGTATCGGACTACCACCACGAATGTAGAGTTGTCCGCCCTGGTCGCCCGTAAAAATCACGCCCGGTAAAACTTGTAAATATTGCGCAAGATCCGGTTCACCACCTACTGATGGCAAACGTTTTATTTGTAAAGGTGTAATTGTAGTTGTGGAAATCTGAATTTCTTCCAGTTTAGAAGTAGTTTTTGATGAGATGGTTACTACATCTAAATCAACACCCGATTGCTTCATATTCAACTTCACATTTAATATTTTACCCGCTTCAACAGTTACAGGATAAACGAGTGAATCGTAACCGATATAGGTTAATACGAGGGTTTGCTGACCTACCGGTACATCAGGAATCGAGAAAAATCCATTGATATCAGACGGTGCACCGATATTGTCTGTTTTTGCGACAATTACATTCACAAAGGGAACAGGTTCACCGTTTTCTTCGTCATAAACAAATCCGCGAATGGTTCCGGTTTGGCCAAGAGCTGCGCTGTATAAGCCTGCTAAAAGGAAAATTAAGGTTAAAATTCGATTCATAATATTGCCGCGAAGATAACCAGAATAATGTAAAATGGATGTCACAACCGCCAATTTTACAGACTTCTGACTATACTTTAACACAATATGGAATTTGCTACACTGCAGTATTTTACTGAATTTCACCCGCGAAATTATGGATGTAGGTAAACCGTTAACCGTATTTTTTCATGTGGGCTTGGGTAAAACTGCCAGCACTTATCTGCAAAATAAGGTGTTTGGTGCGTTTAAAGGCATTTATTATGTGCATCCTACGCGCTATAACAGCTGGAAAAAAATTTTACAAGAATCAAATGCCGACAAGGTTTTTTTATCGCGTGAAATGGACCAGCAATTGGAGCGGGAAGTAGTAAAATTTGCTGCTGTTTACCCTGATACACATGCCATAATTGTTTTAAGAAGAAATGATCAGTGGATAGCTTCACAATATCGCCGTTTTTTAAAAAATGGTTATCCGTTTACATTTACCGAGTTTTTCGATGTGGAAAATGATAAGGGTTTTTGGAAAATTCAGGATGCTTTATTTCATCCTAAAATTCAATTACTGGAAAAACATTTTACATCAAAACCACTGGTATTATTTTATGATGATATAAAAAAAGATACGTTTAAGTTTATTGACCAAATAGCAAACTATACGGGTACCACTTACGATAAATCTGCAATTTCGTTAGAACCACATCATACGTCGTACAACGAAAAACAATTAAAAATAATGTTGAAAATAGGGCCTTATCTGTTCAAAAAAATTCCAATATATAAAGGCCCCAGATACAAAACCTGGATACGTCGCCGCTCACGAATGTTATTGTGTTATAGTATTTTATATACGGCCTTATTAATTCCAAAACGATTTATTTCATCTGCACCATTAATACCACAGGAAGAGTTGGAAAAAGTAAAAAAATATTTTGAAAACGATTGGAATCAATGCCTCCAATACCGCAAAGCGTAAGCATTTCAGGCTGTTTAATGTATGTTTGAAAATGAAATAACGTCGTCAGGAGTAAATAAATCTATTACTACAAAATAATTATTGCTGTCAAGCTGCACATCAATTCGTATTTCTGAAATTGCCGGATTTGTTTCAATGCAGGCATAACAAACCAGGCTTGCAACTGCACACGGATAGCTTGCATTAATTGATTGAATTAAATCTTCTAAATTTTTTTCATGACCTAACTCATCTTCGGTGGTAGCGTCAGGTAAATATCCCAAACATAAATCATCAATGATCATTCTTACTCATATCATCTTTGGTGGCTACTGCTTCGCAAAGTGATTTTGTTTCATGAATCGGATTGTCGACAGTACATCCAATTAACAGATAAAAAATTGTAGCAAAGAATACCGGACTGCGCATCTTATTTTATTTTTTTGTTTGCTCGGATCATTTCAGCATATCCTAAATGTTGAGCTAAAGCGGTAACAGCCATTGCAATTCGTTTTGCTTTAGTTTCATCAGTTTTTGCTGAATCAATCCATTTTGAAAAATAACGTTGGTGTGAGCCGGGTAATGTATCAAAAAATTTTTTCGCCCCGGGTTCATCTTCCAGACAAGCTATAAAATCTGAAGAAAATGAAAAGGGACTATTATCTAAAGTTAATACTATTTGTAATGAATTTCCACTTCTTTTGCCTAAATTTTTACGCATGCCGGCATTAAGCGGTATGATGAAATCTCCCTCACCCATTGGAATAAGCGCCAGCTGCTTAACTGCCAGGTTATCAAGTTTGCCCTTCACCCTGAAAGATGTCTTTACCCCCGGGTTAAGCAATTCGGCATACTTTGCCGGAATTTCAACATATGTCCATCCGGTCTTTTCACCCATGGAACCAAATTTTTTGATTACCGCATTAAAAGTTACCATTTATTGAGTCAAAAATAATAAGTATTCATCCAACTTTATATTTCACATAAAGTGCTGATAATCAATCTAAAAATGCACTTTACATGAAATTTTACAATCCTTTTAATCGTCTTTTCGTGATTGACTTACCTCCGAATAGGAAAAAATGATATATTAGCGGTGAAATCATTTGACTTAACAACATTTAAAACACACATGAAGACAAACCTGCGTTTATTTACGTTTGTAGTGATGGGTATGCTAGTTGCTACCTCTGCATTTGCCCAAAAAGCATCCGACTTTAAGAATTCAAAGGCAATTATTGACAAAGCCATTGAATACCATGATGATGAAAAATATGAAAAGGCCATTGCCCTTTATGACCTGATTAACCGGAACGATTCATTATACATAACAGCCCTGAGTGAAAAATCGCTTTCATTGCTGGCTAATGAAAATTATGAAGAAGCAGCTGCGGTTGCACGTTTGGCTATTGCCTCAACCGATAAGTTATATCCAGAATTATTTGTCAACCTCGGAAATGCCCTCGATGAATTAGAATTACGTGAAGAAAGTGTCGCTGCGTATGATCAGGGTATTAAGTTATTTCCTAAAAATGTGCAGCTCATTTTTAATCAGGGAGTTACTTATTATAATATGAAAAAATATCCTGAAGCTGTACAACGTTTTAAGGATGTATTAGAAATTAATCCTAGCCATCCGGGAACACATTTAATGCTGGCAAGTTTGACTGCAATGGAAGGAAAAACAGTTCAATCGCTCCTGAGTTTATGTACATTTTTAATTCTTGAGCCTAATACCAATCGTTCGAAATCAGCTTTAGATCTTTTAGTTTCGGTTGCTACCGACCCGTCTTCTCAATTAGATAAACACGATATTAAATTTGGTGATGGTGATGATTTTTCTGAAGTGGAACTTTTATTGAGCAACAAAGTTTCTGCAAACAAAAAATATAAAGTTCCCGGTGATTTTGGCAACTATGACTTTATGAAACAAATTCACCTGATGTTAAATAAGGTTGAATATGATGCAAGTGATAAGGGATTCTGGATGGAATTTTATGTGCCCTATTTTAAAATGTTGATGGAAGCAAACAAATTCGAAGACTTCAGCTATTATATTTTAATAAGTGCAGATAATCAAAATGTCCAAAAGATTTTAGGTAAACATGTTTCCGATTTAAAAAGTTTTGATACATGGTGGCCTGATACTTATTACAATCAGCATAAAATGCATAATTATGTATTAAATGGTAAAAAAACTAAAGTTACTTTCCTGTATAGTGAATATAATACGTTAAGTATTGTTGGTAATATTGAAAAAGTTGGTAAAGAAGATAAATTGGTTGGCGATTTTGAGGTTTATAATATAGCAGGAAATATATATACAACCGGAACATTTAATCGCTCAGGTGAAAAAAACGGACTGAGTAAATTTTATGACGAATTTGGTAATCTGACTGAAGCAATTGAATTTACAAATGATTTATACAATGGAAAATACACTAAATATTACTCAAATGGTCAGGTGAGCCTTGAAGGCAATTACACGGAAGGCAAAGCCTACGGTTTATTTAAGGAATATTACTATTACGGTGGTATTTATGTTGAAAAGAATTATGAAGATGATATGCTGGAAGGAACCTTCACAATGTATTATCCAAACGGATTAAAAAGTGTGGTAGCTGAATATAAGAAAAATGAACTGGATGGTAAAGTGACCAGATATTATGCGAACGGACAAATTTCTGAAGTAACTGAATTTAAAGCCGGAAAAGCAGAAGGGAAACACGAGGAATTTTATGCGGATGGTAAATTATCATTTACTGAAACGCTCGTGAACGACGAATCGGAAGGACCGTTTGTTGCATATCATTCTAACGGAAATATTCAGGCAGAAGGAGTTGCTAAAAAAACAAGTTTTGTTGGCACACATAAAACCTATTATCGAAACGGTAAACTGGAATCAGAAGAAAGTTATGATGAAACCGGCAAAAAGAATGGTATTTCAAAAAATTATGCACCTGATGGCGTTTTACATTACACATGGGAATATACCAAAGGTGAAATTACTGCCTATACCTATTACGATAAAAGCGGAAAAGTGATATCTGAAGGCAAAAGAAAATTAACCAAATTCCCATTTGTTGGAATGGATGAAGATGGTATTAAAGATTTTGAAGGTGATTACGTAGGTTCATCTCAAAATGGTGTTTGGAAATATTATAATGAATATGGTAATATCAGTACTGAACAAACGTTCAAGGATGGTTTGCTGGACGGAAAACAAACTGAATTTTTTGAAGATGGAAGTATTTCTTCAACCGTAACATGGAAAGATGATGATAGAGATGGTGAGTTGAAAATATTTAACGAGAACGGTTTATTAACTGAAACCGGCGTATATGTAAAAGGCGAACGTCAGGGTGAATGGCTTGGATATCATGACAATGGTGAAATCAAATTCAAATTGTATTATATGGATAATTTGCAACACGGATGGCAGGAATATTATGATGTTAAAGGCAACAAAGAATCTGAATATTACATGCTTGAAGGAATTATCTTAAGATCTTATGATTATGATTCAACCGGTGCAGTTGTAGATTCAACATTAATCGACAAAGAAAAAGTGGATTTAAAAGTGCTCAACTATAATGGCACCGTGTATATGAATGGTGGTTACATGAATGGTGAACGCAATGGCAAACATACCTGGTATGGCCCTGGTGGAGTTGTTGAAACAGAAGGTGATTTGGTAAACGGCGAGCGCCATGGCATGTGGAAATGGTATTACCCAAATGGAAAAGTACATATTGAAGAACCTTATGTATTAGGTTCTAACGAAGGGGTGAAATTTATTTATACTGAAGATGGAAAAATTGAGAGTAAACGTGAATACGCTGCCGATGAAGAAAATGGCGCTTATATATTGTATTACGATAATGGTAAACTCGAATTAGAAGGTGAATATATTAACGGCATCCGATATGGCGAGTTTAAATATTATGATAATACCGGTGAGTTACAGTTAATTAAAAACTATATTAATGATAAAGTGGTAAGTTATACTTACAATGGCACAAATGGAAAGTTGGTGCCGGTAATTACCATTGAAGGTGGAAATGCTAATATCGTTGCCTATTATACAAACGGAAAAAAATCAGTTGAATATACTTTAGTAAAAGGCTGGTATCAAGGTACTTACAAAGAATATTTCTCATCCGGTAAATTAATGGAAGAAGCAAATTACAAAAACGATAAACTGGAAGGTGTAAGAAAAATGTATTATGCCAACGGGAAATTAGAAAGTGAAGGAACTTATGTAAATGATCAACTGGAAGGTGTATTTACCAAATATTTTGAAAATGGCCAGGTTTCTGAAGTTGCACATTACATTGCCGGTGATTTATATGGTGAAAAAAAGATATATGATAAAACAGGAAAATTATTGAAAACAATAATTTATTACAACGATAAAATAGTATCAGAGAAATAAAAAATAGATGAATAAAATCCTCACTTCCGCAGCAATATTTTTGCTGATTGGCTCCGTATTCGGGCAGGAGCCGCTAGATGTTAATACCTATACCACAAAATATCCGGGTGAACCTGTAATTTATTTACAGCAAGATGCCGATATTAATATGGAGGTTAAAAAAGGTAAATTAAATATTACAGCACATTATTTTGAAGATATGCTGTTGCTTACCGAAAAGGCAAATATTTACAATGATGAATCTGTGGAGTATTCCGGATGGATGCCATTGATTGACCTTTCGGCTAAAACATTAATTCCGGATGGTAAAAAGTATAAATCGGTTGATGTAGATTATTTCTATACCAATGATGTTGTTCGTGGTGATATCTTTTTTGATGATTCAAAAGAAAAAACATTTAATTTCCCGATGCTGGCAAAAGGTTGCAGAAGGGTAATGGACTACACAAATGAAATTGTTGAGCCAAGGTTTTTACCGATGCACATTTTTGGCGATTTCTGTCCTACTGAAAGTAGCGCATTTACCATTAGCTGCCCAGCAGGAACAGAGCTCGAAATTGTGTATATGAATACCACTGCCGAGGCACTCAATTTTAAAAAAACAGATGAAAAAGGAAAACAGGTGTATTCTTGGAAAATGACGAATATGCCAAAAATTGAAGTGGAATCAAATGCACCATCAATCAGGTATTATGCACCGCATGTAATCGTTTATATAAAAAGTTATATGCTGGATGGAAAAAAGGTAGATGTAATTAATGATGTTGCTGACTTACATAATTTTTATTACGATTTTGTTGATGGTGTAAATATTGTACCAAATGATGAAGTGAAAAAAGTTGTTGACTCGCTCGTTACCGGAATTACTTCACCTGATGAAAAAGCAAAAAAAATATATCAGTGGGTGCAGGATAATATTAAATATGTAGCATTTGAAGCCGGTATGGATGGTTTTGTTCCAAGTCAGGCAGCGGCAGTTTGCACAAAACGTTACGGCGACTGTAAAGGGATGGCAAGTATTATTACCGGAATGATGCAAATTGCAGGCGTTGATGCACATCTGGTTTGGATTGGCACCAGAGATATTCCTTATACTTATTCTACAGTGCCAACACCGGCAAACGATAACCACATGATCGCTGCTTATAAATCGGATGGTAAATATATTTTCCTGGATGGAACTGATTCTTATCTGCCATTTGGTATGCCTTCCGGATTTATTCAGGGAAAAGAAGCACTTATCCATTTAGGGAAAGGTGCATATGAGGTAGTGCAAGTTCCTGTTATGGAACCGGAAAAAAATATTTTGGAAGAAAAAATGAATTTAAAACTCGAAGGCAGCGAAATAATTGGAAATTCAACCAGCAGATACACGGGTTATGTTAGAGGTGATTTTACTAATATATTTAAAAACGTTCGCCCTGAATACCGCGAAAAAACATTAACTTCCATTTACGAAATTGGAAATAATACTTTTTCACTCGACACCATTTATGCAGAAAACCTGCTGGATCGTGACAAAGATATGTTTGTGCATTATGAATTTAAAATTAAAAACTATGCACGTATAAAGGATGATAAGATATATGTTAATCTAACCTTAGATAAAGATTTATCTACATTCAAATTTGATAACGGCCGAACAATTCCGTTTGAAGAAGAATTTAAGAAAAATATTAAACGAACAGTTGTTTTTGATATACCGGAAGGTTATGTTGTAGACCATTTGCCTGAAAATTCGGTTTACGCCAATAGTTTATTCAATTATACTATCAAATATGAACAAGTTGGCAATCAACTGATAATGACTTCCAATATCATTATTGATTTCCTGCTGCTCGACCAAACGCATTTTGCTGAGTGGAATGCTATGATTAAACAAATTAACAGCGCTTATAACGAAGTAGTAATATTTAAAAAGAAATAACATGAAAAAAACACTAACCGCCCTCATTTTTGGATTCACTTTGGTATCAACCTATGCGCAGGTTGAAACTATTGATAAATATGATTGGGAAAAGAGCCCTAAACTGCACGATCTTACTACCGAAGAAGCTGCTTTGCCGGAAGTAATTTTAAAAGATAAACTGGTTTATGATTTCACGTATAATGATAAGGGTGAACTCGAATGTACTTATGTTCATCACGTTATTATACGCGTAAATTCAGATGATGCAATATCTGATAATAATAAATTATACTTACCGTATTATGATGAAAGTGATATGATTCGTCAGAAGGTGCGCGTAATCAACAGCAAAGGCGAAGTAAAAACACTTGGTGAACGAGATGTGAAAGAATCTGTTGATGAAGAGTCGCAGCGTAAGTTGAAATATTTTGCATTGGAAGGGGTTGATTTAGGTAGTGAAATTGAATATTTTTTCTTGTTAAAAGAATCACCTGAACTTTCCGGTTCACGTTCAACTTTACAGGGTGCTGTATTGAAAAAAAATGTTGAGTTTAAATTAATTTCTCCTGCAAATCTGGTTTTTGCATTTAAATCTTATAATGGTTTACCCGATGTTGCCTTGGACTCTGCTAATAATGATGTAAATATTTATTCAGTAACGATGCCTGAAATTGCAGGTTTAGCCGAGGAAGATTTTGCCAATGTGGATGCCAATGAAATGTTTCTTGTTTACAAACTACAAGCAAATAAGTCGAACAACAAAAGCGATTTCTACCGTTATAGCAAATATGCAGAAGATGTTTATGCTGCGATGTATGGCGAAATTTCCGGCGGCACCAATAAAAAGCTGCAAAAGCTAATTAAATCTATGGATCTGAAACTTGCCCTCACAGAGGAGGACAAAATCAGGGCAATTGAACAATACCTTAAAACAAATTTTAATGTAATTGAATTTTACATCCCGCAATATAGCGATCTTGAAGGGGTAATTGATGGAAAAATCGGTACCCAGTTTGGTATGTTAAGATTATATGTTGCCATATTCCAGTCACTGGGTATTGAACACCAGATTGCCATTACAACAAACCGCTTTGATGAACGTTTCGACAAAGATTTTGAAAGTTATAGCTACCTTGATGAATACCTGATTTATTTCCCCGATCTGAATATGCACATGGAACCAAGCAGTGTGTTTTCACGCTTAGGATTTATTACATCAGGATTACAATATAATTATGCAGTATATATTAAACCGGTGGAAGTAGGTGATTTTAAAACTGCTGTTGCTAAAGTGAACTTTATTGATGCATTGCCATACGATAAAACACAAAATAATATCAGTATGGAAGTTGATTTAAATAAAGACATCGACAACCCGCTGTATACCTTAACCTTAAAAGAAACCGGATATTATGCACAATCTACCCAGGTTGTTTATGATTACCTGGATGAAGATAATAAAAAAGAAGTTTCAGAAGCACAGGTTAAACAAATTGCAGAAAAAGCTGAAGACATTCAGGTTACACTTGAAAATGCCGGTGGTATTTATTTTGGTTTGAAACCGTTAGTTACCAAAGCAACTTTTCATTCATCACAATTTGTAGAAAAAGCAGGTAACCAATATTTGTTTAATATCGGTTTACTCATTGGCCCACAAGCTGAAATTTATCAGGAAAAGGAAAGGGTTTTAGAAGTAGAAAACGGTTTTAACAGATGGTATCACCGCGAACTTACTTTTGTAATGCCTGAAGGCTATAAATGCACAAATCTTGATGATCTTAAAATAGATGTTTTCCAGGAAAAAAATGGCGAACGTACAATGACATTTACTTCTAATTACACAGTAACCGGAAATACCGTTAAAGTAGTAATTGATGAATATTACAAAGTAATTGTACTTCCTGTTTCAGAATATGAAGATTACAGAAAAGTAATTAATGCAGCAGCAAACTTTAATAAAGTTTCATTGATTCTGGAACCACAATAAATCATATTTAATTTAAAAAAAGAGGCTGCCCCAACAGGACAGCCTCTTTTTTATTGCAATATTTTTTAAGGGTGAGTCCGGAATTTATTTGCTGATAATCAACGGTAATACAATTGTTCCATTCAATTTAACCTGATAGTAACCGGAAGGTAAATGTTGTATATCAACTGATTGGACAGGAGATCCGACAGCAATATTGATTTCACTGAAAACTAAATCTCCGTTTGCATTATAAATAGCAATATTTTCTAAGTGTTGATGTGTAGTATTTTCAATGATAAATTGATTCATCGCAGGATTTGGATAAAGTGTAATGCTGCCCTCCGCACCGGTTTCAACTTCCTGACAAATAGTAACTGTTATGCTTTGTTCTGCAGTAGTTGTACAACCGTTTATATCGGTATACGAATAAGTGATTACATGTGTTCCTGCACCGGCTTCATTGGCATTAAAAATGTTATCCGTAACACCATCACCCGAATAAATTCCACCATCCGGAGTTCCGCCTGTAAGCGTAAATGGCGCAATATTATTACATATTGTTTCAAAAGGTAGTATTAATGCAACTGCTGTAGGAGCATAATTAAAAATATGAATGGAATCAATAATAAAACACCCAAATGAATTTGTGATTGCTACAGTATACAAACCCGGTTCAGAAACTAATATGGTAGCAGTAGTTTCACCTGTGCTCCATAAATATGAACAGAATGGCGTAGTGGCATCCAGTAAAACAGGAACCTCTGCACAAGTGGTAACATCGGGTCCTAAATCTGCAACCGGTAATGGATTTACAATAATATTAATTTCATCAAAGGCTGAACAACCTTGAGCGTTAGTAACTGTTACACTAAAAGTACCACTTTCAGTTATATATAATGTTGGCGTTGTGGCGCCAGTATTCCATAAATAGGTGCAATCGGGATTTGTTGCATCCAACAAAATCGCTTCACCTGAACAATACGAATCATCATCACCTAAATTTACAACCGGTAAATCATATTCAATTAAATTAATTGCATCTGTATCGCTGCAGCCAAAACCGTTTGTAATAATTACAGAAAACAAACCCGGAGTATTTACATTAATTGTTGAAGTAGTGGCTCCGGTGTTCCACAAATAGGAAACATCCGGAGTTGTAGCGTTAATCGTAAATGTTGAGCCTGCGCAAAAGCCGGTATCAATTCCTAAATCAATAACAGGAGCAGGTAAAACAGTTACGTCTACTTCATCAAAAGCAATACATCCATTTGCATTGGTAACGGTAACACTAAATGTGCCGGGAATAGCAGTGGTGATGGTTTGTGTGGTGGCACCCGTGTTCCATAAATATGTTGAACCGATATTTTCTGCATCTAAAGTGATATCGGTATTTTCGCAAAATTGTAAAGTGGTTCCTAAGTCTAAAACAGGTAAATCATGTATTACAATATTTACCAAATCATTATCGCTGCAACCAAAAGCATTTGTTACTACAACACCATAATTTCCACTTTCGGTTACAGTAATGGTTTGTGTAAAAGCACCTGTATTCCATGCGTAATTAGCACCTGGATTTTCAGCATCTAAAATAATTAATTCATCAGCGCAAACAATTATATCAGCACCTAAATCTACTATTGGTGCAGCATGTTCGGTTAAAGTAATATTATCTGATTTATCACAACCAAATGCATTTGTTACGGTAACTGAATAAGTGCCCGGGGTAGAAGTTGTAATTGTTTGTGTAGTTGCACCCGTACTCCATAAATATGTAGCACCCGGATTACCGGCATCAAGTGTAACATTTTCTCCTGTACAAAAATCAATTGATGCACCTAATTCAACCGTTGGTAAAGCATGAATATTTACATTAATAACATCTGAAGCAAAACAACCAAAACCATTGGTAACGGTTACTGAATAAGTACCTGTTGTATTGGCATTAATTGTTTGTGTAGTAGCACCTGTATTCCATAAATAATTTGCTCCCGTATTTCCTGCATTTAATACAACAGTTTCATCTGCACACGCAGAAATATCTGCACCTAAATTAACAGTTGGTGAAGGATTTACACTTATTGTTATCGCATCTGACGCAACACATCCTGCAGGGTCAGTTATGGT
This sequence comes from Bacteroidota bacterium, assembly GCA_016706255.1. Classification (NCBI taxonomy): domain Bacteria; kingdom Pseudomonadati; phylum Bacteroidota; species Bacteroidota bacterium. The sequence goes on along the minus strand of JADJJZ010000029.1, from coordinate 886,856 downwards.
AACGGAGTATGTTCCTGCTGTTCCAATTGTAATTGTTTGTGTGGTTGCACCTGTGTTCCAAAGGTAAGTGGCACCGGGGTTTCCGGCGTTTAATGTGGTGGTAGTTCCACTGCAAATCGTATAATTTGCACCCAGGTTCACAACAGGGTTATTTATACTTAAATGCGTAATTATAATACTATCGCATCCTTCAATAGGTGTATAATAATCAAAATAATCACCAGGCTCCGTTTGATTTGCACCTCCTGCAAAATAACTATCACCTTCACAAATACTTACATAATTATTTATGGTATAAACAGTACAATATTTCGCAACATAACCATCCCAACCGGTGAATGCTGAATTTAAATTAAATGTAACATCACCCGGATCAAAATCTACTAATCCTTCAAATATGCCTGAAATTAAAATGGCACCTTCAGCATCAATATCTATCCATGCACCATAATCGGAATTTGTTCCGCCTATTTTTTGTGCATCAATATAATTACCGTCAGCATCCCAATTTAATTTAATAATATCCTGAAATCCATTTGATGTAATATTATGTACTGCAGGGCCCGGATCAAAATCTACAGTGTTCGCAAAACTGCCTGTCGCCCATACACTACCCGTGCTGCTTACAACAATACTCGTTAAATTCTGGTAATCTACTCCACCAACTAATTTACCCCATATTAAAGCGCCATCACTGCCATTAAATTTTGCAATATAAGCATCAACACCTCCCAGCGAAACTAAATTTTGAACAGCAGGTCCGGGATTGATATCTACTGTCCCTTCAAAAAATCCACTTACATAAACTGCATCACTATTTTCATCATAGGAAATTCCAACGCCTTGTTCGCTTAACGATCCTGAAATTTTTATCGCCCACTGATAAACATTAGCACTATTTAATTTTAATACAAAAGCATCAGCAGAAAAACCGGAAGCAACCAAATTATGCACCGCAGGACCCGGATCAAAATCTACCGTTTCCCAAAATAATCCTGTTAAATAAATATTATCCGATGCATCTATCGTCATTTTATTTCCATAAGCAGATGCCATTAATAGAGCATTATTATATGTTCCATCTGCATTTAATTTTAAAATAAAATCGGAGCCTGCAAATCCGGCAGTTAAATTAGCCGTAGCCGGTCCCGGATCAAAATCTACGGTATTTTGGAAATAACCATAAATTACAGGATCGCCTGAAGCATCTAAATCAAAACCATAACTCTGTTCGGTTCCGCTTCCACCTGTTCTTACAGCCCATAATAAACTCCCGTTTACATCGTATTTACCACAATATAAATCGTCGCTGCCGGCTGAAACCAAATTTGTAGTTCCGGGCCCGGGATTCATATCGATAGTGCCATTAAAATAGCCGAACACATAAATATTACCTGAAGCATCTGCTTCAATTACCTGAGGTGTTTCAAATCCTGTTCCGCCTATTTGTTTGGTCCAGATTAAATTACCCGACGGATCCAGCTTTGTAATTGCTACATCTTGTGAGCCAAAAGCGTTTAAATTGGCAGTTCCGGGACCGGGATCGCCATCTAAATCATCCCAAAAGCCGGTAGCACATATAATATTATTATTGGCATCGGAGGTTATTGATTGTGTTCCCTGAGCATCATTTCCATGAAAAATCTCAGCAGTAACAAGGCTTTGAGCCTGGGTTGATAATAGGGAAGTAAACAATACGAAGTTGAGTAGGGCTATTCGCATAGGCGCATATTTTTGGGTTTTAACAAGGCGGGAGTGCCAAACATTGTGCCATTAATTTCAGGAAATTTGATTACTTTTACCTAATAAATGCAGTTGAACCGTTACGCTATAAGCTTGTAATGGCGACATATTGTAAAAAAATTAATGTAAATAAATTAACGTTTTATGAAAAGATACTCCTACATTTTATGTGTTTTATTTATCACAAGCCTGGGAATTTCTAAAAGTTTTGGTCAGGGTGCAGCTGATATCACTACACAATTATGTTTTAACTGGACCGTTAGTGCAATTGTAATTGATGGTGCAGAAGTTGCTCCTCCGGCTTTAAACGCTACTGATAAAATTACCATCACTGCCGATAAAAATGTGAATATGATATTAAACGGTGTTGGTTATGCAGGCACTTGGTCAGTTAGCGATAACGGCATGTGGATGACCATCGTATTAAGTGAGTCAACTGCAACACGTTTGAAAATAGTTGAATTAACTGATACCAAATTAACAGTTGATCATGTTGGGCAGGATAATATCCATACCATACTTGTATTTAATCACCTTTGATGATATAAACCTTTTTTTTGAAGCCGGCAACTGCAGTTGCCGGCTTTTTTATTGCTTAAATACGAGCCTTTTTGCGCACATTTTCCAACCAATAGAAATAATTGAAATTGTTAAACGTATTTCGCTCTGTATCTGCTTCTGATAGTTTTTCCAATTGGGTGCGCAGGCCCTCAAAATTAACCCTGTCGGCACTTCTAAGCTGCTGACGAATGTATTTAATCACCACATTGTAGGTTTGCGTTTTTACTTTTTTGGCAGTGGTGATCCGATTAAATGCTGTAATTAAGGAATCGATTAATAAATGATTTCCTAATTCGAAATGACAAAGCAATTGCATCATTTTGGCATCACAATAAATATCTGTTACCGATTCCGTTTCTTTAATATTAAATAAGTCGAGCAGTACATCTAAACTTCCGTTAAAATCTTTATTAAAAAATAACGTATAAGCACATAAATAATTTAAAGTGATAATATTTGGCTTCGGTATAAATTCAGCATATTTTTTTATGCCGGATTTTATTTGAACGGCACATGTTAGTGCATTTGTAAAATCATTTTTACCGATAAAATAATTCATTTCCAGTAAATAACTCAATCTGAAAACATTTGCATCCAGGTGTGGAATATGTTTGAACTCCTCCATTGTTGGTAAGCCACGCATTGTCGAAATGCCGTTGAGTAAATCTTCTTGTTTGTTTAAAATAAGGCAGTCAATCAAATAATTATTTAATGCTGAAAAATATCGGTCGGCATAAATTTGTTTTAGATGGTTATGTTCATCCATGAGTTGTAGAAATGCCGAGTTCCATTTAAAAGCAGTTGCTGCATCCCGCTTCACGAAAGCATTTAACGCATTAATCTGCATTTGATCCAGCTTCGATTTAAAAGTTGTGGCTGCATGGGCATCACTGAATAATTTACTATTTACTGTTTCACTTAATACAGTATTTTCTTTGCCGGGAATTATTTTTTTAGCATAATGTAATTGATAAATTGCCGCACTTTTTAGCCAGAATAATCCGGTGTTATGTAACTGTGCAAGGCAAAACATTTCTTCCTCGTGAATAGCACTAATAACATCCGCCCGTAAACCGGAATATTGTAATTTGGAAGCAAGCCGTTTTTCTATTTCAATTAATTCTATCAGCAACTCAAATTTTTCCAATTTATAAGCTAGTTGTTTATATTTCGATAATTGTTTTTTACACTGTTCTAATAAACCTCTCCGCAATAATAAATTGCTGTAATGTACACCCTTGGCTAATTGTTGTTCCGGGTTATTAAATTCATCGTAGTGATGCAAAGCCTCCAGCAGTGTTTCATACAATTGTTTCTTAAGCACTGCAAAATGTGCTGGTGATTTTTTTGCGGAGAAAAGTGGCACCAGATCCCTTTCCTGATATGTTAATTGTGCTTCAATGGCTTCAAACAGCTTCAAATATTGGTTATCTTTATCGTAATGTCGGGTTGCAAACAGTTTGAAATACCGTTTTTCGCTTTTGGTGAGCGACTGTATTAACTGAAAAATATCCGCTGATGGGTTTTTCATAGACTTCTAATGTAAAAGTATATGAAAACTATATATTCAGAAACTAATTTATGTTAAAATATCATTCAGACAACTAATTTATAACCGATATTTGATTTCTTTTTTGATGTTGGTTGAGAGAAATTTGTCCTTGAAAATTATAACGATATGAAGAAATTATTCAGCATGTTCACAGCAGTTCTCCTCTCTGCTGCTGCTTTTCAGGCCTTCGGTCAGGAGCAGGAATGGGTAAATTACAGCAATTTTACTGCTGTTACAGATGTGGAACCTGTTGGTGACCACCTTTGGATTACCGCAAAAGGGGGTGTGGTAGATATGAATACCACAACACTTGAAAAAACTTATTACAAAAAAGGTGATGCCGGCTTACCATCTTCATTGGTGGAGCAGGTGGCCGTTGATGCTACTTCAGGAACAATCTGGGTTGGCACTTACGATGCAGGTGTGGTTGAATGGGATGGTGAAAACTGGTTATCCTACGATTACCCGACTTACTTTTTAATGTATCGAATGAAATTTGATGGTTTTGGCGATTTATGGCTGCAAACCGATGCAGGTTTATACAAATTTGACAGTGACGATCATTCCTATACATTTATTAATTCAGTTGGCGGTGCAGGATGGGATTTTGACGCATGGGATTTTGATATCACTTCAGATAATAAGGTTTTAATTTTTACAGGTGAAGATTGTTTGGTAATTGATGCCGCCACAAATATGGCAATTGATTCATTTCCAAATACTGAATCGCCTGTTGTATTAGGTTGTTCGCCTGCAACCGTTCGTATTTATGGTGTAAATGCCGATACCTATTTAATCAATAATAGTGGTAGTCTCGAATTCCAATTTAAAGATGGAACCTATGCACCTGCAATGGAAGGTTTACCGGAATTCGGCTTTATTAATAATATTACAAGAGGCACAGATGATAATTTATATCTGCTCATCAACTCAACAGAAATTTATAAACTCAATGGTTTAACCTGGGAATTTGTGAATAGCCTTGGCTTAGATTATAGTGATAAATTACAATTCACTGATGGAACATCGTTTTATGTAAACAGCGGTGATTATATGGCTCCTCCAACTGTTATTAAATTAAATGCAACTAAAACAACCTACGCAACTCAACAATATAACTTTACTTCAAATGGTATATCAGGTATTGTAAAAGGTGCTGATGATAATATTTTTATTGCTTCAGGTACTTCAATTTATCAATTTAATGCAGTTACCGATAATTGGGATTTAGAAGTTAGTGTGCCAACCATTTACAATTCTATGTATGACTTACGTTATTACAACGATATGTTTTATGTAGTAGATAATGGAAATTTACTTGAATATTATGACGGTACAACCTGGACACATATTCCAATGGCTGCGGGTTATAGTTCAGTGTATGTTTTTGATTATGATGTAACAGCAGATGGCATTGTATATTTTATTAACGAGGAAGGTTTATTTAAATATGAAGCAGGTGTAACTACCAATTTGATTGAAACCGGTGGTGTAGCTTCATGGTTTATTAGTGTTGTTTATGATGATATGCGTAACCTCATTTGGCTGGGTAGAACTAACGGTATTGTAAAATATGATTTTGTTACACAAGATGTAATTAATGCAACCGATTTTCCTGCACTTGCTGAAGGATCAAGTATTCAGGAAATAAAACAGGATGCAGCAGGCAATATTTGGTTCGGCGCAAACTCAGGCAAATTATATCGTTTTGATGGAACAGACTGGTCTGATTTTACTGCAAGCGCAGTGGATGATTTTGTTGTGAATATTAATTTCCATGACAATAAAGTGTATTGTGGTATGAATGGTACCATCGGTGGATTATGGATTTATGATTTAGATGATGCTTCTGAAACTAATATAAATACATTGGCTGATCCGTTAATGCCTTCAAATTATTTATCCAACTTTTTGGTAACTGCAACAGGTGATATCTGGATTGCGCATACTGATGTTGGTGTAAGTGTTTTACGCACAGTTGTTGAACCGGATGGTGTTGAAGATTTAACTGTGAATAACATGGTTGCTTATCCAAACCCTGCAAAAACTGTAATTACATTTGAAGCGGCAAATGCAACAGCATTCCAGATTTTGGATTTGAATGGTCGTGTATTAATCAATTCAAATATTGCAACCATTAACATCGAAAATCTTGCTGCAGGTATTTATCTTGCAAAAGCAATTGATGCAAACAATATGGTTTCATTAAGCAGATTTACAGTTATCAAGTAAATTCTGTTTATACATTATTTAGTAGTCAGCACACAACAGTTCTATAAGGTATTCTATCACCACAATACTGTTGCGTGCTGACTTTTTCTTTCCATTTATTTTTAATTTTTTCGGTATGACAGGTCAAACATGTTTATCGCTGCGTGCACAGTTGCGACTGGGTTGGGGTGATATAAATTTAAGTGATGCAGAAATTGCTGCTTGTGTTTCAACCATACAATTTGAAGCAGGTTCGGGTTATATCCGACAACAACAGGATATCTTACAGCTTGGTATTATTCACACGGGCGCGTTTCGGTTGTATTATTTTGTAGGGAAAAAAGAGATGAATATTCGCTTTTTATTGGAAGGAGATGCCCTGTTAGATTACAACCAATTTTTATCTGCCGGCAACCACAATTTTCATTTTGAGGCACTTGAAAAAACGGAGATATTATTTATAAACCTAACAAAATTGTTTGCAGGAAAAGATCAGAGTTTCATCCAGTCCGGAATTAACAAATTAATTACCGAATACATTGTTAGAATCTCCACCGAACATATCGGGGCGAATTTATTTATGAGTTGTGAAGAGCGATACACCCGTTTCTTTAATGAAAACCCGGAAATATTTAACCGGGTGCCGCTGTATCATATCGCGTCTTATTTGGGTATGGAGAAAGAAAGTTTGAGCCGGATTAGAAGGACGATAATTGAGAAGAACAAACGGAAACTTCAGGAAAATACACCTTATAAAAGAAATATTTTATTCGTTGGGCCATAAAAAAATGCCATCCGGTTTATTAAGGATGGCATTTTATCAAAAAAAATAAATTAATTATTCATAAGTAATTTTATTTATAAAATATACTCTGCGTTTTTTATTACCAAACGATTCCTCTTTGTCTTTAATGGTTTGATAACCATGAGCAATAAAGTTGATATCATACCAGAATTCGATATTAGAATAAGATTGTTTCACCTTGGTGTTTTCTTCATCTACAATTAATTCTGCTTTTTTATCTTTTATTTTATCACCTTTCATATTGTAGGCAACAGAAAAAATGCTGTTACTGCTGCTGAATAATAAGTTGATTTCGTCATTTACTACTGATTCTGAAATAAATCGTTTTACCACAAATGGTTTGTAACTCGGATACATTTTAATAGCACGATCCCACATTTTTTTGCCCTCATTGTCGAACATTGCTACCGAAGCATGTGTATACTGGTAACCATCAAAAACGGTAACATAAGTAGTTGTTGTTTTTCCGTTTGACGTTGTTGTCCGGGCTTCCTGGCGATAAGTAGGGTAGTAGGCCTCGGCAATCATCAGATAGTTGTCGCCAATTTTTGTGATGGGATGTTCAGCCATGTAATAATTGTACGTTAACTCTTTGTTTTTACTATCGGCCTGTTGTTTTTTCTTTTCTATTTTTTCCTGTTTACGTTCAGGTAGGTAAGAAAAGAAATCTTCGAAATCGGTGAAATTGTAAAATTCCATAAAGTCGATATCCTTACCGCTGGTTTTACACATATACATGCCTTCTGATGTGGCTGCTGAGCGACTGGAATAGGTGCCGGTAAAAACAAATTCTTCTTCACTTAACTGACTAGCAGAAACGCTGGATAATTTTTTTTCTGTTTTGGAAGATAAATTAAATGTATTTTTTTCTTTACCGTCAACACCATAATGCATGACATATAAATTATGGTCTTTTTTATTCATGGCATTAATGTAAATCATCACTTCGCCGGTTGCTTCCATAATCTGAATATTTTCTATACTCAGGTATTTAGCTGCATATGGAGAAATTGCGATAGGAATAATGGTTGTTTTACCGCTTTCAATATTTATTTTTAAAATGGAAGGACCTTTTTTACTGCGAACTGACAGATAAGCAAAATCGCCTGAGGCAACCATTACACCAGGATAAGTTTTTTTAGGTAAAATGCCAATTGCTTTTTTAAACGCTAAATCATTGGCATTAAAACGATAAAATTGGAAATTTCCTTTTTTATCTTTAAAAAACTGATATAAATATTCTTTATCGGTATAAGTTTCTGTTAACACAAATCCTTTTGGTACTTCATATTCTTTTTTTGTATCTGCAACCAGATCGGTACTGTAATGTTCCAGTTTACGAACATTACCTTTTTCTTCTTTTGCATACAATAAAAGACCGTCTGCACCAAAGGGAAACATATTATAACTTTCATATTCTTCACCCTGTTCAAATTCGATTCGTTTTTCGGTAATGACCTGGGATTTTAGGTTTTCAGTTGTAAGTAATAACAAACTGAAGAGAGCACTTACATAGTAAGTGTGGATGTGTTTTTTCATTAATAGCTGTTGTTTAGATGTTCCACAAAGCTACAGGAAAAGGCACAATTGGTCAAATGTAAAGGATTTCACGTATTTTTACAGTATAATAGTATATAACAAATGGAGTTTTCAGCTTTTGGGTTTGAGCCGGAGTTAATGGATGGAATGATGTCGATGGGATTCAAAGCCCCTACACCTATTCAGGAACAAGCCATTCCAATCATTTTAAAAAATAAAGATATCATTGCCTGTGCACAAACAGGAACAGGTAAAACTGCGGCCTATTTGTTGCCGGTTATCAATAAAATTATATTGCGCGGACATGGGTCTATAAATACATTAATTATTGTTCCTACCCGCGAATTAGCCGTTCAAATTGATGAGGCAATAAGGGCATTTACTTATTTTACCAATTTAAGTTCAATTGCAGTTTACGGTGGAAATGATGGTGCGATGTACGAGCAGGAAAAACGTTCGTTCAGAGAAGGTGTAGATATTATTGTGGGTACACCCGGACGTTTATTGTCACATATTTCACAGGGATATTTAAAATTTGATACGTTGCAACATCTTATTTTAGATGAGGCAGACAGAATGTTAGATATGGGTTTTAGTGATGATATTACCCGTATTATTTCGAATTTACCGGAGCAGCGTCAATCACTATTATTTTCTGCAACCATGCCACATAAAATTCGGTCTATTGCGAAAAAAATATTAAAGGACCCTGACCAAATTAATATTGCTTTATCAAAACCGGCAGAGGGTGTTACACAAGGTGTTTATATTTTACACGATAATCAGAAAATGCCATTGTTGCGTACAATTTTAAATGGCAGAAGCGAAATAAAAAGTATACTCATATTTTCATCTACCAAAGAAAAAGTAAAACAATTGGAAATGGAACTCAAACGTTTGAAATATAACGTAGCTGCCATTCATTCCGATTTAGAGCAAATACAGCGTAAGGCGGTATTAAGAAGTTTCAGCAATCGTGAATTACAAATTCTAGTTGCAACCGATATTTTATCGCGTGGTATTGATATCGATAATATCGGGATGGTAATTAATTATGATGTTCCCGGTGATGCGGAAGATTATATACACCGTGTAGGTCGCACAGCACGTGCTGATACAAAAGGTGAAGCCATCACATTTGTTGGTTTAAATGATCAGCGTAAACTGATGAGTATTGAAGAGTTAATTGAAGGGGAAATAAATCGATTAGCAGTACCTGAAGATTTAGGACCTACACCTGCATATGAACCAAAAGTGCGCAGAGGAAATACCAATTTTAGACACGGTGGTAACAGGAATAATAATCGCAGAAATAATTCACGCAGGTAAGTTGTTTATGCCTTTAGAGATAATATTTGCCTGCTTCTAGATAGTTTATTCTTTAATATCAGGCCAGGAGCAAGGCTGTTTTGTAATTGGTTAATCAATCAATCAATCAATCGTAGGTAATTTTATTAATAAAAAACACGGTGCGTTTTTTACTGCCGGGATACTGGTTGTCGTCTCTAAATGTTTGATAGCCATAGGCAATAAAGTTAAAATCATACCAAAATGTTATTTTGTTAAAAGGGTCTTCAATATAGGAGTTTTCTTTATCCACCTTTAGTGGAGCTTTATCGGTTCTTAATTGATCGCCTTCAAGATTGTATGCTATTGAAAAAATATCATCTTTTCCGCTGAATAATAAGTTAATTTCATCGTTGACTATTTTTACAGAAATAAATTTTATAACCTCTAATGGATTATAGCTGGTTTCCATTTTAAATGTACGGTCCCATAATTTTTTACCCAAATTATCGAACATAGAAAGTAGCACATGGGTATATTTGAAACCACTAAAAGATAAGGTGGGGTCAACAGAATAAGTTGGATAATAGGCTTCTGCAATCTTTAAATAATTGTCGCCAACTTTTATAATACTATGGTCAGCCATAAAATACCAGTCAGCTGCGTTATTAACACCTGAAACCCCATTTTTTTTAGCTACTTTTTGTTCTTCCGGAGTTGGCAGATAGGAAAAGAAATTTTCTAGTTCTGAGAGTTTGTATCGTTCAATAAAGTCAATATCATAACCATTTGTTTTGCAAATATAAATTCCATCTGATGTTGCAACGTTAGTCATATAAGTTCCTGTAAAAATAAATTTATCTTCACTAAGCTGATTCGCAGAAATACCAGTTATTCTGAAACCTACAATGGCTGTTAAATTAATCGTGGAATTTATTTTTCCATTCAAACCAACATGCATCACATAAAAATTATTTTCATTTTTATTTATTGCAGTGTAATAAATTAAAAGATCCCCGGTTGACTCTATAACTTCTATTGAACTAACACTCAGATCTTCAGTTGTAAAGGCAGGTGCTGAAATGGGTATAATTTCTGAATTGCCACTTTCGTTATTTACTTTTAAAATAAGTGGTCCCTCTTTACTATTTAGTGTAATATAGGCAAAATCACCTGATGCAGCCATCGCAACCAATGTGCTCTTTTGAGGTAAACTACCGATTGCTTTATTGAAGGATAAATCGCTTGCATTAAATCGATATAGCACGAAATTTTCATTTAAATCTTCATATAGCTGATATAAATATTCTGTATTTGTGAAGATTTTTGTTAAAGCAAAACCCTTTGGTAGCTCAAATTCTTTTTGGAATGAAGGATTGAAATCCGTGTTATAATGTTCTAATTTGTAAATATTGTTTTTATTTTCCTTTTTATAAATAATAAGTCCAGCTGCACCAAATGGATATATCTTGGAATATAAATATTTACTATCATCAGTAACTTCAAATTCAATTCGTTTTTCAGTAATTACTTGTGCTATTAAGTTATCTGAAGTAATCAGCAACAAACTAAAAAGCGCAATTATAAAGTAAGTCAGGTTGTATTTTTTCATAAAAACATTAATTTACCTCTTACACAAATGTAATTGAAAAGTTTTAAATGCTTAAATTTTAAGAGTTAGATGCATGCGCAGCAAGGCATGAAATAACGAATAGTGTTTTCAGCATTTCTAAACCTAGCTTATTTATGTACATCAAGATAATGTTTCCGCTGCTTCCAGTATTTTTTTCCATAACTGCAATATATTTCTGAACCTGCTATAATTGTTTTATTTGCAATTAAACATACTTGATTATGTTCATCCATTCCAATAAAAGCATTTATTTTTAATCGGGTGCCGGCAACGTCATTTGCGTATTTGGCAAAACAATCGGTATGCATACAATCCAATGTGTTGCCATCGTGCAGGTTCATAAAATAATCATCTTTTCCCTCAGCTTTTCGTTTTTGAGCCTCTTTTAAATCGATAACTTCACCAACAAATTTTGCAATAATCTCCTCTTTATAAATAGTTATCGCGGTAAATAACCCACTGCCCGCCATGGGTATCCGTGAAGGCTGTATAAACAGATAATCGGCTTCAGGTGCCGAAATGGCATGTTCGGATTCTGGAGTTGCTGGTATGGAATTTGGTAACGGTGACATATGTTTTACCCTTCAAAATTACAATAATCAATAGGGAAACTTTGTCATATTATTATATTTGCTTTAAAATTATACATTCAACAATGAGAGCAACACAATTATTCACTTTAATTTTTGTCGTTACACTTACATCGGTTGGTTCTGTTTTCGCTCAGGCAACCGTTGGCGCTTATACGGCAGAGCAGCAGTCAATACTGGAAAGCACCGACAATACATTTACAGATGGCAGGTATTATAAAAATCTTTCAATATCGATGGCCAAAGGTGAAGGTGCAATGTTTTACATGCGTGCCATCGCCTTTGAACCAATGATTTATACTTTGGATAACAGTCAGGTTAACTGGGCAAACGGCACAAACATTTTGGGTGAAGACAGTGCCTATACCAGTGTGTTAACGATTATTGCAGATAAGGATACTACTTTCAATGTTATTTATTCGTCAACCGTATCCGGTGCAACGGGAGACTTTGTGTATGGCATGCGCAAATTATCGGAACAACAGATGGTTGTTCCTGATCCTGAAGATTTTTGTGGGCGATTAATTTATACCATTAACAATTGGCAATGTATGTGGTATTTAATGCCGGGCACAGAAAGTTTTGGCGGTAAATCGTTTGATAATTCGATCTCCTTGGGTGGTGATGCATGGCTGGATGCCTATTTTGTAGCTTCAGAGGATTTATTTTGGTCGGAAGTTAGCACAGAAGCTGAAACATATTATTTAACTAAAATTGAAGAAATAAAAAAATGTCTGGATATGACCTATTGGGAAACAGAGGATGATTATTTTATTTCCGATTACGACGGTGTTGAATATATTACCACTTACTTTAATGTGAAAGGCGGTACCGGACGTGAAACATTTATGCAATCGTTTGCGATATTACTTGAATTAGATGTATTGGGTGATTCTTATGTTAGTATAGAATTTTATTGATAACCTATATAAATGAAAAAGCTGCGCATTGTACTTTAACTGCGCAGCTTTTTTATTTGATTAATTTCCTAAATTAATTTTGTAATTCGATTGGCACTTCAATTAAAGTGCTATTGTCTTTTTTATCGATTGCATAATATAAAATTGTAGCCGGCGAGGTGATATTATAGGTGTCAATTACATAATCATCTAAATGATAACTTTTAATATTTCCGAAAATAACTACTTCAGAAGGCCATATTAAAACGGTATCAGGGCCCTTAACCAGTTTCACCCAAAAGTCCTGCAATTCGGAGTCATCCGTGACATCCGCGAGCAGAAAAATGGTGTCGTTTAAATTAAATACATCGTTCGGATCAGGCTCGTAGTAAGCGATTTCCGGTCCGGTTACATCAGGCGTGCCTTTGTTGTCTGAACCTTTATCACAGGCGCTTAACAGCATTAGGGCAGGTAGTATAACCGGAATAATGGTTATGTGGTTTTTCATCTTGTATGGTTGTTTATCGAACTAAAGTAAGCTATAATCATACATATTTCCTAACATTTTGCCTGATTTTGTGACATCAGTTCAAGCATAAGGCTGAATTTTAAAACACTGATTACGTACAAAAAAAAAGACCGGCAATTGCCGGTCTCACAAAAAATAACCAATCATTTATTCTTTAATCATTTTAATTGCCTGCACTGCATTTGCAGAGGTCAGGGTAACAGTATACATACCGGCAGCTAAACCTGCGATATCAACTGAAATTGTTTCACCATAAGTGCTGGTTACATTTAATGATTTCAAAATTTTACCGTTGATATCGGCAATTTGAACTGAACCATTAAACTCAACCGGAATATTTACATTTATAGTAGATTTTGCAGGATTAGGATATACAGCACTACCAATGGTATTTTCTACACCTTCACGCATCACATAAATAGGGAATGCACCGGTTGTTCCATCAGCTAATGTGTAATATAAACCAAATGGAAGGCTGCCTTCAGGATTTAATTCAGGAGCTAAAAATCCACTTGCAAATACAACTGCACTTTGACCTGCAACTGCTTCTAAGGCAGCTTCATAAGATGCAACAATTGTTTCAGGTGCATCACCCAAAGCCACATCTAAAATATATACGGTGTTAGCAGGAACAACCTGATAAGCACTTACATCGCCGTAAGAAACATTATCTAATAATGTAGCAACATCACGAGCAATAATATCTACTGTAGGTGCATCGGTGCAACCATGTACTCCGAAAAATTCTAAACCATTAGCTCTGTCAGAAATAAATTCTGTATTTTCTTTTACTAATAAATTAAATGCAATAGAAGCACCATCAGGATTTGGATTAAATAAATCAGGATTTAATACACCTGTTGCCATTGCAATATAACCGTAACCTGCTTTAAAAGTTGCAGAAATTGTTGCAATTGCATCATCAACCGATTCACTTGTTGGAGGTGCAACAGCAATACTAACCGGAACATTACCAGGAACATCAATATAAGGTGTAGCAGTGCGGAAAGCGAAATTGTCAATTGCTAAAGCACCATCTACATAAATATCTACAAATGCGGCAGCAGGATCGGCAGCATTGTGAATTACCTGTAATTTAGCAGTTGTAATAAAAGGTAATTGTTTTACGGTACCGTCAGGTAATGCATAAAATAATTTGAAATCTTTTCCGCCCGGATTTAAAGCAACATCAAAAAATCCACTTGCAAAAATTACTGCAGAAGCTCCACCTGCTGCATCTAAAAATGCACGAGCACTTGCTACGATTAATGAAGGTACATCACCCGGAGTAACATCAATAATGTATTTATCGGCAGGCACACTTACATAATCAGTAAATGTTGTGTATGCTGCATTATCAACTACCGTTGCAACATCACGCGCAATAGCATCAACTGTTGGAGCATCGGTTGCACCATGGAAAAATACAAAATCAAGATTGTTTGGGTCTAATGATGATTCACGCATTTCGTTGCGTACAAATAAATTAAATGCAGTGCTTACACCATCAGGGTTAGCAGCAAATGCACCGGGATCTAAAACACCATTTGCAACAACTACATATTTGTCGCCTTCAGTTAAGGTATAAGTAAAATTTGCAATTGCATCATCTACTGTTACACTTGTTGAAGGTGCAATACTAATGGTGATTGGTGTTCCGGCAGGAGCATCAATATAAGGTGTTGCGGTGCGGAATTTAAAATCATTTAATAATAAAGCACCATCCAAATAAACATCCACAAATTTTGCAGCAGGATCGGCTGAATTGTGAATTACCTGCACACGTGCAGTTTGTGAAAAGCCCACTAATGAAGTGATAGCTAAACACGAAGTAAGGAGTAAATTTTTCATAACTTATTTAGTTTGTTTAATGGATGTAAAACCAAATGCATTTAGCATTGTTCGAAAAAATACTCCTGTTAAATTTTTCTATCTCGTGAACAATTTTGAAACTAAAGCAGGCAAAGGGGTTCTGGCGTTTTGCAGCAAGATGTAATTTGTTAAAAATTTAACATATTTATCTCAAAAGTGATACATCTATTAAATGCATATTTAGCATTTTCTCTTGTGTATGCATGAATTTCAGGTGGCTTTTAAAAACGATATACAGATTAAAATCCGCATATTATTCTATTTCAAATTTCAGCCAGGTAATATAGTCGAAATAACTTCTGAAAAATGCTTCTTCAGCCTGCTCGGTTGTAGCTAGTTGCAGTTTGTTTAACAAATTGAGCATAATGGTTTTAGTTTCACCAGCATCGCGGCTATTTAACGTGCGTCGCAAAAAATTAAGGATGGTGGCTTCGGTTTTATAGGTATGCCGGTAGTTGGACATAAACCGGTAGGTATTGCGAAACAGCGATGGCAGTAACAGCGTATGTTTAAGTTTGTAGTGAATTATGATATTCATTAAGCGAACGTGAATATGAAACGAGGGCTGACTATGCGTGTAATTTGAATTCAGCATAAAGTTTACTTTATTTAATGCATTATCAAATTGTTTGGTATTAATATAATAGGCGAGGAGACGGATATGAAAGTCGAAGGTAATATTGGGAATGGTATTATTTGTTTCAAAAAACGTTTCACCCGTATTAATATATTTATTTATTTCGTCGAATTGTCTGGTATCACTATGCAGGTGAATTTTCAAAACATAGGTTACTGATTCATTTACGATATTGGCAGATGGCGATTGGAATTTTAAATTTTCCATTTTATCTATTAATTGCCCGAGCTCCCGGTATTGTTTATTTTCAAATAACATGGAACCCAAATTGAGCATTGCCCCAACATAACTGGTTTCGCGGTTTAGAGCAATAAGATTGATAGATTCCATTAACTGAATTGTAACCAACTGATAGCGGACAGCTTCTTCTAAACGGAGTGTGAGCCTGCAGATATTTGCCATGCCGGCATATAATAAATTCTTCTCCCCAAAATCAAATTCATGTTGCTGTGCAATAGTGATGAGCTGTTGCAGCAAAATGTTTGCTTCAGTTTTTACCTGTTCATCGTATAAGGGAAAATGATTATTCAGCCATTGGATAGATTTTGCATATCCTTCAATAATATGTTGTCTTCCGGTTATAAATTCTGCAGCAGAAATAATAGATGCATTATTTTGGTTTCTTACTAAAGGCTTTTTATTTTCTTCAAGAAACTGAATGGCATTTTTCTGATAATGTAAAAATAATAACTCATAAGTTGGTGTAAACGTTTCCTTACATCTTGCCAGCCCCTTTTCGATTAAATGGTATGCTTCTTTATAAAGCCCCTTGGTTTGTAAAATTTCGATGGTATCGAGTTGTTCACGAAAATCGAAATGCATATTTTTTTTACTGTTGTAATTGCGTAAACTTTTCAAAATTTGCTGATATAAATAGGCCCTTGTGCTTTGTAAATTTTTGCACTTGTTTTTCATGGCTTTTAAAATAATTTCATCGTGAGGTGATTCCATTTCTTCAAGCAGATCGAATAAATAATCGTACACTTTAGTCTCTTTCACGCGGTAACCGGACTGGAATTTCCGGAAATAGCCCTTTTCGGTGGGGCTCATGGAATGAATAAGTTGATGAAGGGTTTTCCAGCTATCAGCCATAAACTCGAAATATAGACTCAAATTTAGTAAAAAGTCTATAAATAAAGGGTTTAAACAAAAGATATATCTATTCAAAATAGATAAAAATGCCTTTTTTTGTATTGTATAGGCTATTTTATCACTACATCTTTGCCCTTGTAAATCGATCACTTCGCAAAAGGAATCAGGTTACAAAGTCAGCATACATAGGGAGCGGTTGTTTGTTATAGCGACAAATTACATCTGCCCCAAAAAAGAAATTCATTCTTTCAAAGCGAAGTGATCAGATTGAATACGAACCTCTGCTCCGGTGGAGGTTCATTTTTAAAAATTATCAAAAGCTTTGAATATGCGATTACAGCACTACACACTTGTAATTTTTTGTTTATTAATGAGTAATTTATTGTTTGCACAAAACATTGCTATCAACACGACGGGCACGGTAGCAGATGCGAGTGCGATGTTGGATGTTACATCAACTACAAAAGGCGTATTAATTCCGCGTATGACAACTGCGCAGCGGACAGCAATTGTATCGCCGGCAACAGGTTTATTAGTGTATGATAATACCCAGAGTTCGTTTTTTTATTACGATGGCAGTGCTTGGAAACCATTAATCAATAATAGCACAGGATGGAGTACAACAGGCAATGCAGGGACAACACCGGGCACGCATTTTTTAGGCACTACAGATGATAAGGCTTTAATTTTTAAAACAAATAATACGCAGTCGGGTTTGATTTCAACAGGGGAGAACCTTTTTTTGGGTTATAATGCCGGAAGAAATGATTTGAGTATAAATAATGTTGGCATCGGTAGTAATGCCTTGTATTTAAACACAACCGGAAATTACAATACTGCCCTTGGTTTTCAGGCATTACTTTCGAATGTTGCAGGCAATGAAAATACAGGTATAGGATATAAATGCTTGTATTTTAATACAGGCAGTTCAAATACCGCAATAGGGTATAACAGTTTATTCGACAATACAACAGGGGATTTTAATACAGCAATTGGAGCAGCATCATTAGAGAATACTACAACGGGTTTTATGAATACTGGAATCGGATATAAAACATTAAATGCTTTAACAACAGCATCCGGTAATGTTGCCATTGGATTTCAGGCAGGGAAATCGCTGACAACCGGAAGCAGTAATGTGGCAATAGGTAATACCGCATTACAAACTGCAACAACATCAGTTGGTTCGGTGGCAATAGGAACTGGTGCATTGACATTGGCTACTGCGGGTTATAATACGGCTATTGGAACAGGTACATTGGAGGCAACTACAACCGGGATTAATAATGTTGCTATCGGATATAGTGTGTTGAATAATAATATTACGGGGTCGTCAAATGTGGGTATTGGATTTAATGTGTTATTAAATGGTACGAATTGTTCAAGTAATACTGCCATTGGTAACAATGCAGCAACTGATTTGTCTGCTTCGAGTTTTAATATCGCATTGGGAGATCAGGCTTTGTATTCAGCAGATGGCAGTAACTATAATATTGCTATTGGCAAGGATGCCATGTTTTATTCTTTTAATGGAGATTCAAATATTGGAATAGGCACACGAGCTTTATATTCAAATAATGCCGATTTTAATGTTGCAATTGGTTATTATGCATTGGAATCAAATACAACAGGCGACAAAAATGTAGGAATAGGTTATAATTCGCTCACAGATAACACTACCGGCTATCAGAATATCGCACTTGGATATGCGGCTTATGAAAATGGTACAACCGGTTATTCAAACATTGCAATTGGTTCAAATACTTTAGCAGCTATTACTACTTCGTGGCACAATACAGCTGTTGGTGCCGATGCGGCGAAACTTACAACCGGTTATTCTAATACAGCAATCGGTAGTGCTTCATTATCAGCGAATACAACTGGAAGTCTGATTGTAGCTGTTGGTTCTTCAGCGGGTAGTGTAGGTATCAGCAATAGTTATAGCACATTTTTAGGAGCAAGTTCGGGAATCTCCGGTGTTGGGCCATATACTTATAGCACTGCAATTGGCTATTCTGCAGTTGTAGATGCATCGAACCAGGTGCGTGTTGGTACTGCATCCACAACCAGTATTGGTGGTTATGTAAACTGGACAAATATTTCTGATGGTAGATTTAAAACAAATGTGCAGGAAAATGTACCCGGGTTAGATTTTATTATGGCATTGAGACCGGTTACTTACAATTTAGATGTAGCAGCAATAAATGTTTTTCATCATATTCCTGATTCGTTAACTGATAAAAATGGTGTTGCACAAAAAACAAATCAAATTCAAACCGGATTTATTGCTCAAGAAGTAGAAATTGCAGCTCAAAAATTAAATTATGATTTTAGTGGGGTAGATGTACCTCAAAACGATGAAAGCACTTATGGCCTTCGATACGCCGAATTTGTTGTGCCGCTTGTAAAAGCAGTACAAGAACAACAAGCACAAATTGAAATGTTACAAAAATTGGTTGCGGAACAAAACGAATTGATTAAAAAAATCATGCAGGAATAATAATGCTGCATTCCCCAAATAAATGGTTTATCCCATTATAGTTCTTTGATACTGTTGTAAATAAATCAGCTCCCCGCCGGCGGGCAACCTGCACACAACCTACCAAAAAAATCAGTTGAAATCAAGCTAAATCCGCGGACCGTTTGTCGGGTTCAGCGTTCCCATAAAAAAATCCGCAAAAATCCGCTTAATCCGTGGCATCAGCGTTCCTTTTTAATCTCAACCACCCAATATAATCGAAATACGACCTGAAAAACCCGCGTTCCTCCAATTGTTCGGCATTGGTTTCTAATAAACCCAGCAAGTTGTTCAGCACTTTTTGTGTATCCTGTTTATCGCGACTATTCAACGTGCGGCGTAAAAAATTTAATATCGTGGATTCGGTTTTATAGGTATGACGATAGCGATTCATAAACCGATAAGTGCTTCGATATAAAGAAGGCAGCAATACATTATTTTTTAATTCATAATGAATAATTAATTGCATAAGTCGAACGTGAATATGGAAACTGGGTTGACTATGTGTGTAGGAATGATTCAACATAAAATTCACCTGATCAACAGCGTTATTGAGTTGATTGGTATTTATATAATATCCTAACAAACGAATTTGGAAATCGAAATTGAGATTGGGCACTGTATTATTTTGCTCAAAAAAAGAAATTGCATCTTGCACATATTGGGTTATTTCTGCATATTGATTTAATCCGGTATGTAAGTGGATGCGTAAAACATAAACAACAGTATGATTAATTAGTGCAGCCGATTTATTCTGGAATTGTAATTGTTCCATTTTATGAATCAGCTGCTCCAGTTCTTTGAAATGATTGTGTTCGAAATACATAGAACCCAGGTTGAACAAGGCGGCACTATAACTGCTTTCCCTGTTCATTTTCACGAGGTCGAGGGTTTCGATTAAGGTTATGGTTTTTTGCTGATAATAAATGGCATTTGTCAGTTTATTAGTGAGTCGGCAAATATTGGCCATGGCTGCGTATAATAAATTAAGTTCACTGTACCCGTAGTCATCGTTAATAACTATGTTGGATAAATTAAGTAATAACGTTTCAGCTTCTTCCCGCACTGTATCATCATACAAAGGATAATTCGTGTTAAGCCAGTCGACAGATTTATTGTAACCATCTAAAATTTGTTGGCGGTGTAAAATGAAAGAAGCTGATTGAATAATTTTTTCACTGATCATTTTCCGCAAGGCAGGTTTATTTGTTTCCTTTTGATGCTGAATATTTTGTTTGAGTTGGTGAATAAATAATAATTGATAAGCATAGGAATCGGTATTGTCACATTTATCGATACCATAATGAATAAATTTATCAGCCTGTGCATGTAAACCTCTGTTTTGTAAAACTTCAACATTATTTAAAGCCTCCCGCAATTCGAAAGTGAGATGTTTTTTACTGTCATAACTACTCAAACTTTTTAGCATTTGATTATACAAATGATTGCGAACCGTATGCAGGTTTTTACATTTAGTCCGCAAGCGCGCCACGATAATAGCTTCATCTAATACGGTTTGTTTATCGAGCAGGTCGAACAAGTATTCATATACTTTATCCTCCCCATCGCTGTAACCACCGACAAATTTTTTGAAGTACCCCTTCTCGGAGGGGCTCATAGTATGTATGAGTTCGTGCAGTTCCTGCCATTTTCCATTCATAAGCCGAAATGTAAAATATTTGTTATCTAAAGGATTGAAAAACAATATAATATGATTTATTCATACCCTTCCGAAAGGGTAAATTTAAACAAATTATGGCATTGTGGGAACCCTATTTACGCTGTTTCTTTGGTTTCACATTCACTTTCGCAAATTGAATAGAACAATGAACTTAGAAGAAACAGTAAACCAGGTAACCCCAATACCATTACTTAGGAAGAAGCTCTGCATCCTCATGCTATGTGCACCAACTCATTCATTCTATCCAATGCGAAGTGAATTAGATTGAATTATCAACCTCTGTTTCGGCAGGGGTTGATTTTATTTCAATTGCGCAACAGTTCGCTGTTGTTATTAATAAACACGTAAACTGATAGTTATGAAAATCCGTTTCATTTTTTTACTCCCGGTATTTCTTTGTTCAACTGTATTTGTTCGGGCACAAAACATTTCCATCAATACAACCGGTGCGGTTGCAGATGCTTCAGCAATGCTGGATATTACATCTACAACCAAAGGAATTTTGGTACCGCGTATGACAACAGTTCAACGCAATGCCATCGCTTCACCCGCAACCGGATTATTGGTGTATGACACTACTTTAAATTTATTTTATATGTACGACGGCACTGCCTGGAGAGCAATATTAAATAGTATAACCGGATGGACCTTATTTGGAAATAATGGTACTAGTCCGGCTATACATTTTTTAGGCACAGTCGATAATCAACCGATTATGTTGCGAACAAATAATACGCATGCTGGAATGATTAGTTATGGAGGTGCTGTATTTATTGGTACAGGTGCTGGCGAAGTAAATGGGAATACAACCAATAGCGGTTTTGGAACTTATACCTTAAATTCAAACACATCAGGTGGTTATAATAGCGCAGTAGGTTATGGCGGATTATTCAGCAACACAACAGGTTCAGATAATAATGCTTTTGGCGCATTTGTTTTACAATTAAATACAACAGGATATAGTAATACGGCAATGGGAACCAATGCACTTTCATCAAATACCACAGGATATGAAAATCAGGCATTTGGATATAATAGTTTACCCGCAAATACAACCGGGTTATATAATGTCGCTGTTGGGAAAGAATCTTTGTATGGCAACACAACAGGTATTTCAAACGTGGCAATTGGAGTAAATACATTACATCAAAATATTATAGGAGGATTTAATGTTGCTGTAGGTGGTTCTGCATTATATAATTCTACTGCAAGTAATACCGTTGCAATTGGATTTAATAGTATGTTCAACAATACAACCGGTGCAAATAATACTGCAATTGGTTATTACACCTTGAGGGCAAATACAACCGGACCGGATAATACTGCAGTTGGTTATTATGCATTAAATGCCAATACAACAGGATTTTATAATGCTGCTTTTGGTAGTAATGCATTAAAAGATGCAACAACCGGATATAGTAATACTGCTATTGGAAGTTTAACTATGGAAAATATTACAACCGGTTTTGAAAATACAGGCTTAGGTCGCGATGTTTTAAAAACAGGAACTACTGCAAGTTATAATACGGCGGTAGGGTATCAGTCCATGTATTCTGCAACAACTGCAGGTGCAAATACTGCAATTGGCAGAAATGCATTATACTCGGCAACTACAGCAACAAATAATGTGGCAATAGGTAGTGCAGCTTTATATACTACCACCTCAAGTAATTTAACTGCTGTTGGATTTAACGCCATGTTTTTTACAACTACTGCCACTAATAATACTGCCATTGGATATTATGCACTGCGCTTAAATACTACCGGAGGAGATAATACCGCTTTAGGTTATTATGCTTTAGAAGCACTTACAACCGGAATAAGAAATACTGCGCTTGGTTCGGGTGCATTAAAAACCGGAACAACAGGTACCGATAATGTTGCTGTTGGGTATAATACCTTGGATGCACTAACAGCCGGTACGCATAATATTGGTGTTGGAAATAATGCATTAGGTGCATTAACCACCGGATTTCAAAATGTGGCAATAGGTTATAATAGTATGGCTGCTGCAACAACAATAAATTATAATGTAGCTGTCGGTGCTTATTCGTTGGAAGATAATACAACCGGTACAGGAAATGTCGCAATTGGTTCTTTTGCATTAAATGTAGTAACTACAGGTGGAAACAATATCGCAGTGGGAAGTTATGTTTTGGATGCAAATACTTCAAGTAGTAATGTGGGTATCGGACATATGGCGTTGACCGCGAATACAACGGCATCAAATGGTGTAGCCGTAGGGTTTACTGCGTTAAATGCCAATACTACAGGTGCAAACAATGTGGCAGTTGGTTCAACGGCATTAGAATTAAATACCTCCGGTGCAAATAATGTTGCTGTTGGTTTTGGAGCTGGTAGTTTTAATGATTTAAATGCATCTTGTACATTTATTGGTTACGATGCCGATCAAAGTGTAGCAACCGATTTTACAAATGGTACTGCAATAGGAAATGGAGCAAGATTAACAGCTTCAAATTCCGCACGAATTGGTGATGCAAGTGTTACCAGTATTGGTGGTTATGCCGACTGGACAAATATTTCGGATGGTAGATTTAAAACGGATATTACTGAAAATGTACCGGGATTGGAATTTATTATGGCATTGCGGCCGGTTGTTTATCACCTTGATATCAAGGCAATTAATGCATATTTAAATATTCCTGATTCAGTAATTGATAAAAATGCTGTGGCGCAAAAATCGGGTGCATTACAATCCGGATTTATTGCCCAGGAAGTAGAAGCTGTTGCACAAAAATTGAACTATGAATTTAGTGGTGTTGATGCACCGGATAATGAAACAGATGTTTATGGTTTACGGTATGCGCAGTTTGTAGTGCCGATGATTCAGGCAATGCAGGAACAACAACAGGAAATTGAATCCCTAAAAACATTATTAATTCAACAACAAGAACTTATTAATGCACTTTCAGAAAAAATGGAAATGCTAAATTTAAAATAATAATTTATGCCTATTAATTTTCGATTTTATTTTATCTCTTTTTTATTGATGATATCGCAAAATCATCTGCTTGCCCAGGCCCGGATTATAATTAATAATAATGCAATTATGACCATGGATAATGGCGTTTATCTTGTAGTGGATAATGGTAACACAAATGCAATAACTACCGCAGGCACAGGAGGAAATATTATTTCGGAAGAAGAAAATAACAAAATTAAATGGCATATCGGAACTAACACAGGAACTTATACGGTGCCTTTTACTTCCTTAATTGGTGTAAAAATACCACTTGATATGGTAGTAACAACAGCGGGAACAGGAGCGGGGTTTGTTGAATTTTCAACTTATGCAGGAGCAACATGGGATAATGAAACGTATATGCCGTCAACAGTAACCAATATGACAAATGGTGGTGTAACTAATAATTCTGCTGAAGTGATTGACCGGTTTTGGATAATGTCAACAAACGGATACACTACACGACCTGCGGGGTCATTTAATTTCACCTATCGCGATGCAGAACATACGGCAGTTGGAAATTCAATAACAGAAGCACAATTAAAAGCAGAACGTTATGCAGCACCAACAAATAGTTGGGATTTTTATGCTCCTGTTGGTGTTGATGATGCGGTAAATAATAAAGTAAATGGTGCAACTTTTACTGCAGCAAATTTTTATCCGGTATGGACATTAATTGATCAGGCTGCACATCCGTTACCAATTGTTTTAACTGATTTTTCAGCGACATGTTCCGACAAGGGTACTATATTACACTGGTCAACCAGTAATGAACAAAATAGTAAATCATTTATTATATATGAAAGTGTTAATGGCGTAAATTTTTCACTCGTAGCTCAGGTTGATGCTGCAGGAAATAGCACCGAACAAATTGATTATTCATTATTAATTCCTTCGGGGGGAGAAAAGTATTATCGTTTGCAATTAATAAATGCAGATGCAAGTGCAAATGACTTCGGATTAGTGTATGCTAACTGTGAAACACCTTCGCAGCCTGCATTTTATGCTTATGCCTCAGCGGCTTACACATTACAAGTTGTTGCTACAAATTTGCCGGATGGCGCATATCAGCTTCAACTTTTTAATTTGACAGGGGCATTGTGTAATCAGCAAGAAGTAAATATTGAGCAGGGTAATTTTATTGCAACGATGCAGGATAATAAACTGGCTTCTGGAATATATATTGTTCGATTAACTAATAATTCCTCAGTTCAATTTCAGCAAAAAGTTTATTTGCGGGATTTTTAAGATGTTAAATAAGAATTATAATCAGTTTAACACCGAGCCATTTTTTTCTTTTTTCCTAAATTGCCTTTGTCAATCACTTTTTTGATATAATCAGTTGCTGCAGGTAATTTGCAGGCTGTTCCCTGCATATCTACCGTTACATCACTTATTTTTGCTGCAATTGAAAGCGCTTTTTTGTTGAGGTCTTTGATATAACTGCCAACTGCAATCACAAACGAATTCATCGCATACCGAACACGGTTAGGTGATTTGTGAATGGTTTTTTCTACTTGATCCAGCAGATGGCTGTATTGTTCAATATTTAATTGTTCATCGGCTTTTACGGAAGCAAAATTTGACAAAGTAGACCAGCCTGCGGTAGCAATTAATGGATCATCGGATTTAATCCATTTCATACCAAGGTCAAAACCAAAATTTGTTTCAGCAGCAACCCAGGGCACTGCAAACTCGTTTAAGTACGACCAGTTGGCTTTTTTCACCCATTCATTTAAATCGGCTTCAGTGATTTTCGTTTCATCAGCCATCAGCACTGCAAGATACATAGCATCTGAGTTTCCGGTTTTATATAACTCCAGTGAAAGTGCGTGATTCTTTTTTGTCTTTTTCAATATCGTTTTCAACTCAGCGATTTTGACACCAAATAATGGTTCGGTTGCGCCGTGGCGTAAAAATGTTTTTTTAGTTTGAGCATCACCCATTTTTTCGAGTTGTTTCATGATTTCAGAAGCCGTCATAATCTGATGATTTATGTTGGCTAAATTAGGAAAAAAATGGGAATCAAAAAGCCTAAATTCTGCTTAAAGTAATGTTAAAACTAGAAATAGAAAATATAAAAGGGAGGCACCTTTAAACAAAACAGCGCCTCCCGTACTTATTATTTACGCTTTGAAATGACGCTGATGCTTGTATTAATTAAATCGTTCCACTTGGTGATGAGTTGTAGTTCACCGGCCAGGGTTAGACTGTCTTTAGTTGCGTCATAAAACGATAATATTATTTCTTCGCTGTTTTTATCTAGCATACTTAAGCCGAGTTCCAGTTTATCGGTAACGATAATGTTACTTTCGTTGCTACGGATGGTTCTGCTAGCGTTAATAATTCTCGATTTTTGAACATCAGCAAGGTTTATCATTAAAACGGCATTGTGTAATCTGGCATCCTGAACAAAATATAATTTATTATTGGATTGATCGATACCAATACTTGAATTAGCCCAGTAGTCATGTTGACTTATTGTTCCCTGCTGACTGGCAGCAAGATCAAAAATGGCTTTAACCAATCGTTTTTCTCGTTTTCTTTTATATATGCCTAACATTACGATAGGGACTATGATGAATGATGAAATAATAATTCCGAATATAGCAGCTCCGCTGTCCATTGTAGTAAATTTTGAATTTTATGAATAAAGGAAATAGAATGAACCCCACTTGCTTTGAGGAATTATATCCACAAAAAAATGGAAATCGTATTTCAGCAGAATTTATTGAGTCTGTTGAAAGTTGGCAGTGTGTGCCAATAAATAATAGGGCTACATTAATATTTACCAGAAATAATGGAAAGGGTAAATGATATCGGTTCGTAACATTCGAACCACAAGCTTTTGCGCGTAGAAATTATATTGGGTATAAAAACTGTTGTAAAAGCGATTGATTGGTTTAGCAACACTTAAACCTGAATCCGGATGTTTTAATCCGCCTGCTACCGATGATTTCACCGGTGCTACAATTCTTTCGGTTTGTGCAGTGAGGCTTAATAAATCGGGGAAACCAACTTTAGTAAACTGCTGAGCGTGTTCAACATTTGGTGCAGATGCAATTTCAAATGGAGTTGAATTTAGTCCGTAACCGAACAGGATAGCTCCGTACAGCGCAATTAAAAAAACACCTGAAATTATCCGAAATCCTTGTTTCACAGTGCAAAATTAGTGATTTATTTGCGAAATGCGTTACAAACCACTTTATTAAAAACTGAAGTAAAAAGCTGTTATATTAAATATTAATATATATGAAAATCGGCATATACGGTTGTTTCATTATGTTCAAAAAACCATTTAACATATGGCCTGAGTGCATACATAAACCCTGACGACCGACTTGAAATGACATACATTGAATTACCGATGCAGCAAATAAAAGCGCAAGTATTAAAATAAACATAACATTTATGCGTGGTTAGATTAATTGCTGCTTTTTCTGCTGAGGTGCTATCATCAAAAACCCATTCTTCTATAAATCCATCAATAAAATATTTTCCGTAATAGTTTTTTGCTGCTTCTCGTTGAGTAAAAAAATAAGATGTAATAGATTTTGCTTTTTTAAATAACCTCAAATCAATAGCGTTTTCGAATGTTGTATCAGATGGATTATTTTCGATTAAATATAATATTAGTGAAGACTGCTCCAATGTGTAATTGAAAAAGTGATATTTATTAATTGTTGATGGTGAACTTAAATCGCGATAAGCGTAGGTTTTAACCATGCGCGATGAATCATAACCAAATCCCATACTATCCATGTAAGCAGCAAAGCTGTAAAGCGGTGTGGGAGCCGTTTCCGGTTGACTATTCGTTTGGTTATTTATTGCTATAGTATCAGTTTTTGTGGATATGTCTTCAACTAAAACTTTATTTTGCTTTTTACAGGCAAACAAAAGTATCAAAATTGTAAAAATCGCAAAGTAGGTTTTGATCATAATATTTTGCTGCCGGTAAATTAATCCATATGCCCGATTTCCACTACTTCTTGATGTACTTTATCGGGAATAATTGTAATATATAAATTTATAATTTCCTCATAATCTATTTCACTTTTCGGTATTATAACGATTGGAGAGGTTGATGTCGTATTAATTTGAATCTTTTTGGTTTTGAAAACATACCCGGATTCAACCATATATATATGTTTTACTTTTGCATAAAGGATTATCGAATTCATTTTTTTAGAATGAATTTGTATGCTATCCGGCAAAATTGTCAAACTTGTTTGCACACTTCTTTTCCGACGAAGTATAATTCCTATAAGGAAACAAATAAGTGAAATACCTAAGAAATTGAATATCCAGGCCGGAAGTATCTCGTAATAGGAATGATACATTTCACCGCTGTTTCTGGCCGGGAAATCAATTATAAAAAAAAGTATAAACCCACATACTGAAAAAGCAAATAACAGGTTGGAAATCAAATATAGAAATTTGATTTTCACCAAAAGTTTCACTTGAAAAATATTTGAAGCTTCAACCATTACACTCGATTATGTTATATAATTTTCAATCGCTCTTCTTCCAAATCCAATTGATAAAGTTGGGTTTGAATGATATCTTCATTAATTGAGGGGTCTTTGTTGAGTTCAGTTAAAAAGGCCCTTTGCACTTCTAATACTTCTATTAATAATATTTTAGCTTCATCGGTTATCCATTCATCATTATTTGCTTCTTTAGTTTTGTCCTCCCAATAGAGCAATAGTTTTTGAATTCCGGTTTGTTGTTGTGATTCGCCGTCGTATTTGTTTTTTAAAAACGTAAATGTGTGTTCGCGTAAATCATGTTTCATTTTTTTACGAATTTCCTCTTCGGGTTCTTCTTTTATAGTATCGAATACTTTAAATCTGCGGATAAAATAAGGTAATGTTAATCCTTGAACCACTAGAGTAAGTAGAATTACGACGAACGTAATAAATAATATTAAATCACGATAAGGAAAATCAGCACCATTTATTTGAACCGGAATGGCAAGTGCAGCAGCTAATGATACTACTCCACGCATGCCGGTCCACCCTAACATTAAAGGCAATAACCACGTACGCCTTCTTGTTGAGGCACGAGGTGCAACACTCGGGCGGAAAATAAATGTGGCTAATAGAGCGATATAGGAACTTACAATGCGAACCAGAATTAAAACGATGGTAACCATAACGCCGTATCCAATTGCAGTGGACACCGGAATGCCTGTTTCTTTTAAACCGTCAACAATTTGAGGTAATTGTAAGCCAATAATGAGAAATACAATTCCATTTAAAATAAATACAAAACTTTCCCAAACACTATACCCTTTTACGCGACTGCTGCTATTTAAAAAGGTAAGACTTTTTGATGACATGTAAAGTCCGGCAGCTACAACCGCCAGTACACCTGAACTGTGAATTTGTTCAGCTACCCAATAAATTAAATAAGGCTCAATCAGAGTTAATGCAATATCTGAAGTTGCGTCGGTGGGTAGTCGTTTATGTGCCTGAACAAATATCCATCCTAAAATTAATCCAATGGCCACACCTCCGATTACCATCCATAAAAAACTTAAAGACGTATCTTTCAAAATAAATTGTCCGGTGCCAACTGCAATTAATGCAAAGCGGAAAATAATTAAAGAGGATGCATCATTTAATAAACTTTCCCCTTCAAGAATGGTTGCTGTTGCTTTGGGAATTTTTACAAATTTTGTGATGGCTCCCGTACTCACTGCATCCGGTGGGGAAACAATTCCGCCTAATAAAAATCCTAATGCTATTGTAAATCCGGGAATTAAATAATTGGTAAACAAAGCAACTGATAATGCCGTAAAAAACACCACTAAGAACGCGAAACTGCCAATAATGCGCCACCATTTTTTCATTTCCTTAAATGAGATGGACCAGGCAGCCTCAAATAATAATGCGGGTAGAAACAAGAAAAATATTAAATCGGGATTCACTTTTACATGCGGTAATCCCGGGATAAAACTTATAACTAAACCGCCCAATACCAGTAAAATGGGGTATGCTATTTTGAGTTTGTTTGCCCACATGTGTAACAGTACAATAACCGCTACCATTGCCAATAAAAAAGGTAAAATTGTATGCATGCCTAAATAAACTTTTATGCCTGAATTAATGCTTTAACCTGAAATTCAATGTGTTTTTATAAACTAACACCTCAGGTTAATCCAAAACTAAGCATAAAAGGTTACATTTTTATAAGCTGAATGTTTATCATCAATTGATAATAATTCAATAATTGCAGAGATGCTTACAGCTAAATAATCACTTAAGTAACCTTAACTGCCCAATATGATATTGTAAATGGGTAGTTCTGGTAACTATGATATTAAACTTATTGCGATGTGGTTCTTTTGCAAAATCTTCAGCAGAAACGCTGGTATGTTTTTCCATCCATTGTTCAGGTTGTAAGGATTCGAATTTTTGTGCTAAAATGGCACATTGATTTTTCCAGAATGCACGTAATTCGCCAACGGAGGGCAAATTTTCTACCGTTTTATCGGCGGCTTTCAAAAAGGGTTCATGTAATTCAGGATAAATTTTGTTTCCCATGTCGAGTAATACCAACATATCATCATGCACTGCTATGAGGTGACCTAACACATAAAGGCCTCTGTTTTTGCCCGGTGCAATTTCCCTCATCAGTGTTTCATCGCTTAATTCATTGAGCAAATTATCACAGTTTTTTAATGAAGTATTCCATCGGTCAAATACAATTTTGTAAAAAATTTCTAACGTTGTCATATTGTTTAGTTTTAATGATTGCACAAAAATACTGTCTAATTTACACCTTCAGGGTGTGTAAAATAGACAACCTAACGGGGCAATTTGGACAAGTTGTGAAAGGTATTATACCTTACAAAGAGACTAAATGAGACGCAACAATATCATTTACAGTAAAAAGTATCAATGCCCGTGTGCCAAAACTCAGGAATGTATTAAATGCATTTTTTTTAAAAAACCGAAACAGGAAAATTAAAATAATACCAATTACGATTCGGGAAGGCCCAATATAGATATCTAATTTATTTGAGGTCAAAATTAATAATGCGATATAAAATGTGAGTATTATACCTATCGCGAAAATTGGCCAACTATTTTTGCTTTTCGCATTAATGAAATTTATGAGTAAACCAATTGCCAATAAAACGGGGCTACATCTACCTGCTATATAAAAAAGTGAACTGCCGGGGTATTGCCAAATGTCTAATAAAACGCCTATATATGTTAAACTTAACAATATGATTAGCAAGGACCAAAAACTTTTTCCCAGGATGGCAAAAGTAAGGAATAACGCAATTGAACTAAAGCAAATAAGAAAAATGAAACCATCATATTTATTATTTGTTTGCCATAAAATTAGCATGAATAATAATATACATAGATGTAATACTTCTAATATTTTATAAATGGGAAAGTGTTTATTCAAAAGGCTTTATTTTCTTCGGAAACTATAACAAATATAAAAACATATTTATTAAAATTTAGGAAATCTATAAAACAATTATGTAATTGCTTTTTTCTACGTGTTCAATCTAGTTTTCAAAATCTCTCATATACTCAAATCCACATGGAAACGCAACATACATTAAATTTCTTCTGATTTCCAGGTCTGAGCGTATTAATTTTTGGCGCTGTTCCTCCATGAACATTTTATCCATATATTTCAAATCCTTTTTGATACTGTTTTCACTTCGGTAATTATCAAAAGGTTCAAGCAGGCTGTTAAACTGTTGTTTAGTTGAGGGTTGTAAGGTTAATGTAACCTCCATAATTTTATTTAATGGCACGTGTACACTAGCAGTAAACATTGCTTCACCTTTGTATCCAATCGAAATAATTTCAAGCGATGCATTGGGAATAAAAAGTCTTGCCTGTGGACTATTCCCAATTAAAAAGTTTACCTTATCTTTTGTATTTAAGCGTGTTATACTTTTAATTGTTGGCATAACAAGGTAGGTATAAACTCGGTCGTAATCCGCACCGTTGGTAACCTGAGCGGATAATTCATAAGGTTCCGCTACGGGTGCCGGTTTATCAACATTTACCCATCCTGTATTAGTCCATGTAAAACTATATTTTTCCATTCGATACTTTTCTCGCCGGAATAAAACATCCTTATATTCTTCAACAACTTTACTAAATTTTTCGGTTTCCTTTTCGTTAAGGGCTAACATTTTATCGGCAGTACGTTTTAAGTCCGCCTCAACCTTTTTTAATTGCGCAGAATAATAATCTTTTAATGACGCTGTATTTTTATCAGCATCTTCAACATTGGTTAATTTTTGTTTGTAAAAACTTTCAAACACACTATCTACTCCTGTAACTTCATTTTTTAAAAAATCTGCAACCATACTATCTACTTCATATAAATTTTTATCTAAATTATTGATATACATCTCAAGCACTACATTATTGCAGGTTTTGAAGATTTCCTGAAGACGTGTTTCAAATGCTTTTGTGGCAATAAAGGTATTTTGGAAGGGTTCTGTTTTAATTACTTTGATTATTGCAGGGTTGATACCTTTCGATTGGCCATAATAAGTGAGCGTATCATTAATTGATACACTATCAATCCAATAGGAAACGCCGGAATAAACACCATTTGTAACTCTGGCCTGTTCGTTTAAAAAGGGCTCGTTGTAAACTGTAGGCAACAAATTGTTTAATAATTTTCCATCATATTTATAACTTAAGCTATAGTAAAAACTATCTACCAGTTCGGGAGTAGCAATTTTGTAATTTTTGTAGGGTAAATTCTTTTGTACGGTTGCATAAAAATTATACGGTAAAAAATCGAGCTCAGATAAATTTGTGGTAGTAAGATAATTATTGATTGGCACGGGATCAATCCAATTCATATTGCCGTCATCATCGCGAACACCTTTATATGCCATCATTCCATCCTGTTTATTGTCGGTGGGAATTTCTATTTGCACCGGTAAATTTTTATTAATAGTAAGTTGTTCGCCATTTGCTGTAACATTGAAATATAACATGCCACCTGATTCCAATTGTAAACCATTACTGGTTGTTTCCAGGTTAGATAATAAGATATCTTCTAAAGCAAAGGCTTCGGCCAGTTCTATCTCAGCGGTGCCTTCAAAAATATTACCTTTTGCATCAAGAAAACACCCTTTAGGGCAAACGATCACTGTCCCTTTATTGCCCTCTATAACATTATTTGAATCGCAGTTAATGTTATACTGCTGACTGGCAACCATACTGTTTTTAAACGGGTCGGAGTTTGCAAATTTGCTTGTAACTGAAGCGGAACGACTATTGCAGCCAAATGCAGCAAATAAAACTAAAATGGAAAAAATTGTGAAAAATAGGGAAGCGGCCTTCAATTTGTGGGTTATGATGGACATAGTGGAGTGTTTTATGAGGGTATGACGAATGGAGTGAATGATTAGTTACAGGTGAATACTCAATTAATTACACTCACCAATGCTCTATAATTTCAATAAAAGTTGTTGCAAAAGTAGTTCCATTGTAACGCGCATCCATCCAAAAAACACCGGGCTTTGTAAATTTCCATTTTATCCATCCTATATTCCAAGCCGGATCAACCGGTAAAATTATTGAATCTAAATCTTTATAGGTATTTTGTTCAGCGCTTACTGTTTCCCGCAAAACAAAGGTGATACTATCAACACCAAAAGCCTCCTCACACAAGGTATAAAAATATAAGTTTTTATAAATCTCGAAACCAATTGAATCTCCGAATATCAGGTCGAATTCAATATTTGTTTCTAATAACTGTGTACTTAAAATATCTGTCTCGCAAGGCCATGTGTCCCCTTCAGGTGCTTTGTCACACAGGATAACTTCACATTGTGCAAACACGGAATTATACGAAAATAGATATATCACTATTGTGGTTATAATATTAGCAGGAATTAACTTTCTAAGCATTAACATAATTGAAGTTGATTTTATAAATGAATATTTCTTAAAATAATTATCAATGTCGCCATAACCTGAACAGATGTAAAAGCAGTACAACAATAAATAAAATAAACGAAATATATGTACTGACAAATGCAAAAGGAATACTGGCAATTTGTAGTAGGATGCCGATTAAAATAATAATATTTTCTCTTTTTGTAGATAAGGTTTTTTGAGCATCTTCATGAATCATGTTTTGCATTTGAGCATAAACCCATATAGCAGAAAAAGCAAGGTTCATCAAAATATAATTTACGGCTACAATGGTTACAGCCTGAGCACTTTCAAAATTTCTACCCGCCAGCGACGTAGTAAACGGCGTAGCAGATAAAAAAAGAATAAATAAAAAATTGAGGAATGCCAACTGAATATTTACTTTTTTAAGTAAACGAAACAAATTGTGGTGATCAAGCCACAAAATCATAATGGTTGAAAAAGAAATAAAATAGCTGACAAATGATGGTGTAAGATGAATTAAGTAGGATTTGAGACTGGCATCGGATTCAAAGGATTCTTCAGGGACTCTAAATTCTAAAACCAGAATGGTCATGATGATGGCGAGAATGGCATCAACAAATGTTTCAAACCTGTTCTTTTCATTTTCTGTGGAGAATTGTTTTAACATAGTGCATAATTTAGGGTTAAATGTATGGCGACGCGGTTAAAACAGTTTTGTAATTCCCAAATCACCAAACCGGTAGTAAATTTAAATAATTCAATTTAATTGAACATACCGGTTGGGGGATTTTTGAAAGAAAAGGAAGGCTGTATGCAGGTATTAGTTGTTTTTTAATAAGGCCTAAAGCTCAAGCTTATGTTTGGATACCGATTGGTGCAAGCTGTTAACTTCAGGCACTGACATCCTTCATTTTGAGCTTCTTGAAGATGCAAATATGCAGGAAAATGATTGTTGCAGGAGCAAAGGAAGGTATAAGCGCAAACGGGAATTTTGTCATCTCTAATATGCCTGTGGTGTTGGTTTCAATTGCTTGTTTGGTGACTATCACTGCACTGGCAAGCACACTTATAATATCCCAAAATCCGATTATGTTCCAAACGAGGGTGATTTTTTTAAAGTTAGGCGCTTTTTTATCAATCATCCTTGCAACAATAATTGCGGTTAAGGCTACAAAAATATCACCTAAGGCCACCAATCAGTGCAAATGATTTCGGTAAAATGCCAAATTGCCAGCCAAGAATAAAAAATATACCTACAAATCTAAAAGTATGTAATCGCACGAGTGCTGATAATTGCACATTTTCCAAAACCCTCCAAAATATTTTAGTTCTGAATACAAACATGAAATAAAATATTGCCAAAGGAATTGCTGTAAACCATAATATTTTTGGCGGCAGGGTATTTACTTGAAATATGCCGGTATAACTCATTAATGCAACGTATAAATAATACAGCAAGAAAAAAATGCTAACATTACGGGGTAGATTTTTGGGTATTTTATTACCGATTTTGCCAACGTTTGTAACGTTTTTAATTGTTTGCACAATCATAATAACTGGGGACAGAAAACTAATAAAAAATAAGCCTGAAAGCCAAACCGGGACTGCATTGGTGAAAATTTCCATAAAAATTGTTCATTTGGTGAATTGATGATGCAAAATTCTGTTGTTCACCGGAAAGTAATCTTGTCATTTGACAAGTTTTTACTTAGCAGTAATCTCTTTACGAATGCGGCTTAAGGAAGAATCTGTTATGCCAAGGTAGGAGGCAATTATTTTTAATGGAACATGTTTAAAAATATCGGGATGTTTTTGGAGGAGGTTTAAATACCTGACTTCTGCTGTATCTTTTATCATACCCAACATGCGCTCGTGTAAATTCGAATAGTTGGTAACCAGCATCATTCGTCCAAATTCTCGAAATTCAGGATAAGTATGAAAATAATATTGCACCTGTTCAAAACTCATTTGTCGAATACTACAATCTGTTAATGTCTGAAATGCTTCTGCCGTTGGTTGTTGTTTAAAAAAAGATAAAAAATCGTTGACAAAACATGGGGCTTCATAAATGTTAGTGGTTACCTCTTCACCATTATTATCGAATGTAAATGAGCGCACAATACCGGATTCTAAAAAATAGGTTGCTTTACTTACTTTATTTTCCGAAATCAACAACGTGTTTTTGGGAACCTGTATTTTTTCAAATGCCTCAGCAAGTAAATGCGATTTATCCGGAGACATAGCCACCAATTGTTGAATATAATCAGATAAATTATCTACACTCATTTTTTAGATTAAAGTAATGTATCATCCTTTGGATGCTACAAAAATATTGATTTTATAAATCATAATTGCTTTGATGATAAACAAATAATTACTGCAAGAATTTAATACAACCACATATTTCAAGGGCAATCGAATTAAATTACATATGGCAACACCAAAGTCCAGCCTTGTAAAGGCGAAAGAATGTTAAAAAACAAACACCCGGTATATTTATATTAACCAGCTCTGTAAGAGCGAAAGAACGGTAAAAACGGTCTCCTTGACACATATCTAAATCCAGCCTTGTAAAGGCGAAAGAATGGTAACAACGCTATCCCCAAAAAAAGAATCAGCGCTGTAGGGGCAACAAAATGGTAACCCTAACATTACCAAACGGTAGCTTGAGTTATTATTACTTACAACCGTAATAAAAAATGCGATTTATTAAAAAACGTATTTTGATAGGTATAGGCAGTCATGACCACTTTATTTAGAACCTGAATCAACGCTTCAAAACTATTTGGCTTATTGATGTAGACATTGGCGCCATTTATTAAGGTTTCTTCGATATCCTTTTCCGATAAGGATGTTGAGAAGATGGCAATCGCGATATCATTTAATTTTTCGTCCATCCTTATTTCCTTAAGACATTCCATGCCATTTTTTTTCGGCATATTTAAGTCCAGGAACAACAAATGCGGCAAATCTTTAGCGGCCCCTTTTAGGTAATCCATTAATTCAATCCCATCATTAACGGTATGGACATTTGTTTTTATTTTTAACTCTTTTAATGCGTCAAGAAACAGCAGACGATCATTTTCCTCATCATCTGCAAAAACGATATTTAACGGTTCATTTGTCATAATATGCCTGTTTTTTTCTGATTATTTAAATGATTAATGACCAGTTATATGTATTTATTCATTATTTGATTCCCGCTTTTTCAAAATTATCCTTTGAAAAACAGTAGGGGTAATTCCTGTAATACTTTTAAATTGATTGCTGAAATGGGCAGTGCTGCTGTAGTTTAGCTTCCACGCGATTTCCGTAATATTTAATTCGTTCATTGCCAGCAGTTGTTTTGCTCTTTCAGTTTTTTGCAATAGAATATACTTCTCAATTGAAGTATAAGTTTCGTTGGAAAACAAATTTGCCAGATAATTGTAATTGTAGTTTAATTTATCTGCAAGGTATGCAGAAAACTTTACCGGATTTTTTTCATCCGTAAATACCATCTCAATAATGCTATCTTTTATACGTTGAACGAGAATACTTTTCTGACTTTCAACAATTTCGATATTACAACTGCTTAAATTTTTATTGAGCGTCTGCATCATCTCGTCTGATAAAGGTTCTTTAAATTCCACCTCACCTAAGCTTAATAATGCATACTTTAGTTCCAATTTATCCAATTGTTCCTGTAGCAGGTTCTTGCAAATTTTATTGATGTCGTAATTGATATAGAGTATCATAAAAATTTGTTTTTATTTTTGTTTTATTGGTATATAGATATCAAAAATTGCGCCTTTATCCAATTCGCCACTTGCTTTAATGATGCCTTGGTGATTGTCAACAATTGTTTTGGCAATAGCCAGGCCCATACCGGTTCCGGCAATTTTTTGATGATCGTGTAAACGCTGGAAAACTTCAAAAATGCGCTGGTTGTATTGTGGTTCAAAACCAATCCCATTGTCACTTAAACGGATGTGATAATATTGTGCAGTGCTGTCGGGATTCACATCCGGCACCTGTTGAGCATTTACAATTTCATTGGAAATATTTATGCGAACGGGCAAATCCTGTTTTGCAAATTTTAATGCATTGCCAATTAAATTATATAACAGTTGTCGGAACTGAAAAGGAATTACATAAACTTCTCCCAAATCACGGTTTCGATGGTAGCTTGTTTTTCAGCAATGGTTTCAGCAAATTCTTCTTCTATTTCATTTATAAGAGGATTCAGTTTTACCAATTTATATTGCCTTTCTTCTGTTCTGGTTCGCGAATAGGCGAGCAAATCAGAAATCAAGTTTTGCATGCGTTTAGCGGCATTGTATATTTTATTAAAATAAGTGCGACCTGTTTCAGAAAGATTTTGTAATTCCGTATCACTGAATCGGGATGCAAAAATTTGAATTTGGCGCAAAGGTTCTTGTAAATCGTGACTGGAAATGTAGTTAAACGATTCCAGTTCTTTATTACTTTTTTCCAGCTCTTTGTTTTTTACTTCAAGTTCTCTAAACGCAGCCAGAATAATATCTTCAGCATTTTTTTTATCAGACAAATCGCGGGTAACTTTAGAAAATCCGATAATATTATCCTGATTATCATGTAACGCAGTAATCACTGTATTGCCCCAAAACTTACTTCCGTCTTTGCGAACACGCCAGCCTTCGTGAATGGCTTTCCCAGCTTGGGTGGCCTCATTCAACAATTGTTGTGGTAGATTATCTTTTTTGTCCGCTTCCGTATAAAATTGTGAAAAGTGTATTCCGATAATTTCATCAGCTTTATAACCTTTTATTTTTTCAGCACCTTCATTCCAGTTTTCAACTTTGCCATCTTTACTTAAAAACAAAATAGCGTAATCCTCCACCTCAGTAACCATCCTGTTAAAACGTTCTTCACTTTTTTGTAAGGTAGCCGCTGTTTTATTTAATTCTTCATTAATTTTTTCAAGGTCCGCATTTATTTTTTCTAAACGCAGGTTCATTTCAGTTGTTTCGGTTATATCTCTCGTAATCCCTAAAATTCCGATAATTTGTTGCAAGCTATTGCGCAGTGGTATTATCCAGCTTTCTCCAAATCCTCGTGCACGCTGAAATTCAACTTTTGAAAAGTGCAAAGATTTCCCATCATGCAGCACCGAACTCAGAATTCTATTCCACTGGTCATTATCATATTCCGGATATATTGTTAAAATGTTTTTACCTATCGTTTCTTCTTTTTTTAATCCTGAATGTGCTTCTATTTTTTTATTCCAGACGGTGATATTTAAATTTTCATCGGTGGCAAAAACCATTGCGGGGTCACTGGCAATAATTAAATCTGCAAATGCACGTTGATCTTCTATTTGTTGTAATGCTTCTTTACGCTCAGTTATATCCACGTATGATGTGAGTGCATATTTAACATTACCAATATCAATTACTTCGTAGAAAACTATGGCAAAAAAATTCGAACCGTTTTTTCTGGTGTAGGTAACTTCAAAACCATTTTGAAACATTTTTTCCCGCAGCTTCAATAGCAGGTCGGCTCTTTCTTCTGCCGGCAAACCCTGCAGCTCTTCAAGTGTGCGGTCTTCCTCTAGATGCCCCATTATTATAGGCAATAACCTTGCTGTTTCCTCAGGTGATACCAGGTTTAATTCCTCTGCCGTGTGGCCAATCACTTCTTTCGGTGAGTAACCAAATATGGTATAGAAATAATTGTTGGCATACACAATTTTATCGGAACTAATTTCACCAAATGTTAATGCGACCGGGTTATTATCAAACATTTGTAAAAATTGTTCTCCGGTTTTTTGCAGCTCAATATTTTTAAGTGCTAATTCTTTATTTGATGCATCTAATTTTTCATGTACATCCTCTAATTCGTGAATTACGTTATTAAGGCGAACATAAAATCCCAATAAAATTAATAACGCTCCCAGTGATAAAGAAATAATAAAAAGTGGTGTAACTGCAGAAAGCTCCGTATAACTTTTATTGCGTTGTTCAAGCAATTTAGTTTCCGTGGTTGACATTTTATCAATCTCCTGCTTTACAATTTCGGTTTTTTGTAATGCATTAGTCAGGCTGTTCGATAAATCCGGTGAAATATTTAAGGGTTTATATGTTTCAAGTA
The DNA here is from genome assembly GCA_016706255.1 of Bacteroidota bacterium. NCBI lineage: Bacteria > Pseudomonadati > Bacteroidota > Bacteroidota bacterium. Next base: position 846,708 of record JADJJZ010000029.1, on the reverse strand, counting down.
ACATATTGAGATTCTCCTTTTTTTCAGCAATCACCTTGCGTAAATTAATCAGGTTGGCTGATTGTTCCGGATTATCTACAGTTAAACTATCGAGTATATTTAGCTGTTGCTCAATGTTTGAAAAATCAGCATCACGTGCAAGTATCATTGCAGAATCACCGGTTACCAGATAACTTTTCTGATTACTGAGGGCATTTATAAAAGCGTTGGAAACTTTTTCGAGCGTGGTATTTACCTTATTGGTATGATTAATCCACTCGGAACTGGCAATCAGGCTTTTAATCTGGAAAAAGGTATAAAAAGAAAGAGCGACTAAAAATAAAGTGGTCAGGATATAGAAGCTCCTTACCTGTATGAGTGTCGGTTTTACTTTAGTCATCATATTTTAATCAGATGTAATTTCAGAATACCTCAATTATTTGTTGTTGGTGTTCATCAGGGCCTAATTGTGTAAAATGTAATACCTTTTCCAGTGCTTTTTTCAATAATTCAAATGAACGTGGTTTACATACAAAATAGTTTGCACCTAATGAAAATGTTTTTTCAATCGCCATTTTATTGTTGGTAGTTGAAAAAATTACTACCATGATATCTTTTAATTTTTCATTATTGCGAATTTCATTTAAACATTCGTAGCCGTTTTTGCGCGGCATATTTAAATCAATAAACACCGCATCAGGTGGAGGGGGGACAGTTTCATCCAGTGTCGACATCAATTCGACTCCATCTTTCGAGATGATAAGATGTGTTTTAATGTTCAATTCCTGCAAAGCGTCCTCAAATAATTCGCAGTCGTCGGAATCATCATCAGCGAGGATAATTTTTTTCATGTTTTTAAATTTTAATTTAAAAAAAATGGTTTTACTACTTTACACTGAATGAAAAATAATAAACTAATACACTATTGATAAATTTGAGCAAATACTTTAATGCAACAACGCGTGTTTACATTTGGGGGTTTTGCTACTAATGAATTGGCAGATATTCAGTATGAATGAATTTGCCGGGAATTATTTCGGATGTTTAATACAACAGTCGCTTAAAACTCGAAGGAAAAACCAATGTAAATTTACTACTACGTAGGTTTTAAATAAGTATGAATTGCCGGATTCAAGCTGCAATTCTGAATACAATTTCTTTGAGTTCTGCAACTATTCATAGTTGGATATGCCACCTTTTTATTGAAAATTTCAAATGATAAATAAAGATAAATCATGTTTTTTGATTTTGCAAATAGCCATGTAAAATTCCGGAATACTTAACACTTGTTGTTGTGCTCCCAAATAAGAAACCGGAGTTATTACAAAAAGACATGGTTCTTGAGGGCTACTACCACGCCATCTTCCGTGTTTTGTAGTGTTATTTCATCTGCTACAGCTTTTAATGTCGATTTTGCATTTGCGACGGCAATGCCCAGCCCGGCAGTTTTTAACAAATCAAGGTCGTTTTCATTGTCACCAAAGGCTATAACCCTGTTGATTCCGAAATTATATTCCTTTTGCAAAATCAGCTGTAAGGCATTAGCTTTTGAAGTTTCTGAGGGTGCAATTTCCAGGTGCTCAGGTTCAGAAAGGTATAATACCAGTTCAGCGGAATAATTTTTGGCAAAAAAGTCATATAAACCTTTTACGCCTTTCTTTTCACCCTTACACATAATTTTATGTGCTCCCGGATGTCCGGTCTTTTTCCAAAGGTTAATTACGTCATCGTGGCTCATAATTTCCGGTATAACATCGGTATTTTTTATTTCTGTTTTTGTCCACTTATCCATTTCAGGTACATACCAATTATCATTGGAAAATAAACCCAAATGTAAGTCGGTATTTTTTATGTAGTTGACAAATATTTCGCACAACCATGTATCAATATATTTAGAAAATAGCTCATGAACAGTCCCATCTTCACTTGTGCGGATAACATAGCTGCCATTATAACAAATTATAGGTGCAGTTTCAATATTTAACTCCTGCTGGAAACTACGAATTGCACGTGGCATGCGCGCGGAGGCTAAAATGATTTTCAATTCGGGATCTAATTTTTTAAATGTATTTTTTGTTACAGTTGATATTTTTCGATCATCATCTAAAAGTGTTTCATCAAGGTCGGTACAAATTGCTAAATACTTCATTTCAAATACTATTTCTACAGTTGTTTGCCCGAAAAGTACTAAAACCCAACTCAATTCCATACAAGTTGCCCAAAAACCAAATAATTTTGTAAATAATAATTAAAATTATATAAATCGATAAACAATACTTCACTTCACAAGTTAAACTTCAACACGTAAGAATATTCACTTTATAACTAGTTCAAAATTTCCCTCATTAAATGCGGCAAAATGGGAACTATCCATATACTTTATCCAGATCCATCACAAGCCTTGTAAAGGCGAAAGAATGGTAACAAACAAACACTTGGTATATTTATATTAACCAGCTCTGTAAGAGCGAAAGAATGGTAAAAAAAATCAACCACATCTTCACTTCAGCTCTGTAGGAGCGACAGAATGGTTCTGATGAAGAAAATAGAATTGACAAATTCGCTGTTCAATTTAATTTCACCAATTAAACAGCCGAAACCACGGAGCCCACAGAGAAACAGCCCACAGAGAAACACGGAGAATTTTGAGGGCGATTGTAATATTATTTTTATTTAACAAATTTGTGAAAGGTGTTGTTTTTTTTTTTTTTTTTTTTTTTTTTTTTTTTTTTTTTTTTTTTTTTTTTTTTTTTTTTTTTTCTAATTAATACCTATTTATTTTTTTTTTTTTTCTTTTTCTCCCCTCCCCTTCTTTTTATTATTTTTTTTCCTATTTTATTTTTAATAATAATTATATATTTTTATTTATTTTTATATAAATACTAAAATATATTTAAAAAAAAAAAAAAAAAATATCCTCTTTATTATCCTCCCCCCCTCCCCCCCCCCCAAAAAAACCCCCCCCAACAAAAAAATATTCCCAAAAAAAAAATAATTAATTCTGTCAAAATGATAAACGAATTTCTTCTTGCATTTAGCCTCCGGCCACAACCACTACACCCTAAACAACAAACTACCATCCCCATAACTCAAAAAGCGATAATCATTTTCCAATGCATAACGATAAATATCCTGCCATTTATTACCAACCACGGCTGCAATTAACAACAATAAGGTAGATGCAGGCTGATGAAAATTTGTAATCAATGCACTGATAATTTTTAATTTGTAGCTGTCCACAATCAGAATTTGTGTTTTGCAGATTATTTTATTCGTATTATTTTGTTGCAACCATTGTAATAACGCATTTAGTCCCGCAATTGCATCAACATCTTGGGGTAACGCATATACTTCCCATTGTTTTATTGGTATTTCATCGATGGAAATATTTGGATGAGCAAGTGCTTTTACACCCATCCAATAAAGCGATTCAATAGTTCGTAATGAAGTGGTGCCGACAGCAATAACCGTATTATTTGTTGGTTTAGCAATTTGCTGAATAATTTTTTCTATCAAAACCTTATCTACCTCTATCCATTCCGCATGCATTTCATGATCTTCGATTGTTTCTCCCTTAACCGGTTTAAATGTGCCTGCGCCAACATGCAGTGTGATATATTCTGTATGAATATTTTTCGATTTTAGTTGTGCAAAAACATCTTCCGTAAAATGTAATCCTGCTGTAGGTGCTGCCACCGAACCTTTTTGATCTGCATATACGGTTTGATATCTTGTCGTGTCAATTATTTCATCCTTACGTTTCAAATAATTCGGAATTGGCATTGCACCAAATTGTTCCAAAATTCCCGCGAACGATAAATTTTCAGGTTGCCAGTTAAATTTAATAATAAAACCATTATTTGTTTTTTCCACTAATGTTGCAAATAATGTAAAATTATCGGTCTGTAAGCTGATGGTTGTTTCTTTCCATTTTGCTAACCTGCCGACTAAACATTTGTACAATACCGACCCTTGTTGCATCATGGCGTTAGCAATTTCGGTATTGTCGTTGGCGGGTTCCAGACAAAATAGTTCCACTTTAGCGCCGGAGGAAGTCGTAAAAATTAATCGCGCCGGAATTACTTTCGAATTATTAAAAATCAGCAACGATTGTTCCGGAATATATTGATATAAATTGCGATATGTTTCATCCGTAATTTCCCCGTTGCGATACACCAACAATTTACTCGCATCTCTTTCCTGCAAAGGGTATTGTGCGATTTTGCTTTCGGGCAAATCGTAGGTGAAATCCTTCATATCAACATGTGGTGGGCGCATTTGTTGGTGTCCTAAAAATTGATTCTGCAAATAACGGTAATAATATGCGTTTTTGGAAATATCACGAAGGGGAGGAGGATTAAACCGACTAATACTAATCTGACAACTATGAACTAAATATCAGTTATTATAGGGATATGTATACCTATAAATAATGTAAGTAAGGTTGGCGACACACTACCCTGATAAACGATTTCACCTGAAGTTGTTTTAACTGTATTTATAATATTAAGAGTACTATAAGGAATTAGTTGATATACTAGCGTAGCATTAAAATTTATATTTTTTGAATCAAATAAATTATCTACTTCAACACCTATTCGCAGATTTGCATTGGGCGCAAAGGGAGGATATGTGGCATATAATGTTGAATCAAAACTGCTACCGCTTGCATAATTACCACCACTAAAATATATTGATTCACTATAACCATGAATAAATAATAAGTCTGCACCAAATGTTGTATAAATATCACCCTTAAAATGATTTACGTTTAGTTGATATTTTACCAATAAAGGAATTTTTATTGCAAAACACCCCACAGAAATACCTTCTACTTCATTTTCTGTATTACCGGTAAAATTTGTATGATAAAATGCGTATTTATTAAAATTAAATCCTAATCCAGTTGATAACCATGTTTTTTTATTTAATACCTGTTGATACAACAACTCAGTTGAAACTCCTAAATGTGGTGAAAAAGCATAAAAATATTTTTTATCAAAATCAGATGAAGCACCTGGCAAAGTAGTTGAAACGCCCGGACTAAAAGAAAAAACCAAAGCATTTTCCGGATTTTGCGCTTTGATTATTGAATGGGTAAACATTAATAAGGTAGTAACTACAACCACATATCTGATTGATTTAAACGAAAAGTATATAAATTTCTTTTTATCCAATAATGGCATGTATAATGTAACGATTTTATCTAATTGTTATTATACAATCTAGTCACTAATGAATATTATTTTCGGAACTCAGCATCCTCTCGCCAACACAATTGGCACCGACTTTCTCCATCACTTTCCGGAGCACCAGCGTGGTCGTATACGGCCAGTAGATTAGTGATTCGGGTTAGTTTATAATCCCAATTAGTGATGGTTATTAAAGAAAATCATACCCGATGAAAATATACCTTGAATAGCTTGAACTGCATGGTGTTTTGCCTGCATATAAATTACCGGTTAAGAACATTATTGCATATTATTTATTATAATATGTATTAACAGATGACTGTATAGTAAGTACACTACTATAACGAACATACAAACACTTTAAAAGTTTCTCAAAATTGTCACAAAAGTTATAATATTATTTCAATTTAGTAATTGATTTATGGCCTTATACATGTTATAAACCCAATTATTATAGTATTTGACTTTAAACTATTCTGATTAATCTTGTCACAATGTTTTGGAATTTGATTTAACAAGGGTTTTCCACTACGGATAGAAGGGTTTTCATTCAGAAAATGCATTAAATGAATTTAATTATGCTGGAATTAATTTGGTAATTTTTAAAAAGGTTTACTAACTTGTTTTTGATTTAAATTATTAAAACACACAATCTTATTTTTTAACCCAAATCAAAACCATTTACGTATGAGATTAACATTAGGTGGATTAGCCGCTGTACCAGGGGCTGTAACTCCTTATACCCCGGACCAAATTAAAGAATATGCATTAGCTATGTATAAAATCACGGCTTACCACAAGGCCCTGGATAGCGTGAACCTGCCTTATCTTGCAGAACCTACCGATGCATATACTAAATTTAGTGAAGACTATTTTCCATATATAAAAGCACATGCGCAAATTTGGTTAACCAGTATATTACCTATGTATAGTTCGATTCCGATTTCAATTCAAACCTTTTATAATAATATGCAAATTATGGAAGCGCCATTGAAATCTATTATCAATTCATTGATAAGTAATCCAACTGATGCCAATAATTTAGCTAAATTTAAAAGCAAATAGGAAGTATTCGAGGATCCATTATTTCTAATGCAAAAACGGTTGACTTTATAGAAACTGTTTTAGACAAATTTGCAACCGATATGGCTACAGACCTCACAACTTTAACAAACGCGGTTTCTGAAATGACCAAATTGGCGAGTACTGATCAGGACCTGGTTAATTCTTTAAATGCTGAGATTGCAAAATTAAAGTCCGAACTCAAAAAATGGGAAATTACGGTTGCCGCAATGGTGGGTGTTGGTGTCACAGGTGGCGTTATTGCTAAAATTGGTGTTTCACTATTAAATGCTGATCCGGCAAGTAAGGTGCTTGGTGGTATTGCCCTTGCACTAGGTTTGCTTTTAACTGCCGGCTCTGTTATTACGACTATTGTGGCTAATTCGAATATCAGACAAATTCAAGATAATATTTTTGATGATCAAAAAAATCTAGGTCCTCTTGATGCTGATATTACAAGTATTAACATGATTACTTCTTCACTGCAAACTGCAATTGATGACAATAAAATTGCTTCAGGTGTAATGGACAACATCAAGAGCCTTTGGACCCTGGTTGATCAGGAACTAGATCAACTACAAATTGAACTAGATGATATTATTAACCTCGCTTCAACCCCCACATCTCAAAATTTCACGCAGGTTTTAAATGATTTTGAACTCGCTATGCAATATTGGGATGATTTAAACACAGTTGCCCAAGATATCGATATGATTAATATTACATACGACGAGGAATTATATATTATTCCCAAAACTGCAACTGCATAATTTCGGATAAATTAGATTTATTAACTCAAATTTTATTAAAACATGTTACTTACCATAAAAAAGCAGTGTTACAAATTTTTACAACTCAATTTAACGATTATGTAAATAATCTTTTAGCTATCACCGCTTATCATCATGCTATAGAAAACTTAATTTGGCCAACTCTGCAATTTCAATCAGCGGATGGGACTGATAGTTACAAAAATGCCAGAACTAAATATAACGATTATATTTCGAATCAGGCTGTCGATCTTCGAACCCATGCGCAAGAATGGATTAATTCAGTGTTACCATTACTTATGTCATCACCTACCGTAATTAGTTATTTTAATAACATTTTTGAATCGGAAATTGATTCTATAAATTCAAGCCTTGAGGCACTTATAGCAGACCCAACTGATAAGTTAGAAAAACAACAATTGGTAAACGTATTATCGGCGCTTCAAAAAAGTCTGGATCAAAAAGAAAAAGTATTTACAAACAAGGATGAAAATAACCCCGGAATCATCGAAGTTTTGACTAATTTTATAATACTTTCAGCAACGACATTAACCTATTGAATGCCGAGTAGTTGCAATAAATAATATGACCGTGCAGACAAAACAATGCTAACTACATTAATGAAAGCATTTCAACTGTAGATAAAGAGATAGATAACCTCAACAGTCAGATTACTGCTAATGCTATTGGAATTGGTGGTTCTGTGTTTGTTACAGTTATTGCTGTAGCTTTTCTTCCTGAATCGGCCTTATTTGTTCTTGGTGGTCTTGCGGGAGTTGCAGCTTTTGCTGTTATGCTGGCTAAAGATAAAGCACAATTACTTGCCGATACCGGCAAACTCAAAATCCTTCATGATCAGGCCACGCAGATTAATAAGGATATAATAAATCTCAATACAATTAGCGCAGTTGTATCAACTGTCGAAAGCAAATACCAAACAGCACTAAAAGCACTTACAGAAACACAATCCATGTGGAATGATATTAATAACGAATTAATTGAAATTATTGATACAATTAATGCTTCAATGACAAAAGTTGGAAGCGCTGATCCTGATTATGCAACTATACAATCGAATATTGTTGCTGCTAATACAGAATGGAATACGCTAGTTCAACAACTCAATTTAATAATTAATTTAAATATTAATTATGAACAAAAGGTTCAATTGTTAAATCCAAATTAACACTTCATGTCTAATATTTATTCTGTCGATTTACAAGCATTTGTATCGATGTATGCTCAGGTATCAAAATTTTATTATGGTATGTGGTCAACCGGTATACCTGTATCTATTTCCCCACAATCCAGCACAGCTTGGGTTGATGTGAATACAACAGTCAACATTTGGCGAGATGATTATAGATCTGAATTTGTTAATTTTTTTAAATCAATCGTTGATAATTGGAACAACAGCATCGTGAATGGGTTTCTTCCTAACTATGTATCTACGAAAATGCATTCCTAAAAGATACCACATCTAAACCAAACCTTGATTCGCTAATTGGAGCCGTATCTGTATTAGATAAAATTTTGGTTCATTTAGTCAAACTGCAACGGATTTCATTGTTAAATTCGACGAAATAAGTGGAAACCTGCCCGACCCCGGTTTAATACCACCAGGAAGCATTTATCAAATGTTTGGGGATGTAAAAGATGCAGTTGATCAATGTACAGATCAATTTAATGCTTCATTAATTACAAACAAAACTCCACTTATTTTAGGGTTAGTAACAATAAACGTTCAAACTTCAGCAGGTTTATTGCCACTCAATTGCGGAGTAGTGGGTTCACCTGCTAATATTGCTTCAGCTGTTGCAAATGATACAAATATTGCTGCCAAACTGAAAACCCTAAATAACCTTTGTAGCCAGGCGCTTTTGACAGATCCAACTGATGTGTATGATTGGGTTCGTTGCTTTTATCTTCACGGTTTAAGTACGCCATTGGGTGAACCTCTGGGCGATTTAATTTTAAGTATTCGAACACCATTAGCACTAATTATGGATGCTATTGAAAATACATCAAAAAATATTTCCAATATTCATATTGCACTGGTCAATTATCGCGACAAACAAATTAGTTTTGATTTCATAAATGACCTGAATATTGCCGAAATGTTAACGGATAAAACCTGGCAAACATTATTAAGTTATTCACAATACATACTCGGTTTGCGAATTCAATACGATTCAAACGCAGTTACAATTTCATAAACTATTAATTAATTTATTATGCAACACGCTAAATTTATTTTATTATTATTTACTATATCTTTTTTTGTATCCTGTGGTAAAACCAACCAAAAAAATACAAGGCAAATTCAGTCAATGGGAGTAGTAGCAAACAAGCCCTATTTCATCTTATTTTCTGATGTGCATTTAAATAGTCTGCGCACCGATTCTGACTATGGATTTGATACCGGAACCAAATTGTTTGACGCTGCAATGCAAAGCATTTACGATTTAATGGTTTCTTCAAACCCACCACAATTTGTATTGTTTACCGGCGATCTCCCTGCTCATTTATCAATTACAAGTAATATTTGTGCGCATACTAAACCAATAAATGCGGGAGGACTTGTGCAACATGAACGCAACGATAGTATCGTATTAAATACTTTTTATTCAAAATTTAAATCAACCGGCATCCCATTTCTTTACTTGCCGGGTAATAACGATGGACTCAATGGTGATTACTATCCATTTACCGGCCCGGGTAAAAAAAATCCACTTGGTTTATTGCCTAACAATTCGGTAAGTTATCCAACTTTGAACTTAGATATGGACACAACAAAAAGCAGCTTTATTGTGAATATTGACAACATTGATCAGGGTTACTATAGTGTTGAAATAGGAGGTGGACTAAGAATAATTGCGCTTAATTCAATTATGTTTTGCCCGGATTATCAATTGGCTGATAATTTAACCAAAGAATTGAATCGCAAAGAACAAATGGACTGGTTGAGCGCCCAATTAAAAAATGCACGAACCGATAATAAAAAAGTAATAATTGGAATGCATATACCACCAGGAATAGATGCTCATAGTAGTTCAGCAATGTGGGATAGTTCTACTCAGAATTGGGAAACCGTTTTTTAGGCATCGTTCAGGAATATCAGCAGGAAATTACTAATCTTTTTTATAGCCATACACATATGGATGAATTTAGAAGACTATATGATACACTCGGCACTAAAGTTACTGAAATAGCATATTCATCTCCCGGAATTAGTCCCGTTCATTGTAACAATCCGGGTTATAAGGTAGTATATTATGACGCAACAAATTATGTAGTGGAAGATATGATTACCCATTATACAATTCCTGATACAAATATGTGGTTGGACTCTACCTATAGCTGGAAATCGGAATTTAATATTTCTGCGACACAAACACTACAAACGATATTACAAAATAGTAATTTAAACAATTTGCTACCACCTGCCGAAAAAATTTACACAGTTTTTAATAATCAAGGGAGCGATAAAATAAGAAAAGGTATAGAAGTTAAATAACGCCGTAACATACCATTGCCATGTAAATCAATTCCGGTATTTAATTTGTGACTTGTCCTAAAATAGGTTTACACCAAAAAGTGTAAAAAATGGACGAAAAAATCATTCCAAAAGAACGTAAGCATTTTACGCATGCCGAAAAACACATGATAATTCATGAGTTACTTTCAACGAATATTACAAAGACAGCGATTTGGAAAAAGTACACAGGGCAACAACAGGAGCATGGGCATATTACTCGTTGGATGAAAAACTTAGGCTACGATGCTGGAAATATAGTCAGAAAGCCTAACATTGTAACAGATTTATATCCAATGAAACAACGGAAACGAAAGGCTGATAATCCGGAAAATGTTAGTGAAGAATCTATAGAGACCTTACAATTAAAGCAGCGAATCGCAGAGTTGGAAAGGCAATTAAAAGAAGCTGAGCTAAAAGCGACAGCCTTCTCTACAATGGTAGATATTGCAGAAAAGGAGTTTAAAATTCCAATAAGAAAAAAGCTCAATACCAAACCATAGAAGCCATGAAAAGTAAATTTTCACACATAGGATTAGCCAAGTTATGTGAGTGGTTTGGTATTACCAGACAGGCTTATTATCAACACAACTGGGATGAAATTTCAACCAACCTGGAAGAAGAATTGGTAATACAACGCGTAATTGAAATACGTAAAAAGCATCGTGTAATGGGTACTCGAAAACTGTATGAAATGCTACAACCATTTCTAATAGAACATCAAATAAAAATGGGTAGAGATGCATTATTCGATATGCTTGCGGCAAATTATTTATTGGTAAGAAAACGGAAGCGACGAATACAAACTACCAACTCATCTCACTGGTTGAGAAAGTATCCCAACCTCATTCGTGCCTTTGTTCCCAAAGCACCAAATCAGCTTTGGGTAAGCGACCTTACCTACTGGAAAATAAGTTCAGGGGAACATCTTTACATTAGTTTTATTACAGATGCTTACTCACATAAAATTGTAGGTTATCAGGTAGCTGAAACAATGGATGCCATTGAAAGTATACAAGCCTTAAAAATGGCACTCTCTACATTGACGACTGATACCCACTTAAATCTCATCCATCACAGTGATAGAGGGATACAGTATTGCAGCTACGCTTATGTAAAGCTATTGCAGGACAACGGTATAAAAATAAGCATGACTGAAAATGGTGATCCATTAGAAAATGCCGTTGCTGAACGAATAAATGGAATCATCAAGGGGGAATACTTAGAAACCTACAACATAGATAACATAAAGGATGCAAAGGCTTTGCTTATTAATGTTGTAGACCTTTACAACAATGAAAGACCGCACATGAGCATCAGTAACTTCACACCAAACTGTATTCATCATTCATTAAATAATATTAAAACAGATAGATTATGGAAGAATTATTACCGAAAAAAAAACTATAATTGTAAATCAGGAGCAGGACTAACAATGAAATGTAAACCTATAACAGGATTAATTAGTTAAACTGTAAACTTATTTTAGGACGAGTCATACCATTCTTTCGCTCTTACAGAGCTGGTTTTTGTTTAGATTTTTCAAATTATGAAATTAAGCGCATTTACAAATTCTGCGCATTATCATCGAACTTCAACAAAAAAAATGCATACTTTGATATGTAATAGTTTATTGTCAAATTTAAGCTGTATTTTCAATGAAATTATTGTACATGGCATTTTTTAATTTAAATTTGTAAATTGCCATAATATTTTATTAATTATTTTTACCCCATACTCATTTTTACCGTATGAAAATTCGTGTATTTAAAACAATTATTTTACTTACTGTGGCGTCTGCTTTAATACAGGGCAAATGTGCTCAAACCGACGTTATTGATTCTGTATTTGCCGGCGCAATTCCGGCAGGCAAACAATGTTATATAATAGGTGAAGTGCATTTAGATCAGGAACTTCCTGTTCAGGAATCTATAAATATGATAGCACAAACTGCTATTGCTGAGGACAGTTTACGAAAGTTTTTAGTCACAGAAAGAGGTGTTAATCATTTTATGTTGGAATTACCTACCTGCAATGGATATTTTGTGCGGGAATATATAAATACAGGAGATGAAACTTGGATAGCATTTTTTAAAACTAATACTTATATGTATGCCCGCATTAAAAATTTACGGGCACAAAAATTAATTAACAATGCAGTATCAATTACCTGTGTAGATATCAACTATCCTCAAGATGCTGAACGAACTTTATTTGCATTACTTACACTGGCATTTTATGATCATTATAGTGTTGTATATTACCCGCCTTATAATACTGTAGTAGCAAAACCAGTTTCGGCAGACTTGAATATTGCGATATCCATAATGCAAACGGATACCCTAAATATTACACCTGAATTACGGCAATTTTTTACAGAATTAATAATAATTCTTACCCAACAAAGTGCAAATGCCACCATGGTTCATAACTTAATTACCGGTACTTATTCAAATGCCGGATTAATTAAAGCGCTACAAAAGTTTTACGCAACCGGATGGCCTGAAGTCAAACTGATAATGGATGGCTATCTTGCAGGTTTTGAATATAAAACAATCAATTCAAAAATGCTTACCGACAGAGATTCACTGCTTACGAGCACAATTAATGAGATAATTAAGCACACTAAAGGTGATACTTACTGTTTACAATTAGGCGATATTCACAGCCGAACTAATGATGCTCAAAATGATGTGAAAAGTAATTTGGAAAGTAAACTTGGTTTGACAACTTATAGCATCCATTTAATGCCGCAAACATTTGCTACCAGACTCCAAAATATTTATCACCCCGATATGCCATATGATTTTAATTTTACCGGTATTTTTAAATTGCGTATAACCAATTCAGATAATTGTGATATGTTAATTTTAAATCGATAGCTAAGGGATTAAAAATTTTTGAAGCATGAACATCACCCTCGCCTACAAAATCCCTTCCGGCTTTCCACTGCAACAAACCACAAAATTCCTAGCGTAATCAAATCCGGCTGTTCCATTGGTACATCGGTACATCTTCAAATTGCTACATTAGTTTGTTTCCGTTGCAATCTGGGCTAGGAGAACATTAATAAACGCTGATTGAATCAAATTCATCCAAAATTAATTTATACAAATCTGTTTAGTTACAATAAGCTTTTGTGCGCTAAATATTGTTAAAAAATAAATTCCTGATGGTAAATTTTTGGTGTCCAATAAAAATGTGTTAGTAGTTGGATTTATTACTTTTGCTTGTGCTCCATAAGCATTGAAAAGTATAACCTTTGGATTATAAATTAAATTACTGATGGCTATCATTGCTGTTTCAGTGACTGGGTTCGGATAAATTTGCAGTAGTGAATCCTGAGTTTTTCATTAATATCGACTGAAATATTTGGTTTAGTTAATATATCAATTGGTCCGTCAATGGCTATTGAGTGAAGCGAGTCAAGATTAAAAATGGCCTTGAAAATAAATGGTTCACCCACATCCAAAATTGATGCAACATAATTTCCGCTCCATTTAACCCATTCGCAATTTAATTCGGGTGATGGTGTAGAATCCCAAGAAATAGTTCCATTATGCCCTCCTATTATTAGTGTTGTGAAATCTTCAATTGTAATTGGGTTCATATTTAAATACGAAGATACATAAAAGGATACGCGATAATTTGTTAATCCTATAACACCGCCCAGTGTTTTTTCTATTCCGATTGCTTCAAAAGTTATGTTTTCATTTCCGTTTGCTGACATCAGCATTTCTGAGCCCGCATTTGGAAATAATCCAAATGTCTCACCGTCATTCCAGTTTTCGCTATTTAGTTCATAATAAATATTATCACCTGTGACTTCTTCAAAATTGTTGGTTATTGCCTGTCCAGAAAGCTGTTCAATCAGCAAAAGTGCAAACAAGCATAAAAGCAAATGTGTTTTCATGGTTTAGGTTAGAATAATGCAACTTAAATTTAATAAAATTTTTAGTAAGGATATCATGTATTAATTATTGTCACAAAAATAGACATTATAACTTTGTAAATTGTTGAAAATCAATAGTATATATAATTAACATAATTCAAGTAGCTGGTTTACCTTGTCACAATTATTCTCACTATTTTAGAGTAGCTAAGTAATTCCTTATACAAATGGTTTATTATTTTGTAACCTTAGTAATCTACTCGTTCGAATTTCAGCCCTAAAGCAATGATGCTTATCATCTTCAACCAATTGAATAAATTCCGGCAGACTTTCCACTTTTGACTGGGGCGAATAAGGATGCCAATTTGAGTTTGCTCTCATCCAAAATACTTTCCAGCAATTTTTTGCTTTTATAAATGTGGTTTTGGCAAAAGGGTGTTCTTGTATTACTTCAGGTTTATTCCACTGTGGCCTTATTTCAAAATAATAATGCTTTGGTTATCAATTGTATAACCGATATCTAATTTGTCTCTAATATCTTCAGGCGGCCTTATTCTCGATAAAAATTTTCCATTACTTCTATGATTTCCAGGGTTTGTATAGGGGTGATTGGCATTTTTAAAAAAGCTTTGTTTGGGTTTCAATAAATCCTTACCAGGTTCTTATGAAATTCCTCACTCTCCGTATCATTCGTTCTGTCCAGCAGTATTATCAGGTTACTTTTAAACCCTTCAATTTCGGTCCTATTTGGTTTAACCTTTAAAAGAGCTTTGTTGAGCGCCTGTTTTGGTTTGAGCTGGGTCGGGAGCATGGATGGATATGGGTTTTGGGGAGTAAAGATAGGGGATTTGGGTTTCTAATCTAAAATACCACAGATAGAAACTTACATATTATCAGCTAAAGAACAATTAGGTTGCCTGAACGTATGGTATTCAACTTTATCATCCACCGGAAGGGTAATTTAATTATTAAAATCACGAAAGAAATTATCAGCAACTCGGATGCAAAACCCCATCAACATTTTATGTGAAAGTCGCTTAAAAAAACCGGAAAATGCATTACCAGTTAATAAAATTCAACTATCTTTACTTAGTATCAGTGACTTTAAATTGGGTAAGTTATAATGTTTTTCTAATAACCCATTTGTTTTTGGTTTTAATTACAAAATAACAAAATAACCCTTTCGAATGAAAAAACTATCCGGCTTTTTAGTATTAATTTGCTCCTTTTTCGGGCTGCAATCACAAACAAATATATACCATAAATTCCTTACCGAAGGTGCAGAATGGAGTGAACTGTTTATTACCTACACTTTTGAATATGACAGCATAACTTATATTCAACATGAAGGCATATTCGGAGATAGTGTAATTGATGGAAAGTTATATTATAGAATGGGTTCATTTTTGATGAGGAGGATACAATTAATAAAAAGTTTATGCGCAGGAATTAGGTTTAGGATGGCCCGACACACTGCTTTATGATTTTAATTTAAATATTGGCGAATCTGCCGCACATTGCGCAGAGTTTTCAGTTGGAAATTTATTCCCCGATGCGGTGGTTACAAATATCGACTCGGTTTTAATTGGAACCTATAGAAAAAGATGGGAGATAAAGTACTCTCCCCTTATTGAGAATGGTGATTCAATTACTTACTGGATAGAAGGGATAGGAAGCGACAATGGTATATACAACCCTTTTAGCTCATGGTATTGGCCGGATATTAGAAGGCTGGTTTGTTACTCAGAAAATGAAAATGTCTTATATTCTGATCTTGAATTTTGGTATGACTGTTCAGAAGTTTTTTAAAGACACATCGGATCAAATATTTGATAATGCATTTGAAAATTCGATTATTGTAAAACCGAACCCGGCTAACAAGTACCTTCAAATATCATTAGAATCAACCCGCGCACTAAACCACTATGAATTCGCTGTCTTTAACATTGCGAAGCAGCTAGTTTTAAAAGATTCCATTAGCGGTCCTAATTTCACTTTAGATTGCTCTAATTTTCAAGAAGGATTGTATTTTCTTCTCTTATTTGACGGAGACAAAACGTATTAATAAGTTTATTGTAACGCATTAAAACTACATTTATGAAAACCGCTGTTCCACTGCTTACTTTTTTATTTTCTATTTTAATTGCTGGCAAAAGTGAAACTACTTTAGGACAATGCGCTAGCGGAGATTGGCGTATTATAGGTCCTACCGGTATGCCCGGCTATAATATTAGCTGTAAAATCATATTTCCCAAATAAGACCAATTGTTTATTATTTTTAATTACAATAGAACAAAATAACCTTTTCGGATGAAAAAACTATCCGGTTTTTAGTATTAATTTGCTCCTTTTGCGGGTTGCAATCGCAAACAAATGTATACCATAAATTCCTTACCGAAGGTGCAGAATGGAGTGAACTAGTTATTTCTTACTCTTTTGAATATGACAGCATTACTTATATTCAACATGAAGGCATATTTGGAGACACAATAATTGATGGAAAATTATATTATAAAATGGGCTCATTTTTGATGCGTGAGGACACAATTAATAAAAAGGTTTATGCTCAGGAATTAGCTTTTGGATGGCCTGATACACTGCTTTATGATTTTAATTTAAATATTGGCGAATCTGCCGCACATTGTGCAGAGTTCTCTGTAGCTAATTTATTTCCCGATGCGACAGTAACAAACATTGATTCTATTTTCATCGGTAAATACAGAAAACGATGGGAAATAAAATATACCCCATTAGTTGAGGAGGGGGACTCTGTTACTTACTGGATTGAAGGCATTGGAAGTGATAACGGCATATTTACCCCTTATGGTTCATGGTATTGGCCGGATATTAGGAGATTAATTTGTTATAAAGAAAATGATAGTGTATTGTTTTCTGACCTACAGTTTTATTATGATTGCGATGGTATTTTTGAAGACACGAGTATAAATATTTTTGAAAATATTATTGAACCAACATTTGTTATTCAACCAAACCCAGCCGACAAGCTTACGCAAATCATTTTGCCAAATGAAAGTAACGTGATTAAACAATTGGCAGTTTTCAATGTACGAAATCAGCTTGTTTTTGAAGGTAAATTTATTGAAGATGAATTTAATATGAATTGCAGCGGCGTTTATCCCGGAATTTATTTTATTGTAATTACAGAAGGCCAAAAAAAATACTATAACAAACTTGTTGTAACACATTAAATTTTATATTTGAATATTAGGCTGAATACTGCTACTATATGATATTTAGTAATTTCCGTTGTAACAGATAGTTTCGGGTAATATTTACAAAAAAAATCAGTATTTTCACTAACAGTATTTTGAGATTTTACAAAGCGTATAATATCTGCATGCCTGTTGTTTTTTATTTTAGAACCGAGCACTTCTCCCATTGAAAAAATGGAATATGTGTATGTTTTGGAAAAATGTCTTTACAATATTTAGCTACATTTTTGGCTCTTTTTTCTGAAAGCTTTAAGTTAGATTTGATATTCCCAACCAAGTCGGCTACTTCACTTCAGCGCAAGCACTTTGGGTCTTCGATAGCAGTATCAATTTCGTTTACTTCGTACCACGAAATGTCAGTTGACTAAATTGAATTACTGTAATTTAAGAGTTTCACTATATATTTTCACGCAGCCTTCCCATCAAACCGCTTAATCCTTTTAATCATCTTCTCCTTCTCCCTCAACTCATTTTCAATGTCAAAATCATTTTGTAGCCCCAACCAAAATTTTGCCGAGTTGCCGAAAAATTTGGAGAGGCGCAATGCAGTGTCGGCTGTAATTCTACGATTGCCTTTTATAATTTCAGAAATGCGTGTTTGCGGTATGGCAATTTCTTTCGAAAGTCGGTAAGCAGATATTTCTAGAGGAATTAAAAATTTCTCTGATAAGATTTTTCCAGGGTGAATATTTTTTAAGCGTTTCATTTTCTGTGAGTTTGTCATATAATGAAATTTGCATACTAACGTTTAACGTTACTAATGCTAAAGGTAAGTATAATTTTTTTTCAGCCTCAAACTTTATTTATGGCTTTATTTCATAATTCCGACGAGAATGCATCTTATATACCAGCATTTTGGAAAGTTATTAATGGTCCGAGTGGTGCCTTTTGAAGCGACTTAGTAACAGTGTTCTGCTTCAGCCGCGTTAGGGGTTGTAGCGGAAACCCCGCAGACCGAGGAACGAGGGCGAGGAGTTGCAGCGGAAAACCCGGGGCGCGCACGGTAATTGACATCGGAGGGTGATTGCCAATGCGCGCCAACGCCCAAATCAAAAATACTTTTAAGGTTTTCCAATCCAACCACCCATTCCCCTCGTATATCAGCGAAATAAATTTTCTAACCTTAAATGTATTCTATGAAAAAATTGCTCACCCAACCAATTAGAAGGTTGCAGCATGTAGCGATAAACTGCATGTTCATTGCCTCAGGGTTGATGGCTACGCAGGTTATGGCATCGAGCCACAGAGAGGCTCCGCTGATTGCCAATGACCCGCTTGCCGACAATACTGACCTTTACGTATTCCGGAGCCCGGATGATCCGAATATGGTTACGATTATTGCCAACTACATTCCGGCTGAAATTCCTTTTGGCGGTCCGAATTACAACCATTTCGGCGAAAATATCCGCTATGAAATTCACATTGATAATAATATTGCCACGCCCGGTGATGATATTATTTATCGCGCAACTTTTACGCGCACAAACGAAGATCCTACTACATTTTTTAGTATTCGTTTAGGTGCTGAAAATTTGAAAACTACGTACATGCTCGAAAAAAGTGTGGACGGTGGTTTAACATTTAATACCATTGTTACTGATGGTGTAGTTCCTGCTATCAACATTGGCGCACGCTCAATTGAAGATGCTGTTGTAGGTTTAGGCGCAGCTTCTTATGATGAACTTATGATGAACGCTGTTGCAACTGCTGTAACAGGAGAAAAAGTATTTTGTGGTCCGGTTGACGATCCGTTTTTTGTTGACCTTGGTGGTATTTTCGATTTAGGAAATGCACCTCGTGCTACAGAAACTCCACGTGATGGTTTAGGACATTTTAATTGTCACACAATTGCCTTACAAATTCCAATCAGCATGTTACAAAAAGATGGTTTATCGGTTGATATGGCTGATGACATTTTAGATGGTGATTTTGTGATTGGTGTTTGGGCAAGTGCTAGTCGCCGTGCAATTCGCACATTAAATGGCGATGGTACTGAAAGTGCTTCAGGCGATTGGATTCAGGTTTCCCGTTTAGGTATGCCTTTAACCAATGAAGCTGTGATACCACTGGGCGAAAAAGATTATTGGAATTCATTATCTCCTTACGCTGAAGATGCTGCACATTTTGAATTTTTCTACAATCCTGAATTGGCATTGTATATGGATGATGCATTGTTTGGAACAGCAGTTCCGCAATTTCAAAAATTACGTATTCAAAAAGCAAGTTTAGTTGCTTACAATTTCAGCAATGGTGCTGATGGTTTATACGGATTAAAAGGTTCACCTGCGGTTGCGGGAACTGCATTGGATGATGCAATTTTCGGAACATTATTATTACCTGCTGCAGGCAAACCACGTTCGGTAGATTTATGGCCATTATTTTTTACCGGTGCACCGAATTTAGCGCCTTATCAATTAGCAACAGGCAAAGCAGGTAATCCACTTGCTGCCGGAAAACCTTTCGTAAATAATTTCTTACCAAATGGTGGTGATATGTTACGATTAAATATGGCTGTTCCTGTTACTGATCGTATGAGTCCTTTCTTCAGTTCTGAAGGTTTATTAGCGGCTGCTGTTATTGGTTTAACTGTTGATCCGTTTAATACAACTACTGCATTAGAATTTATTCCAAACATGGATGGTTTCCCTAACGGTCGCCGTTTGGAAGATGATGTTACACGCATCGAATTACAGGCAGTGAGCGGAATTGTTTTAGCTGCAATCGGTTTATGGTACGATGATTATGATGCTGCAACAGGCGAATCACCGGTTACCCGCGATATGCGTGATGTAATTAATTACACAACACGTGTTGAACATAACGATGCACCATTCCAAACAACTTTCCCTTATGTTGCTGCTCCATGGAGAGGAACTGAAGTTGACTTTGAATATTAATTCCAATCATCATCAAAACAAATACAATGAAAATAAATTTAATATATTTAAAGAAAAGTTGATATGCTACTCATCGCTGCGATGATGCTGGTACCTGCTTTTCAAGCGTCGGCTTCCAGTCACCGTGAAGCACCGCTTATAGCCGATGATCCATTGGCTGATAACACGGATTTATATGCGTTCCGCAGTCCGGACAATCCGGAAATGGTTACGATAATTGCAAATTATATTCCACTGCAATTACCTCACGGCGGACCAAATTATTATACGTTCGGAGAAAACATTCGTTATGAAATTCACATTGATAATAATATTGCTACATTAGGTGATGATATTATTTACCGATTTACTTTCAGCAGAACGGATGAAGATCCAACTACATTTTTTAATATTCGTTTAGGTGCTCAAAATATTAAAATGACTTACACCTGCGAAAGAAGTACTGATGGTGGTGCATCATTTTCTACCATAATTAGTGGTGGTTCAGTTCCGCCTCCATTTATCGGCCCACGTTCAATTAACAGTGGTGTTGGTTTAGGAACTTCTTATCAAACATTAATTAATAATGCAATTACACCAATGCCAGGCGGTGGAAATGTTTACGCCGGTCCTGCTGATGATCCGTTTTTTGTGGATTTAGGTGGTGTATTTGATTTAGGTGATATGCCACGCATGGGTGGTGAAAGTCACGATGGCGTTGCATGTATGAACGTGCACGTTATTGCATTACAAATTCCAATTGCACAATTACAAAAAGATGGTTTAACAGCAGCTATGGCTGATGATATTTTAGACGGTGATTTTGTAATTGGTGTATGGGCAAGTGCAAGTCGTCAGGCTGTGCGCACATTAAATGGCGATGGAACAGAATCATCAAGTGGTGACTGGATTCAAGTAAGCCGTTTAGGTATGCCTTTAACTAACGAAGCAGTTATTCCAATTGGAGAAAAGATTATTGGAATTCATTATCTCCTTATGCAGAAGATGCAGCACATTTTGAATATTTCTACAATCCTGAATTAGGTTTATATATGGATGATGATTTATTTGGTGGTGCAGTACCTGCGTTAGCTCCTTTGCGTATTCAAAAAGCAAGTTTAGGTGCTTATGATTTTACAAATGGTGCTGATGGTTTATACGGATTAAAAGGTTCACCTGCCGTTGCGGGAACTGCATTAGATGATGCAATTTTCGGAACATTATTATTACCTGCTGCAGGCAAACCGCGTTCAGTGGATTTATGGCCGATATTTTTTACAGGTGCACCAAATTTAGCACCATATCAATTAGCTACAGGTAAAGGTGGAAATCCACTTGCTGCCGGTAAACCATTTATTAATAACTTTTTACCGAATGGTGGTGATATGTTACGCTTAAATATGGCTGTTCCTACAACACCAAGAAATGATCCTAGTTTCAGTTCATTAGGTTTAGTGCAGGCAGCAGTGCTAGGATTAACTGATCCTACTTATGCAGCAACTGCAGATTTACAATGGATTCCGAACATGGATGGTTTCCCTAACGGTCGCCGTTTGGAAGATGATGTTACACGTATCGAATTACAAGCTGTGAGTGGTATTGTTTTAGCAGCTATTGGTTTGTGGTATGATGATTATGATCCATTAGTTGATCCTAGTCCGGTTACAACAGATTTATTAGATGTATTAACTTACACAACAGGTGTTGAAGCAAATGATACTACATTTAAAACTAAGTTCCCTTACGTGCAAAAACCATGGAGTGGTGCAGGTAAATGTTCAGGCTTACCGGTAGATTATTTAGCAGAAACAGATTGTAGTGTTCCAACAGATTTAGCTGCGGCTACTGTTGATGCAACTACAGTTTATTTAAGCTGGAGTGCTGAGGAAGCAACTACTTATCGCGTTGATTATCGTGTTGTAGGTGTTGGTCCTGTAATGAAAATGCCTTCTGTTGCTAATTTCACAACAATATATGGTTTAACACCATGCACAAATTACGAATTTAGAGTTACTGTAAAATGTGTGAATGCTGGTGAAAATTATACAACTGAATGGGTTCCATTTAGCACACCATGCAGAATGGGGCATTTCAACAGCAAATATGCTTGAAGTATATCCTAATCCTGCAAGTGATAAAATACAATTAAATTATTTCACTAGTGAAGCAGGTGCTGTTTCAATTAATGTGGTTGATGTTACAGGTAAAGTTTATATTACCAAAACAGCAACAGCAGTTAATGGAAATAATACGTTCACTATCGGACTTGATGCACTCGAAAGTGGTGTATACTTTGTTCAGATTAAAAATGGTGAAAAACAGGTTATCGATAAATTTATCGTAACCAAATAAAAGGTGCTTGTATGTTTGTTTATATTAAGAGGGGGTTCGAAAGAGCCCCCTTTTTACCAATGTGCGAATGTACCGATGTACCAATGGAACAGCCGAATAATGTGCTGATATGTTGATGTGCTGATTAATAGCCGGAAGATGTACCAATGGAACATATGACTAATGTGCTAATTAACAGCCGGAAGATGTACCAATTTGTTAATGTACCGATACCAATGGAACAGCCGAATAATGTGCTAATATGTTGATGTGCTAATGCTGCTAATTAACAGCCGGAAGATGTACCAATTTGTTAATGTACCGATGTGCCAATGGAACAGCCATTTAATGTGCTGATGTGCTAATGGGATGATGATGATGCTAATTGAACAGCCGGATAATGTGCTGATAAGATAATTTGTATCCTGTAACCGAAATTTATGTAATAATTAAATAACCAAAAATGCGCTGAATTTTTTAATGATCTTATTTTCAATAACATGAAAAATAAATCATAAACCCAGCTCTGTAAGAGCGAAAGAATGGTAGAAAAAATCCTCCCACACCTCCCATCAGCCCTGTAGGGGCGACAGAATTAATGTGCTAATGTGCTGATGAGTTGATGTGTCCGCCGCGGCGGATGCTGATTAACAGCCGGATGATGTACCAATTTGTTAATTTACCGATACCCAATGGAACAGCCGAATAATGTGCTGATATGTTGATGTGCTGATAAACAGCCGGAAGATGTACCAATTTGCAAATGTACCAATGGAACAGCCGATTTTGAGTATATATTTTATTTGGTGCTTCGGTAGGGAATAATATAAATTAATTATTATTTTGATTGTTGAATATTGTAAAAATGGAAACAATTAAATTGAAGATTTGCAAATTATTTTTTTAACCACGGAGGCCTCGGAGCAACAGCACACAGAGGGCGCGGAGGGTTAGAAGTTGGGATTTATTTTATAATTAATGTTGCACATTTCTTGTCTTAATGTTGAGTGTAGAAAAAATTTCTCTGTGTTTCCCTGCGTGAATTTCCTTTGTGCCTCCAATAGCTATCGGGGTTTCGGTTAAACATAATAAGTATGTTTTTTTGGAATACAAATAATGATGAATATAGAAACAGATTTAACGGGTTTGAACGGATTTAATCTGTCTTTATCCGTTAAATCTGTTTAATTTGTGCCTGCCTGCCGTGGTAGGTTGCTTTTAAAAAACTAGTACTGTAGATATCTCAGATCCGCACTTAATTAAATATAAACCGGGTATTTTTTGGGAGATATGAATTTGGGTTTGGGTGGAGGTGATGGTTTGAGATAATATTGTTTGTCCGAGGGGATTAATTACTTCGAGTTTTAAATCATTTTGTAAATCAGCGGCATCAACAGTAATATTAAAATTACCGGAATTTGGGTTGGGGGAGATGGTAATATTGTTTTTAGTGATATCATTAACGGCTTCAATTATTTCTTCTCCGTAACGGAAGATGACACCGGTATTATTTGCTCCGCCGTAGTTAGTCATCCCAAATAAAGCACCGTTTACTTTAATTAAACTACCAAATGGAAGTGAACCGTTATCGCCATCAAAATCAATTAAATGTGTAAAATTACTACCATCATTATCTATCTGAAAAGCAAATCCATTATTATCAGGGCCACCAAGTTCTGTCATACCATAAATTGTTGTTCCATCGATAATTAACGAGCCAAGCGGTTGGGCTCCGGTAGTAAGGTCAAAATCGTATAATTTTTCATAACCGGTTCCATCGGTTAATATTTTAAAAATAGTTCCATAATTATATTCGCCGCCGATATTTGTCATTCCGTATAAATAAGTTCCGTCATAAACCAGGCTTCCATAAGGGAGGGAACCATTTGGGTCATCTTGCATGTCCATTAATTTTTGGTAAGATGTTCCATCTTTTTTCACTTTAAATGCAGTGCCTTGATTTAATAATCCGCCATAGGTTGTCATGCCAAATAAAAATGTACCATCAGAAATTTAAGCACCATAAGGTCCTGTTCCGGATGTAGGTCCGTCGAAGCTAAAAATATTTGTAAAATCAGAGCCATCGGTTTTTAACCTGTAAATAAATCCTTTCGAAAAAGCACCACCGGAGGGTGACATACCGAATAAATATTCACCATCGTAAAATAATTTTCCTTCGGGAAAGCTGCCACCTTCTTCACCGGGGAAATCGTAAATTTTAACAAAATCGGAGCCATCCATTTTAATTTTATAAATGCCTCCAAAGCCATAAGCGGCTTGATATTTTGTTATGCCGTATAAATAAGTACCATCAGAAACTAGTCCGCTTTGTCCGACTGCACCCGTTATGGTATCCTGAAAATCAAGCAGTTTTACAAAATCGGAGCCATCTGTTTTAATTTTAAATATGGTGCCATCATTATATAATCCCCAATTTGTGGTAGTGCCATATAAATATCCATCTGCAAAATAAATTCAGCAAAATAAGGATATGCGCCTGTTTCAATCGTTCCAAAATCCATGAGTTTAGAATATTGCGCTTGCGCAAAAATGGAATTAAAATAATGAGTGTAAATAATTTCAGTTTCATAATAAGTTGTTTTTAAAATCACGAACTACAAAGTACCGGAAAATACATGGGCGTTGAAATACCGCAATAGGGTGAGGGAAAGGAACCTGCCAGGGCAGGCAGGCACAAATCGGACGGATTTAACGGATAAAAACGGATTAAATCTGTGCAAAATTGTTAGATCCGTCTAGTACTTGCTTCTTTTTAAAAAACAATATCTAAACACTTCAAACGACTATACTAATATTATATAACCAAAAAAGGTTTAATTATGTATCAAACGCAAACATGTGCCGCAAAAGGCAACAGAGGAGGCAACGAACGGCAGTTGCTTTACCGGTCAATGGAAAGAGCCGCAGTAAACATTTACACCACGGAGAACAGCTATGAGATGCTGGTATTTGCTCCGGGTAGAATTCGCGAACATTTCAGCGTGGAGCTGGAGGGTGGACAATTAACCGTAGGTTACCGTCCCCCTGAAGGATTTCCTCGTCCGGAATGGGTGCGCAGGGAATATAGTCGCGGCGGATTTTCGCGGACTTTTACCTTAGGTGCAACCATTGATGCTTCTGCAATTTCAGCGAAGTATGAAGATGGTGTTTTGCACATCCACCTGCCTTTGTTAAAAGGTGAGGCGATGCCAAAACAAAAAATTAATGTGGTGTAATCGACATTAATTAACGCAAACGGCAATCTGAAAAGGTTGCCGTTTTTTTTGTGTTGTATTGAAATTTCAATGTAATAGGCTACACCTTTCGATTCATGAAATTTTTTCTGTTTGTAGGGGTGAATTGCATCCACCTCTACAAACAGAAAAAGCGCTGTTTTAGGAACAATTTCCGAGCAAAAAATAAATCCATCCTTAAAAATCCAAACCCTGCCTATCCTCGTATATCTCCCAAAACAAACAACATGCAAAAGCAAATCTTTACCTTACTATTCGTTGCAGCCACACTGTTTACAAGCCAGAGTTGCTCCAATATGAGTGGAAAAAATACCGAAACTTCAATGAATTCGGCTATTCCGGCACTTCTCGATAATCCGCTTACATCAGGAAAAGTGGAAGAATGGGAAGAATTACTCACCAATTATGATAAAGCTGTTGCCGGCCTCCAAAAAAATCCGGATGCGCTGGATCAGTATATTGTTTTGGCTCAGGTATTTATAACGGAAGCTCGTTTAACCGGTAATAACAGCTACTACAATCAGGCTGCAGTAAAAATGTTAGATAATATTTTAAGCAGCGAGAAAAAAGATAAAGACCTAGAATTTCAGGCATTAACATTAAAATCAGGCGTTTTACTTTCAATGCATCAGTTTGAAGATGCATTAACTGCTGCCAATGCTGCGTATGCCATTAGTAATCATAATGCACAATTATTAGGTGCTTTGGTTGATGCCAATGTTGAACTCGGCAATTATGCTAAAGCAGTTGAATATTGTGATATGATGATGCAATTGCGTCCTGATATTCGTTCATACTCCCGCGTATCTTATTTACGTCAGATTTACGGCGATAATGCCGGTGCTATTGATGCCATGAAAATGGCCGTGGAAAGCGGATTACCGGGAGCTGAATCTACCGAATGGGCGAGAGTAATTCTAGGTGATTTATTATTGATGAACGGCGATTTAAAAAATGCCGAAATATGTTACTCAACTGCTGATGGTTTACGCGAAAATTATGCGTATGCAAAAGCCGGTATGGGCAGATTAGAAAAAGCGAAAAAAAATTACGATGCTGCTATTCAATATACTGAAGCTGCAATTACCATTATGAGCGATGTAAGTTTTGTAAATCAGCTTGCAGACATCTATGCATTAAAAGGTAATACTGAAAAAGCTGCTGAAATTCGTGATGATGTTTTGGATATTTTAAAAGATGGTGAAAAAGAACAAAATAAATCGGATGTAGCCATTAAACATAATGGTGCTCGTGAATTAGCATATGCTTATATGCAAAATGATAAATTAGAAGATGCTTATACTTTTGCTAAAAAAGATATCAGCACTCGCCCCGAAAATATTGATGCAAATGAATTAGCTGCCTGGATTGCCTATTTATCAGGCGATTATTCAGCAGCAAAAACATACGCTGATAATATGCTGAAAACAAAAGTAAAAAATCCTGCAACGTTATATAAAGCAGGCATGATTTACAAACAATCAGGTAACGGCGCAATGGCTGAAACACTGATGCAGGAGGCTGTTGCATTGAATCCAAATGTTGCTGCGCAGATAAATACTCTTATTTCTAAGTAATATATCCAACCGGACCGGTCTGCAATGGCCGGTCTTTTTAAATTATTTACTGATGAAAAAAATAATTTTCCCACTTGCTATTTTATTACTGGCAACTTTTCCTGCTGCGGCGCATACCATAAATTATACTTTAGATAAAATGGATGATGGTGAAGTGTTTGGCAAATATTTAATTGCCGGATTTCAACATATTATTCCGCTCGGTTTAGATCATATTCTTTTTATACTTTGTGTGTTTTTTTTAAATACAAATCTGAAAAAAATAATTCTGCAGGCAAGTATGTTTACGCTTGCACATACTATAACACTGGGTTTAAGCATGTATGGTATAATTAATCCGCCGGGTGCTATCATTGAACCAATTATTGCATTGAGCATCGTATTTCTTGCCATAGAAAATGTATATTCCGATAAAGTAAAACCATGGCGACTGGTGATGGTATTTATTTTTGGTTTGGTGCATGGAATGGGCTTTGCAGGTGCATTAAGTGATTTGGGTATGCCCGATTATGCATTTGCCACAGCCCTAATCAGCTTTAATGTTGGTGTTGAACTTGGACAAATGGCCATCATTCTTACCATGTATTTTTTGGTTAGCCGACGATTCAGCAGTATGAACTGGTATCGCAGCAAACTGGTAATTCCTGTTTGTCTGGTCATAGCCGTTATTGCCGGATACTGGACTATTGAGCGCATCATGACCGTATAAATCTAAAAACAAATTGAATTCGTAAATTGAATATGCCTAAAGCAAATACATATCAGCAAAAACTGGAATCAACATCGATATTGTTGTTGCTGATCGTATTTTTTTCGCTTATACGGCCGATTATGCCATTTATTACCGATGGTATTGCCCATCATTTTTATTCGGAGCAACATCAGCAATTACACCAACTGGGCATGAATCACCTTGATAAAGATTTAAAAGCTGCGAATGAAGATGATAAAAATAGCGGCGCTGAAAAAAAATCATTAACAGAACAGGTATTAATCGGTTTTACCGCTGTTTTACAATTAGCAGAACCGGAAAGTAATTTATATTCGCTTCAGCTTGAAGCATTCGATTTTATAAAAAATAATTTCAAAATTTCGACCATTGAACCGCCGGATGCAGACTTGGATGTCTGCCCGAACCTTGATATACAAGCTATTTCAATCGTTTAATGGTTAGAAAATTAAAGGCAGACATTCTTCTGGTTATTTATAATGTGGAGCTGCAGCGTGGCTGCGTTGCAGCTTTTTTATTGCCTTTACTTTTTAAATTTTGAAAACATGTTACCTACTTATTGTAAAAAATACAATTACTTATTTGTATTCATATTACTATTTACTTCACAACACATTTATGGTCATAATGGCACCATTCACGGCAGTGTTGCAGATAGTATAAATAATCAACCGCTGAGTGGTGTGGTAGTTCAATTGATTGAAACCAATACCATTACTGAAACCAATAATTTCGGCGTTTTTACATTTTCCAATTTACCAAAAGGTGTTTATCATATTGAAATAAATAATCTTGGGTACGAAAATGCATATTTAAATGCAAATGTTGATGATGTTGCAACTACACAATTAACCGTGTTATTAAAACAGGCTCCCATATCATTGGAAAGTGTTACGATTCAAAGTAATCGTACGCATGAACAGAACACCATTTCAGCCATTGATATCAAACTGCGGCCAATTGAAAGTGCACAGGATTTATTGCGTTTGGTGCCGGGTTTGTTTATTGCGCAACATGCAGGCGGTGGTAAAGCGGAGCAAATATTTTTACGCGGATTTGATATTGACCATGGTACAGATATTAGTGTGAATGTTGACGGTATGCCTGTGAATATGGTAAGTCATGCGCACGGACAAGGTTACGCGGATTTACATTTTGTAATTCCCGAAACCATTCAGTCGTTTGATTTTTTAAAAGGTCCCTACAGCGCTCAATATGCAGATTTTGCCACTGCAGGTTCTATTAATTTTAATACTGCCGATTATATTGATCATAATTTAATTAAACTCAGTGCCGGTCAATTTAATACGCTGCGCACATTATTGATGCTGCAGATACCTTTTTTGAATACAGTTGGTAAAACACAATCTGCCTACATTGCTGGAGAATACCATGTTTCAGATGGCCCGTTTGAAAGTCCGCAGAATTTTAACCGTGCCAATATTTTTGCTAAATACCGGTCATTAATAAATGATAATACCATTTTAAGTTTCTCAGCATCAACATTTAGCAGCCGCTGGAATGCTTCAGGACAAATACCGCAGCGTGCAATTGATTCAGGTTTAATTGACAGATTTGGTGCAATAGATGATAAAGAAGGTGGATCAACCGGTCGTTCCAATTTGAATTTAGAAATAACAAAAATGCTAAATAGCAGAAATACATTTACCAATCAAATTTATTTCACGGATTATCGGTTTGAATTATATTCCAATTTTACTTTTTTTCTTGAAGATAGTATTAACGGTGATATGATTAAACAAAAAGAACATCGTAAATTATATGGTTACAAGAGTACTTTCACCAACCAAAATTATTTATTAGGTAAACCTTTTACATCCACTGCCGGCTTGGGTTTGCGGTATGATGCAATTAAAGACGATGAATTGTCGCATGTTGCGGAACGTGATATATTATTAAATTATCTTGCACTTGGCAATGTGTTTCAAACAAATGGACATGCTTATGTAAGTTCAACCATTGAACTCAATCCGCAATTTCAAATGAATGCCATTGTTAGATATGACCTATTTAATTTTGCCTATGATAATGCGTTGGATAGCAGTTATCTGTATCAACAGGTACGCGATGGAATTTTAACCTATAAATTAAATTTCGACTACGCATTAAATCAAAATACACTTATTTATTTATATGCAGGCAAAGGTTTTCACAGCAATGATTCCAGAGTTGTTGTTGCACAGAATGCATTACAAACTTTACCTGCTGCTTATGGCTCTGATTTAGGTTTACGTTTTAAACCTTTTAATAATCTTATTTTAAATCCTGCTGTTTGGGTGTTATACCTTGAACAAGAATTTGTATATGTTGGTGATGCTGCGGTTGTTGAAGCAAGTGGTAAAACCTTGCGCAAAGGATTAGATTTATCTGCCCGCTGGGAATTAACAAAATGGTTGTTTTTAGATGCCGATATTAATTACACTTTTGCTGAAGCATTAGGAGAACCTGAGGATGCGAATTACATTCCGTTGGCAGCAAATTTTACGTCAATTGGTGGTTTAAATATCCGCACACAAACCGGCTGGAGCGGCAGTTTCAGGTATCGCTACATGGGTGACCGTCCCGCAAATGAAACAGGTTCTGTAATTGCCGAAGGTTATATGGTTAACGATCTTATTGTAAATTATACAATATCTAATTTCGAATTCGGAATAGAAATTCAAAATTTATTTAATGTTGAATGGAATGAAGCGCAGTTTGATACGGAATCGAGGTTGCAGGGAGAAATTGAGCCGGTAAGTGAATTACATTTTACACCGGGTGTGCCTTTCTTTTTGAAGGTGGGTTTCGGGATGAAATTTTAATTATGTAATTAGAATTGTAACACTTTTCCGTGTTCGTGGATTAATTTTTTAGCTGTCGCCCAATCCGGAAAAGTTTCAAATTCATAGGTATATGTGGAAAGGGTTTTGGCAAGTGATTTAGAACTTTTCATTGCATTGAGGTGTGCACCGGAACGTGCAAACTGGTGCATACTTTCATGATTTTTCCATGCGCTGAGGGTGTAATGATTGTTCCAGAAGCCGGTGTTTTTCATTTTGAGGAATCCAGGGGTAGACTGGGCCTGTTTCTGGACTTGGTAGCCGAACATGGATAGGCGGAAAAAAAGTGCAGGGTTGCGAAGGCGAATATGTGTAACTGTAATGAGCATGGTGAATGTTTTGTGTGCTAAAAATATATACAAAATGCGAAATAATTGGAAGCGGAGGTTTTTTTCGCGCAACGGTTTTTTATAGATGGTGTTTTTTTCGCGCGAAGAACGCGAAGGGCAAAGGGCGCTAAGGGTATTGTTTTGGATGGTGTGTTTTTTGGGTGATGTGTTTTTTTGGACGGTGTTTTTTTCGCGCGAAGAACGCAAAGGGCAAAGGGCGGGAAGGGAATTGTTTTGGATGGTGTGTTTTTTAGATGATGTGTTTTTGGATGGTGTGTTTTTTTCGCGCGAAGAACGCAAAGGGCAAAGGGCGCGAAGGGAAAGGTGTTGGATGGTGTGTTTTTTAGAGGATGTGTTTTTGGATGGTATGTTTTTTTCGCGCGAAGAACGCTAAGGGCAAAGGGCGGGAAGGGAATTGTTTTGGATGGTGTGTTTTTTAGATGATGTGTTTTTGGATGGTGTGTTTTTTTCGCGCGAAGAACGCTAAGGGCAAAGGGCGCGAAGGGAAATGTGTTGGATGGTGTGTTTTTTAGAGGATGTGTTTTTGGGTGGTGTGTTTTTGATTTGATGGCGTATTTTGATTTGAGCTACAATATTTTGAATGCTTGTTCGTCAATGCTGCTATGATTGAGGCTTTAGGGAAATTACCGAGCGGTTCCGGGTTGGAGCGGATAAAGGGTAAGGCAAATTATACTGCAAAAGGATTTGTGAATTTATCGCATACACCGATGATGGCGGAAGATACTTCGTATTTTAAGGTGTTTAGGGATATGTTGAACAGACCGAAGACTTCTGCACCGCCGCGGGTTATACCTTCTGTAAAAACAAATTTATCGCAATTGCCGGATAGTGAGCCTGTTTTGGTGTGGTTTGGACATTCGTCGTATTTATTGCGTTTTAATCAGGTAAATATTTTAATTGATCCGGTTTTTAGTGGCAATGCGTCGCCATTTTCATTTATGGTAAATGCATTTGATGGAAGTAATGTATATAGTGTCGATGATATGCCAGAAATTGACATTTTAGTAATTACCCATGATCATTATGATCATCTCGATTATAAAACAATAAAATTATTGCGCAATAAAGTAAAATCAGTTGTTTGTTCAATTGGTGTTGCACCGCATTTAATTTATTGGGGTTATCCGAAAGAAAAAATTACGGAATTATATTGGGGAGAATCTGCATCGGTGAGTGGATTAAAATTTACTGCTGCCAGTGCACGACATTTTTCGGGTAGAAGTATAGTAAGAAACAGAAGTTTATGGAGTTCATTTATTGTTCAATCTGCTCAGCATCAAATTTACATTGGTGGTGATTCGGGATACGATGCACACTTTAAAACAATTGGTGAACAATTTGGTGGTTTTGATTTAGCTATTTTAGAATGTGGTCAGTATAACAATGCGTGGAAATATATTCACATGACACCTGAAGAAACCGTTCAGGCTTCAATTGATTTACAGGCAAAAGTGCTGATGCCGGTGCATTGGGGGAAATTTTCACTTGCATTACACCCGTGGGATGAACCGATAGAAAGAGCACATGCGCATGCAGAAAAGTTACAGGTTAAAATCACTTCACCAAAAATAGGAGAGGTGTTGCAACTAAACCGTTATATGCCTGCAGAAAAATGGTGGCGAAATATTTAATCAAATATTATTCTACTAGTTTAAAAGTCATTTCATTTGCGCCTGTGCCAACCGTAAAATAAATAAGTCCTTTATTTAACGAATATACTCTTCGTGTTGTGGTATTGATGGAAGTATCCGGTCTGCCATCCAAAAAATTAATATGTGAAATTTCGTTGGAAATGATTTCCAGTGTTTTATCATCTGCTGCTAATTCAGGTCCATTTTCAATTAATTGAGCGCGAATAGATGCTTCAATTTGCATTGTAATTGCGGAATCAGAAATTGAATTAAAATCGATTAAAAATTTTCCAATTTTGTAAAAAATATTTTGTTGCTGTGTAGTATCCATTTTTCCAATTATTTCGATCACACGGTCTTTACCGATTTGTTCGAAATAACTTTGTTTTATCAGTTGGACATTATTACCGGCGAAATAACGTTCAATACCTGAGTTAATTGGCAAAGAATCAGCATTTAACCAATATGTCGTGAATTGCCATGTGGTATCGTTTAATTTCGTGTTAGTTTGTTGAAGCCAAACTCTGGTAACAGAGGTGTCGCTTGTGACAGTAAATTCACGATAGCCGCTTACGGGAACGCCTGATTTAATGAAATCGTATATATGTAGTTGCTCGGCCTTTTTAGTGCACGCAGTAAGTAAGGAAATTAGTAAAAGCAGTGATATTAATTTCATGCTGCCAAAACTACTGAAAAGCTGTCAATTCAGGCATAATTTTGTTTGCCTAAGATTAGACCATTTCTAAACTTTCGCTGGAATGCCCAACGCCATTGGCTTTCAAAGAGTTAGGAAAAATAAATTACGCATTTGCCCCCTTTTTTTGTATCTTTGATATGCCATTGATGTTAATGGTGCTCAATCAAAGTATGCAGCAAAAACAGTCCGTTAAATTTATTAACCGAGATAAGAGTTTATTCTACCAGACAGTTAAAGAGAACGTTAATAAATATTTCACCGATAATCATATTTCCAAATTTGGAAATGGTACCATGTTTTTTAAATCATTTGTATTACTAACCGCTTATCTTGGCGCGTTTGCACTGATATTAATTTTTAATCCGCCGTTTATAGTTAGTATGTTATTATGGTTTAGCATGGGTATTACCGTTGCCGGTGTTGGCATGAGTGTAATGCATGATGCCAATCATGGTGCTTATGCGGATAATAAATACGTGAATATGGCAATGGGATATACCCTTAATCTGTTAGGAGGTACTGTCCATAACTGGAAATTACAGCACAATATCCTCCATCACACTTACACGAATATCACCGGTTTGGATGATGATATTGATGATAAAGCAGGAATGCGTTTTTCACCACATAATACATGGAAAAACAAACATAATTATCAATATATCTATGCATTTTTTCTTTATGGATTGATAACATTGTATTGGTGCATCGCAAAAGATTTCGTTCAGTTTTCTAAATACACGAATAATGGTGTTAATGCCAATAGCAAATCTCAGAATGTGATTATGTTTATCAAGTTAATCATATTAAAGGCAGGCTATTTCTTTTTGTTTTTAGTAATGCCAACCATGTTTTTTGGCATTCCATTTATTCAGGTGGTTACCGGTTTTCTGATTATGCATTTTGTGGGTGGAATGATTTTATCTGTTGTATTCCAATTAGCGCATACCGTTGAAGAAACATCGCATCCTATGCCTACTGAAGATGGCACTATAGAAAATTGTTGGGCTATTCATCAATTAAATACCACCATGAATTTTTCTCGTAAAAACAAATGGTTGTCGTGGTATGTGGGGGGATTAAATTTTCAGGTTGAACATCATCTTTTCCCAAAATTTGCCACGTGCATTATCCTGAAATTGCGCCAATAGTAAAATCTACAGCTGAATCGTTTAATATTCCATATCTGGAAAATAAAACCTTTGGCACAGCATTACAATCGCATATTAAAACACTAAAACGTTTAGGCAAAATGCCTGTTTTAGATGAGATTATGGGTTAATATTAACTGCTATCTGCTAAAGCGCAAACGTTTTAATAAACTTCAAAGTAACAGCCTGATTATCGATTACCGGTAAATGAGGGTCAAGTCGTGTGAGGTTAGTATTTGTTCCCTGATTAAATACGATAAATAAATCAGTTCCTTCTGATGGGTTATACCTGAACCTTAGGTTAGAACTTAACTGATCGGTTAAATCATCGTATTGCACATAAAATTTCAATGCGACTTTCGTAGTAAAATTATAGGTAATATTCCAGCGAATTAAATTGCTGGTAAATACAGTTGAAATGGTATCGGTCAGGTATTTATCGAATTGAATATTATTATATTCATAGGTAAGTGAAAAGTATAAATGTTTAGATGCATACAATGTTGCTTCAGGCGCGATGTAGATTCTTTTCCCGCTGTAAAATCCACCGTAAGTCATTTCCAGGGAGCCATAAAATGCAGATTGTGAGGGTGAGATTAAAATAAGGGAATTATTCCATGTGGTATAAGTGCCGGCAGAAATGGCATTTTTTTCATCTAATATCCAATCGAACGGGAGCGAATCTATTTTGAATTCCGCGGCAGAAATTACAATTTCTGCACCATTTTTAAATTGTAATCCCGGCCATATTTCAAGGCTATAAGTTTCACGCTGATGGGTATCAAATTTCCAGCGATAATTATTTTCTACGAACAAACTCCAATATTGTAAAATACTTTTTTCTGAAAAACCATCTCTATAACCTAATTCCACCATTCCATTACCATAATTATTATCATCGATAAAACCCATCACCGGATTAATATCTTCGCCTAATAAATCGAGTGTGCCGCTGTATAAAAATCCGGTTACTGCAGATTGAAACACACCTGCATGCAAATAAGAAGCTTTAATGATATCATCTGCCTTAAAATTTACTAATGTACCTGATATTCCGCCTTCAACTGCAAGTTGTTGTGTAATTCTTTTAACAAAATCAAAACCAATTGTTTGATTAGATAAATTGGAAGTATCAGTATTTAATCGATTGGTAATAATTCCGCCAACGAAACTGCCCAGCGGGTCAATAAATTTCCGGGTTCTTAATACAGTAAAATTATGGGGAGAGATGCCTTCTTCAGCAATACCTGTAGTTTGCATATTTAAAGCACCTAACTGCCAGTCGTTAACTTTACCTGTCAATCGTGCACCACCAATTATAGGAACAATAATTCCATTTTCCCGACCAATTTTACGGGTAATAAATAATGTATTACCGGAAGGAAATCCGAAACTTAAATTATTTGCTGATTCAAGAAAAAAACTTCTTTTTTCAGGGAGGTTAACTTCGTATTTTGATAAATTAATAATACGGTCGTCTACTTCAGCCTGTGCGAAATCTGTATTTAAAGTTAAGTCGAGGGTGAGGTTTTTAGATAAACCATATTTTGCATCTATGCCTATATTGCTGATAATTTTATCGAGTGTTTCATTTTCAACAAAATTTTTGCGCTGCATAAATTCTGTTTGGGTGAGATAACCTGTTGTATCAGCATTTAAATAACTAAAACTATTGTAATTTGCAATAATATATGGGCTGATGTAAAATGGTTTACGGCTGACTAAATTTGTAAACACAACTTCTCTTGCGTAAGATAAATTCGACCAAACACTATTAGTTTTCGGGTCGCAGGGAGGGGAGGTGATTAATTCATTTTTCCGTTTGATTAATCTGGCTATGCGAATACCCATTACCACTTCATCCTTTGTTTCAAATCGTAATGATGAGAATGGAATGCGGTATTCGGTAGTATACCCGAAATCAGTAATTGCAGTCACAGCGTCCCAATAAGTATTGTAAGAATCGTTTGATGAGGTTCCATCTTGAGTAAATGTCGCATCCCATCGCGCATCCAGGGTATTGGCTAAAAATCCCAAACCCGTGGTTTTATCATGATAAGTATCAATAATAACGCCGGTGCCATCATCATCGCCCAACGAAAAATCGCGTTCCATTGCCAGTCGTGTCAAATTATCAGGTTCCGAATCGTAGCATGTAATTCCGATATATAAATAATCATCATTGTAAACAATCCGATATTCAGTTTTTTCAGTAGCTACCGCACCCGCCTGTGGCGATTCCTGCATGAATGCATCCTCCATGCCGGTCTGTGCCCAAACCGCTTCATCCAGCTTGCCATCCAAACTAATCTCATCACTAATCCGCAAGGGATGATAAGGTGCAACGCCCTGTGCATGAACAAATACAATATTTAAACATATTGTAAAACCAACAATAAGTAATCGCATGATTAAATTTTTTTTCGAATGTATGCCTAACCTGAATAAGGGTTAAAATTAAAAATAATTTAAATAAAAATACATTACACGCAGTGTAATGCTCTGCGCTGTCTCCGACTGCGCTGAGGCCTTACCGGTCTCCGACCGTGCGAGATACAATTTAGGTTTTAAAACATTTGATAAATAAAATATTTTATTAAAAATAAAATTTATACAAGATGGTCACAGACCATGGAAGCCTCAGCGCAGTCGGAGATAGCGTAGAGCGTTTATTTAGTTGTTACGATTGGATGGATTTTTTTTAATCAAATTTATTCAAGATGGTCACAGACCATGGAAGCCTCAGCGCAGTCGGAGACAGCGCAGAGCGGTTATTTAGTTGTTACGATTGGATGGATTTTTTTTAATCAAATTTATTCAAGATGGTCACAGACCATGGAAGCCTCAGCGCAGTCGGAGACAGCGCAGAGCGTTTATTTATATTGAATCACACCATCCCAAATATCTATATCTATTAAGGATGGGAGGCCACTATAATATGCGGCACTTGAATAAATGTAATCTTCTTGTTTTAGTACAAGTTTTGCCCTAACAGGGTTGTCATGAATGTAATTTAATTTTTGAAGGAAAAAATCGCGCGTTGTAATTTGCTTTGGATGGTTGTCACGTTTCCAAAATAAATGATCTCCTTTACCTCCAGACCGCATTTTGGCTAATTCAAATCGTTTTAACATCCATGTTTCACGACTTTCAGGAATTGTACTTATTGTTCTGATAATTTCACCACCTGTAAATTTTTTAAAGGATGTAATTGTAGGAGATAATTTACCATCGGGTTGATGTAAAATTGTATGAACATGATTACTCATCACAACATAACCATAAATTCGCAAGCCAAAATTCTGTCTGCAGAATTCCAAACTATTTACTACAATATCCCGATAATTTACTCGCGTAAAAATGTCAACCCAATCGGTCACTCTAAACGTCAAAAAATGCGGTAAATACTCATCCCGAATCACATAGCCTTCTCGTTCCATTTGTTTTTTAGGGGTTTAAACAAAGTAAAAATATTTTATTTGGCAGGAGGCTGCAAGTGAAAAGCAATAAATATTTTTTATAAATTTTGGGAGGAAGCGATGGTGAAATGCAGGTATTTACTCTTGCTAAAGGGTAAGCGCTTAACGCACTTTTTTGTTTTGAGCTTCGTAATTTAAATAAATATTTATCAAAGGTTTGAATTAACCATGTGAAGTTTTAATGTTTAACTATTCCTTCACAAAAGTAGCAGTTTGTTGTCCAAGCTTGTTTTGAATAATTATCAAATAACATCCTGCCGGGAGGTTGTTTACATCGATAGCATTTCCTGAAGAATAAGTAGGGATATTTACCATCATCCTTCCATCGGTAGTATAAATTATGAGATGGTTACTAATTGTATTTGAAGTTAAAACCTGAATGGTGTTTAAAGCCGGATTGGGGAAAATATTTAACGTGTTAATTTTATTAATGTTTGTAACGGATACCTGTCCGCCAACTTCGTAATAAAAAACATCGTGCTCGGCACCAGGTGGCAGGTAGGCTCTTGTTTGGGTTGTGCTGTTATCTATAGCTTCAATATAAAAACGAATTTTGCTTCCACTCATATAACCCGGAATAGCAGCGCCAAAAACGCCATCTGCTGCAGCACCATCTTCATGCATACCGTCATCATACATGGTGGTTTTATTAAAGGTGCCGAATAATTTATCAGAATAATACAGGTAAATAATATTTAATCCTTTTGAAGCAGTAACACCGGCGGTGACTGTTGGTGATTCCCAATTATTAACCACTGACCACTCGCCGTTTTCAGAAATAAGTTTTGGGTTTGTTATTATTGGTGGAATTACATTCACTTCCGTGTTCGCTAAATAAAAATCATAGCGCGCATCAACAAATTCTTTCAAATCGGTAACCTCAGCCAAATATTCGGTATAGGTATATATTTTTTTAGGATCATCATTTATTAATTCATTTATCAGGTTGTCTATCAAGTCAATTCTTGCAGACATACTATCCGGATTAAAGGTGTATTCTATTATTGTGCGTATATGAGCAAGGTAACGTTGACGTAATACATCATTATTTAATAGTATATGCATTAAAGGGAAATCCGAATCTGTAATTTTATAAAATGGGGACCAATTTGCGTGCAACGCATCCATACAACTGTTGCCATCATATTCTAAGGGCGTTATTCTATCCGTTTCAATTTCCCAATAAACATAATAATCCATCCCACCTTTATTTACATAACTATCATCATCAGCAAAAATAATTTCGCAAGCTAAATACCATAGTGTACGGTCAATATCTAAATATTTATTTAATTCTTCAACCAATAATTCATCATCTGTATTATTTAATGCATCAGCTGCTTCAAGAATATCTGTTAACGGGTCTAATTTATCAGAAAATTTAAGTTGATAATAATCGCTATAATCATCCGTTTCATCTCCCAAATAATTGAGTGAGCAAAATCCTGCACCAAAAGGATCTCCGCCGCCGGGCCCTTCTTTTTCAGCACGCCAAAGGCTGCCGTTCTTGGTCATAAACCATTCTTTAATAAAATCTTTATTTAATTGTTCCACATTCAGATAAATACCCCAATCTTCATTATTTAAATATAAATGAATATAATTTACTGCAAGTCCGGGAATAAATTTTTGAATAGCGTTTTCATAAACAGCTTCGCGCATAAATGATGGATCATCATAACCGCAATTAAGATTTAAAGTATTATAACCATGAATGTCCTGCGTGGAGTCGATATAATCTAAAGTTATATTAAATGACTTTTTCTCTGTGTTATTCAGAAAATAACTTGTTTGACCTTTGAACCGAACGCCAACTTTTTCATTGAGTGTGTCACCGTTATATATTAATGTTGCAGGGATATCTGTTTTATCTTCATAATTATCTAATAACTGCGACCAGTAATCAGCATTATCAAATAACAGATTAAGGCTTGAAATGGTATTTAGGTCATAAAATTCATTCGGCGCAAAGCCACCTGTAGTTAACCGAGTTCCATCAGCAGATATTTGCATTTGGTCAGGTAAGGTTTGGGCAAAGATGGAGTTTGTATAACCAGCTAAAACCGATAATAAAATTATTTTACTTAGCTGCATCATAGTTATAGTAATTTGGCAGCTTTGACGGGGAAAATAAGTTATCGTTTAACACTTGTTGTTAAAATTACAACAGATATATAAAAATTATATACAAATATACCCTGAAATTGAATTTTTAGTAAAATTTGTCTATGTTTGGTAAAACAAAATAACACGCATAAACATGAAAAAACTTTATTTACTCCTCTTAACAGGTATTTTGGCAACCGGTTTACATGCACAGCCCGTGAACCTCGGCACCACAACGTATGGCATTCAATCGAATGGCCCCGCACGAAATCTGATACGGGTTTACGCTGATGGAAAAGTATCAGCTGCCTGGACCGGTTCTTCAACGCTTGATGGTGCTTATACTGATCGTGGAACATATTATAACAATTTTGATGGTGTGTCATGGGATCCATCTCCGACAACCCGTGAAGAAACTGTTAGAACCGGCTTTGGCGAAATTGTAACCGCCGGAACTAAAGAAGTAATTATTTCGCATAACGGAACTACATTAGAAGTATTTCGAAATACAGCAATTGGTAGTTCAACATTTACTGAAACAACAGGGTCAAATCAAATAATTGGTTTATGGCCATCTGTATATTGTCCTGAAGGAACGGATGATATATATGTTGTTTGTGCAAATGCGGCTACTAATCCAACTGCAATTAATTTTTCACGTTCAATGGATGGTGGTGATACCTGGGCTGTATTAAATTCACCTTTACCATTTTTAAGTACAGCTGAAGGATTTGGTTCACTCATAGGAAATAGCACACAAATTTCGGTATTAGGAAATACTGTTTATGTATTATATGGCTCTGAATATTCTGATGTTGTATTGTTGAAAAGTACAGCAAAAGGAAATGCAGGAACCTGGACCAGTCAGGTTGTTTATAATTTTCCAATTGCAAATTATACAGGTGCTCTTGGGCAAACATCTGATGCCAATGGTGATTTTGTTGCTGATACCATTAATACAAATGATGGTTATTACAGTATGATAGTTACCAGTGATGGAACTGCACATGTATGGTTTGGCGCCTACAGATTATTGGATGACAATGCCGGATTAGCCGGATGGTCATATTTCCCTATAACTTCAGGGATGTATTATTGGAATACTAACACAGCAACTTTAGGTTATATAGATTTCTTTTTTGATACCAACAATGCCGATTTATTAAATGACCCTTACGCAGGAATTGGCGCTGCAACAAAAAATTATCAGGCATCATTTACATCTATGACAACGGCAGCTTATGATGAAGCAATTGATCGTATTTATCTGGTTTACGCAATGCCAATGGAAAATACAGATATTTATGCAGATCCATTTAATGGGTTAGCAGAGTCATTCAGAGATTTATTTGGAACCTACTCAGATGATAACGGATTAACCTGGTCAGCACCGGTCAATTTAACAAATAGTGCAATCACTCAAAAAGAAAATGTTTTTCCTGCGGCTTTCCCTACCGTTATGAATGGAAAAGTTCATGTTATCTGGCAACAGGATAATAATCCCGGTTCAGCATTTGAGACAACTAATCCTGACCCGATAACAATTAATAATATTTATTACCAGGCATTTACTGCTGAAGATTTTGGTGCTCCGGTTTGTGATGTAACAAGTCCGCCAACAGGTTTATTTGCGGCACCAATCGGTACAACAAATGCCAAGTTAAACTGGAATGCAGTTCCATTAGCTTACCAGTATCAGGTGCAATATTTTAATACTGCAACTCCCGCTACAAAATTGAAGAAAAAATCGTTTACAAATTCAGTTAACCTTACTGGTCTCACCCGGGTGCAACATAAAATTGTAAAGTAAAAACAATTTGTCCGGGTGGTAGTATGTCTGCATTTTCTCCTTCAGCATTTTTCACTACTTTATTACGTGAAGGAAGTGCAGAGGTTTACACAATTATCTACCCTAATCCAAGCACAGGAATTTATCAGATTTCTGCCAGTGGTTTAATGCTGGAACAAGCGGAAGTTATAATTGTTAATGCTTTAGGCGAACAGGTTTTTAATCAGGTTTATGCTACAACTGCAAATAATTTGGAAACAACAATCGATATCGGACACCTTCCAAAAGGAATGTATATCTTACAAATACGTTGTGGAAATATCGTAGATACAGGAAAAATTATTTTGGAATAGTTAAAATAGAGCTACTATCCAAC
The DNA here is from genome assembly GCA_016706255.1 of Bacteroidota bacterium. Lineage (NCBI taxonomy): Bacteria > Pseudomonadati > Bacteroidota > Bacteroidota bacterium. The sequence continues at coordinate 803,855 of JADJJZ010000029.1, read as the reverse complement.
AGGCTGTCTCATAAGGGCAGCCTGTTTTTTTTCGGGATGATGTATTAATCCATGTTTGAGTAATAACACTTATGTAGCAACACACTTATAAGTATAATGTTAAATGGATGATAATCATTTATTCCTGAATTTTAGCTGAAAAATGTCCATTTCAGAGGGTAGTTGCGGCAGAAGTCTTTAACCTTTTATTATATAGATAAAATCTAAATGCTTCTATTAATCACTTAAGCCTGCAAATTGTGCCATTTTTTTCGTATATTTATGCTTTCTCGAATTATTTGTTCTTCTGTAATGCTGGTGCTAACTGTGCTGCAGCTCACTGACTATCATCTATTCGACTGATTTTTCACTATAAATTATATATTTTGGAATTTAAGATTGTTCAAAACAAAGGGGCCTACAAGCAAATAGATTTTGGTGCAGGCAGAAGTACTCAGGGTTTTTATCAGATAGCGCGAAAATTTGAGCAAATTCTCGATATATCCTATTCAAAAAAGAGCGACAACTTCAATACCCTTTGCTGGAACTATTCTTATCACGGTGTGCCTTTCCAACTTACTTATCATTGGGATAATGGTACTTTGATTAAACTGCAAAATAACGTGCCAAGTAAAGATGAAGAAACAGCGCTCGATGAAATTATTACGGTGCTGAGTTCTTATTTATAACTGCATTTTCCAGGTAATTTCTTCCCTTATTTTCTCTGAAAATCTTATTTACAGGGGGTTCTGACAAACTCTGACTATACTCATAACAGGAGGTAACATAAGTCATAACTTACGGCTTTGCGCTATACGAATTTTGTGTTGTAAAAATTAACAATCACAATTAAATCTCAATATATGAAAAAGCTAATGTTAATCATCGCCCTTGTAATAGCAGGTAATTTATTTGTATCTGCAGCTGACAATAATGCAGAACCTCTGCAAATAGCTGGAATTGAAAACGGAGCGCAAGTTGCCGGAATGGGAACCATTATGTTAAAAGGTGATATTTGGGTTATTCGTGTAACAAATGAGGATGGAATTATGGATTATTGCCCAATGAATTTACCTCAAAACTTCCAAAAAGTTGGAATGGTAGTTAAATTTTCAGGAACTGTAAAAAATATTTCTGATACTGAAAGATTAGCAGGAATGCCACTCCTGTTGTCTGAAATCAAATCAGTAAGATAATTTTAATCATGTGGATTTTGGTAATCGGAGGCTGTTGGTGTGCGACAGCCTCTTTTTTTTGCCTGTCACAAAAGCTTGTAAATTAATACAGAAATTTTAATCAGGTTTAAATTAAACTGATTACTTTTAACCGTGGCATTCAGCAGACGGTTTTTCCATATACTTATCCTCTCTTTTTTTAGTTGTAGCAATTTGTTTGGCCAACACGCTATTATTCAGCCTGTTGCGTTACACCCGGTGTTTAATGTCGACTTCAGAATCAACGAAACTTTCCTGTATAACCTTTCTAATCATCCTGTTTATGAAACATTTGATTCTATAGCATATCGTTATGATGAGTGGGCGAGATTGGATTATTGTAAACGGTTTATAAATAATATTGTAGTTGCTGAATCTGTGCTGGAATATGATGCCCTAAATCGCCCTACGCGCGTTACCTCCCTGGCTATGGATACTTTTTATTTTTATAATGATCAGGGCCTGCTTTACGAAAAAAATGTTTCCAATGGGAATAGTGACCCAACCAAAGCAATTTATCAATTTCGATATGTATATAATGCTAGTAATCAATTAATTGAGGAAACATACACCGATTTAAAAAATTACGACACGATCACCATCTTAAGCAACAACCGGTATTATTATAACACAAATGGAAAACTTGATTCGGTACATAATTATTTTCTGGATACTATCACATTTACAGGTGTTGATGTAGTACGGCTTTTTGCTTACTCAAACGGCCATGCCACCTTAACTGAGCGGGTTTTGACTAAATACAGTGATTCGGAATTATTTGTTGCAGACAGCATTATAATTACAAATTTAAATGAGCAACAAAAACCTCTAAACAGAATTGTTTTGGATATTAATGATAATGGTTTTCAGGATACTGTTGCTGCAGATTATTTTTATTATGAACCTGAAGGTAAATTGTTATGGAAAATAACAAATACTTATACTGAAGGAATATATACCAATGGAAATTATTTTTATTATGATTATGATTTTCTGGGTAATTTATTATTTGAGTACCGTTATATTTCCACTGACAGCACAAATTGGGAATTGATAGATCGGGTGCGTTGGGTAGTAAGCGGCGATGATGTAAAATATATCGAAAAATCTTCGATGTTAATTTCACCTAACCCTGTTAATTGTTGCGGGCAAATCATAATATTTGCGGGAGACCCGGATGCTGTAACAATTGATATTACCGATATAAGTGGTAAAAAAGTTATTTCCATTTCAGCAACCCTTACTTCCGGAAATAATATTCTTAATTTACCGGTTTCAGATTTCCCGATTCAATATCAGCAAGGCTACCAGGTTTTCTATATTCGGGTAACCGGGAATAAAACATTCGCCCAAACAACCTTTATTAAATTGTGATTAATCTGCCTGTCACAAAACGATTTAAGTTGTAGCTGTTCTCGCTGGTAAAACCGCATTTCAATTTTTATTTTTGAGAACATTTAAAAACTATTTAACCCACATCAATTTTATGAAAAAAACACTCATTTATGTAATTGCAGGTGCTATGCTTGCATCTTGTTCGAAAAACGATATTAATCCGGTCACAACCGAGGTGCAGGATGATATTGACTTAAAAATTGTATATTATTTAACCGGTGATGGTGAAGATGTAGAAGGTGAAACCGAGGATGGAACCGTATTAATGGGCGGCAGCACTGATGTAGACGCTGCATTTGAATGGATGATTGACAGAGCAGGTGGAGGTGACTTTGTAGTAATTCGTGTCACAGGTGAGGATGGATACAACCAATATATTTATGATATGGGTGGTGTTAATTCAGTTGAAACAATTGTAATTAATACAACCAGCAGCGCTAATAACATGGGAGTATATAATCGCATCATAAATGCTGAGGCATTATTTATAGCAGGTGGCGATCAATGGAATTATGTAAACATCTGGAAAGGTACTTTAGTAGAAGATGCAATTAATTATTTAATCAATGTAAAACATGCACCAATTGGCGGCACAAGCGCCGGTGAATCGATATTAGGTGATGCTTATTTTGATGCAATGAATGGTACTGTTACATCTGAAGGTGCATTAAACAATCCATATAAAGATCGTGTATCATTACAATATGATAATTTTATTGAAAATCCTTGGTTAGTAAATACCATTTGCGATCAACATTATATCGGAAGAGAAGGCCGTCACTTAACATTTATGGCGCGATTAAATAAAGATTATGGCATTGATGTAAAAGGAATTGGTGTTGATGAAGAAACTGCAGCCTGTATTGATGAAGATGGTCATGTTCAAGTTTTTGGAATTAACAATGCATATTTCTGCAAAAAAACAAACCTAGGACCTGAAGCTTGTGCAAGCGGACATCCGTTAACATGGGATCGCGGCGATCAGGCCATGACGGTGTATAAAGTGCCTGGCACATTAACAGGAGATAATACTTTTGAACTCAGTGACTGGTCTACCGGAAGTGGTGGAACCTGGGGTTATTTCTGGGCTTTTAAAGGAACATTTTATTCCTCGTTTTAAAAAATAAAAAAAACCGATATTGAAAAATATCGGTTTTTTTTGATTAATTATTTTTAATTTTCACCATATCCTATCAGGATAATATTAATTCCAAACCCACTTAAATTTCCTTCAATTGGAATTGGGTCATTTATGTAAGTATAAGGATTAATGTATTGATTTAATTCAGAATAATCTGTTTTAACCGGTGTCCAGCTATAATATGGTTTCAATAAAATTCCGAATCCTTCTTCGGTAGCCAAAATAAGTTGAATATACGGTTCAAATCCTATTTTGAATGCACTGTTTACTTTTGCAAAATTAGCCACGCCAATTTTATCCGGAGTATCACTTCGGGTTAAAGATTTTTCGCTATCTAACGCAGTATTTATTCCAATAGTTAAAGCCTTGGTGTCGCTATTTCCTAAGTTGATTCCCATGCTGAAATCCCAGGTATTCCATTTGTTTTTTAAATCGCGTTGAACTTCTATACCACTGCCATCAATTCCGCTTGCACTAACCACACTACTGCGGTAAGTAAAGCCAATATCATAAGCAAAATAATTGGCAGCTCCTCCAAAATGGGCAGTAATGCCATCATAATAACGGTTGTAAGGCATTATTGTGGTCAGATAAGGCCTCGTTTCATTGTAACGATCGATAACAAAATCCAAACCTTCCGATTTCAGGTAAGAGGCATTGTAACCTAATCCCCCATAGGAATACCCTTGTGTTTTACCGGTTTCGGTAATATTAATAGTTGTGAGCAGCAGGATAAAATGCAGGCTGTATTTGAAAAGTTTGTGCATGTATGTGATGTTTAAGCGCAAATATGCAGTTTTTTTTCATTTTGAAAAAGAGTAAAAGTTTGTCTAAAGGAACTGACGAAAGTAAGCTTGAAAAGGCTACTGCCATCTAAGTCCTGTTAAAATATGCAAATATTGGCATCTGATTTGCAGGTGGAGCGAAAATAATACATTTGAATACTTGAAAATCTGTTTGATATATTTGCAACACAATAGACCAGTAATGAAAACGATACGATTATTTATCCTTTGCAGCTTTTTGCTATTATTTACTGCCGGTAAACTATCAGCTCAATTTGGCAGCCCTTTATTAACCTATAAAAACGATGTTCCGACCCAAAAGGAATGTACCGAAATCACATCTCGTAAGCTCATTATCATGATGCAGCGTTGGGATTTGGATAAAGTGGATGAATTTAAACGGAAAAAGGAATTTTCTGAATTGGAGGAATACAAAGACAATTGTGCTGCTTACAGTGAAGCTTATATTCAATTCATAAAAGAAAAATGGAGTTTACACGATACCTTCGAAGTGAAATCGTTTAAACAGGTAAAAGAGTTATATGAAACCGGTGCAACTGATTATGTGGTGCTTGCATTAACACATATTACAGTAACTAAAGATTCAGAAAATAAAAATCAGTTTACCTTAGATTATGCCTATTCCGGCAATGAGGCAACTATGGATGCCGGTGGATTTAACGTTCAGGATTTTAAATCGCTGGTATTATTTCCTATCGAACAATTAAATGAGTTGGAATCAACTTTTACAAAAATGTATGTGGGAATAAGTATGATACACCAGGTGCCAACAAAAGAAGATATTTATTATGGTATTGATGCCATGAATGATATTGTTAAACGCAAAGCTGCTGATAATAAATTTACAGATAATACCATCAAACAAACTGCACCAAAATTAAAAGATTATACGCTTGCCATTTCTAAAAAAGATTGGGATGATTATATCGCAGTTAAAGATGCGCAAGTATACTATCCTTATCCTATTGAAGTAATGGAGCAAGAGAAATTTAATAAATTAATTACCGAAGGTGCAGCAGGATATGCTTATGCATTTAAGGTTGGTAACTGGTTTGGAATTATATATTCTGATACTAAAGAAATTGCATATATGTCGGCTCCAATCGATATACCGGTTAAAAAAACAACGCCTCAGTTTAGTTTACGCGACTTTAATAAAATAAATGAAGCAATTACCGGTACTAAAATTGACTTTAAGGAATAATTACGCCTTCTTATTGGAAATAGTTGAGCCTAAAAATATTTCTAATAAATCCTCCGTGCAGCAATTGAACGGGGGATTTTTCTTTTTTGGCACTTGCTGTAAAATATGCACAATCTAGAATTTGTATAAATTGAACGATTTTTTTGTAGATTTTGAGAAAATTATCCGTATATTTATTTTATAAAAAAATTATATCTATGAAAACAAAATTACTTTCCTACTCCGGAGCCGCCGCTGCATTCATGATTGCAGGCTCCAATCAGTTGAAATCGCAGGTTGTTTACGGTGACATCGACCCTGATGTTTATGTAACAGGGGATCCTGTAGATTATTATATGGATTTGAATTTAGATGGTGAATATGAAGTGCATTTTGATCACTTTGCAAATGGGTATGGTGATATTGGCTGTGCGGGATTTGTGGTGCCTAATTATTCTTATTGCTTTATTAGCTATCAATATGATTCACTTGGCCTTTATAGTTTTGCAAAAGTTTTTGAAGAAGGTGAAACCGTGTTAGGTGGATTTAATAATGCACCCGGTTATATAAACCTTCAACACGCTGATGGCAGTTCTACTTTTGGCATAGGTCCCTGGATTTCTCCTGATGATAAATATATAGGTTTTGTATTTGAAACTCCAGACGGAGCGGAATCGTTTTTTGCATGGGTAAGGCTGCAGGTTGATGAATGTGGATATGTAATTAAAGATTATGCCTATTCACCCGATCCAATTATTGCGGGAGAAGGTATGCCTGTTGATGTTTGTGAAATGCCTGCTTCTGTTGATGTTACCGGTATTGAAGCTGAAAAAGCAAAAATTACCTGGTCTGATGTAGCAGGTGCAACTAGTTACAATGTGCGTTTTCGTGAAGTTGGTGCTACCGATTGGCATGAAAAAACAGTTGAAGCACCTAAAACATTTATTAAATTAAAAACTTTAAATTGTGATACCGAATACGAATGGCAGGTGCAGGCAGATTGTGCAGGTGGCTTGTCGGAGTATACGGCTTTAAATACATTCACAACCTTATCCTGCCGTTTAGGAGAAACTGAATCAGTAGATTTTTCTATTTATCCTAATCCTGCAAATGGTTCGCTTAATGTAAATTTTGAAGAGCCTGTCAACAATGGTATTGTAGAAATATTTAATTTCACCGGCACACTGTTATATTCAGAAACGGTTAACGGATATGCAACAACAATTGATTTATCTGCCTTACCGGCAGGCATGTATTTTGTTTCAATTACTGCCGATAATGTTGTGCAACGACAAGAGTTTATAAAACAATAATTTAATTATTATAACAACATTAAAAACCGCTATACTTTTTGTGTAGCGGTTTTTTTCTGTAAAATGTTAATTTTATTTAAATGGATGAACATTTTTATTAGTATAAAGTTTATACTAAAAATTATTTTATGAAATGTCCGGTTTGTATTGATAAAGACCTATTGATGACTGATCGTCAAGGCGTTGAAATTGATTATTGCCCAACTTGCCGTGGTGTATGGCTCGATCGTGGTGAACTAGATAAATTAATTGACCGCAGTGGGGAAGGGGCTGATAGTTTTAAAAAGTCAAAACATCAATTGGATGAAAGCGATAACTACAAACAAAATAAACACCCGCAACATTATAAAAAGAAAAGTATTTGGGGTGAAATTTTCGACTTTTAATTGCTAATTGTCAAATAACAAATGGTTTTACTTCGCAATTTAATTTGCAATTTAAAAAGATAAATGCAGCGGTTACAGGCCCAAAATTGATTTCCAGGAATAAATCTTAAAAAATATTGTCCAAAACCTCCATTCTATAAAGGGTGGGGGCTTTTTTTTGGCCAAATGCCGCCACTTTGGTGTGTCGCACAATTTAGAGAAAATTTATATTACTCATTTGTTTTGTTTGAATAATAAATATTTTTAATTTTAAAGTAATAAAATTTATATCTAATGAGAACAAAATTACTATCCTACTCTGGAGCAGCTACAGCATTTCTGTTTGCAGGCTCCGACCAATTGAAAGCACAAGTTGTTTATGGTGACATCGACCCTGATGTTTACATAACAGGTGATCCCGCTGATTATTTTCTGGATGTAAATATGGACGGTGAATATGAGGTGTATTTCGCACATACAGAAGATATGTTTTTAGCAGGATTTGGCTGCTATGGGGCTGTTGTTCCAAACTATTCCTACTGTTTCATGAATTATGCTGTTGACTATGGTGCCAGTTGGACGTTTGCCTTAAAATTTGATGCGGGTGACCCAATTCTGGAAGCTTTTAATAACCCACCGGAAGCTTTAAATCTTCAACATGTAGGCGGCGGTTCTACCTATGGTTTAGGACCTTGGATTTCGGAAGATGATGCCTACCTTGGTATCAATTTTTTCACACCTTCCGGAGATCAATATTTCGCCTGGGTGCGTTTGCAGGTGGATGAATGCGGCTATTTTATAAAAGATTACGCATATGCACCTGAGGGTATATTTGCCGGCGAAGGCTTACCTGTTGATGTTTGTGAAGTACCTCCATCTACAGATGTAACAGGTATTGAAGCAGAAAAAGCAAAAATTACGTGGTCAGATGTGACCGGAGCCACTGGTTACAATGTTCGTTTTCGTGAAGTTGGTGCTACCGATTGGCATGAAAAAACAGTTGAAGCACCTAAAACATTTATTAAATTAAAAACCTTAAATTGTGATACCGAATACGAATGGCAGGTGCAGGCAGATTGTGCAGGTGGCTTGTCGGAGTATACGCCTTTAAATACATTCACAACCTTATCCTGCCGTTTAGGAGAAACTGAATCAGTAGATTTTTCTATTTATCCTAATCCTGCAAATGGTTCGCTTAATGTAAATTTTGAAGAGCCTGTCAACAATGGTATTGTAGAAATATTTAATTTCACCGGCACACTGTTATATTCAGAAACAGTTAATGGATATGCAACAACAATTGATTTATCTACCTTACCGGCAGGCATGTATTTTGTTTCAATTACTGCCGATAATGTTGTGCAACGACAAGAGTTTATAAAACAATAATTTAATTATTATAACAACATTAAAAACCGCTACACTTTTTGTGTAGCGGTTTTTTTCTGTAAAATTGTCAAAACGCAACTCTGTTTTATCTTTAAAATAAACTAGATTTTTTATCAGCACTGTTCATGGTTTAGGAAATTAAATTGGAATAGATTTTTGCAATTTTCCTTAAAAAGGCTGCAATTATCATTTTTATACGTGTATTTTAAAGACATTGCTTTTGTGGAATTATCTTTGCGGGTAAGAAATTACTTATGAAAACAGCTCCTCAATTGCATCGCTTGCAAACAGCGATAATATTAATATTATTCCTATTTGTTAATGCCTTTCCTGCTATTGCTCAAAACGTAAAAGATGAACAAATTGAATATCAGTATATCAAATTACCATTAACACCGCTTTCCTTTACCCCTAAAAATTATCAGGCCTCCATTTTTGCAACATTTGAGGCTGAAAATGCAAAATTACAGGCAGCTTATGAAGCCGATTTGGCTGTTGCAGAAGCAGAGTATCAAACTGCAATGGCTGCATACCCAGGTCAGGTTCAGGATGCTAAACTTGCTTACGAAAAGGCACTTGCCGAATGGAACGAAAAATCGTTAGCAGAAAAAGTTGTTGAAAAACAGGTACTTAATGAGAATAATAAACCTGTTGAATATATACCATCTCCACCCTATAAACGCAGCGTGCCGCAACCTAAATTACAAACCAGTTATGATTATCCTGTTGTTGCTGATACCTATCTGCAATTAGGTGGTTATGATAAAAAGCCACAAGATGCTGTTCTCATTCAGGTTACGATTTATGGTTATGACTATACGCAGCCCCGACAAATGACCGCTCAAAAAAATGTTACTTCAATTGTAAATGGACAGTCTACAACACGAAGTGTAACTTATTATCATGTAGAATTTTCTTATCGTCACCCAATGTCAGTTTTAGTTTTAAGTCCTGATGGCAAAGAACTCCTTAACATTACACCACAGGAATTAAATGTTTATCAGGTTTATAAATCAGATGATAGTGAAAAACCATTAGATATTAATACCGAATTGCTGGTGAAAACCAAGGAGGAAGCGTTGTTTCAAAATAATCTGATTTTTATTAATAATTTAGTTAACGATGTGTATGGATATGCACCAACAAACCGCGAAGCGAAATTATATTTTATCAAATCGAAGGATGATACTTATAAAGATTTATTAATTGCTTTTAATGAAGCGAGTTCGGGTTTAAAATTGCTGGTGGATGACAAACAAACCGCGTTAACAAAAATCGAGTCTGCAATTACTTCCTGGAATGCCGCACTTGCTGAATCTGACCCGCAAAACAAAAAGGCAAGAATTGATAAAGATATTACCATTGCTGTATGCTTTAATTTATTGGAATGTTATTTTGCAACCGGTAATACAGAAAAGGCAGATGGCATATTTACCATATTAAATGGCTTGTCCCTTTCATATGGAGAGCGACAAATTAAAGATGCTTTCGAAAGTGCTTACAATGATTTGAAAAAACGAAAATTGGCGAATACAAATTAAACATATGAAAAAATTTATTATCTATTTACTTATTTTGGCTGCTGCGGGAAGTATGTATGCTCAAAATGTGACTTACACCTCAGGCGGCTCAGCTAAATACGATGTTTACAAGGGAGCGGATTATATCAATTTTGAATGTAACGGATTAACGTATCATATCTCACAGGTAGATGTGAGCACCTTATCTGTTTATTCAATTTATTGTTACGACAATGCGGGGGGATTAAAATACCATAAAGAATTAGAATTTAATCCGGGTGTATTTAACAACAATTATGAGATAATGGATATTATTCCATTTAATAATAAAGTAATCGGCCTAGTTGAGAATTTAAATAAAGATGCCGGTAAAAACACCTTAAGTGCGAGAGTAATTGATGAGAGCGGCGTTATTTCAAAATCAGAAACCGTATTGAATGATTTCCCGTTTGAAAAATTAATGAACTCCGGCTTTAATTATTATTCAGTTTCGCCGGGTGGTAATAGTTTAGGTGTTGCTGCATTATTGCCTTATGAAAAAGAGCAGTCCGGTAAAATTAAATATGCATACTTCGACAGTGCCTTGAAAAAAACAAAGGAAGGCACAATCACTTTACCCGGAGAAGACACAAAAAACAAACAATTACGTTTATCGGTTAGTGATAATGGTATTTTTTACCTGACTAAACAAACTACCGAAAAAAACGGTAATATGGTTTTAGCAGTATACCAATGGAATGCAGGTGACACTAAAGCGAAAGAGTATTTTGTTGATGTTACAATTTCTAATCGGATAAGAGAATATAAAGCTGTTGTGAATCCGGAAAATGAATTAATACTATGCGGAACCTGGTATGAAAACAAAACATTAACTGTGGGTGAAGATGTGGTAAACGGTGTATTCTGTTTCTCCAATAAAGGACTTGAATCCGGTGCAACTAAATTGTCTACTTTAGATAAACAAATCGACAATCTTAAACTATTACATATTTTATTAAATGGTAATACGATTTTTTTAGCTACTGAACAACTTAAGGAGGAACAAATTATTGCTAATCCCGGTAGTACTACCGTTGATGTAAATTATAACTTTAAACACGGAAATAATTACGTTATAGCCTTATCTGCCGATGGTTCTAAAAAATTCCAAATTGAATTGCAGAAAGAGTATGCAGCAAATAATATCAATGTTTTATACTATACTGCATATGCAATCATTAATGGAAAATTAACTATCATTTATAATGATGACCCTAGAAAATATTTCGAGGGTACACCTAGTATCAGGGTAATTCCGGTAGTGATCCGGATTTCAAATGATGGCTTAATGAACGCGCCTTTTGTTATAAAAGATGGTGATTTGAAAAATAATTATTTCTATTTGAATCCCTCATTCTCCACCACAACAGGAGTGGATAAAATAAGTGTACTCGGAGGTGATCAAACCAATATGAAACCCTTCATTTTTACCATTACAGATTAAATATTGTTCATAACTGAATTAGTTTAACTGTGGTTTAGGCTTTCACATCGATAGCTTAAACCACAGTTTTTTTACACCATTTATTCTGTTTTCTCCTGTTTTTTGAAATACCTTCTAAACAAAAAATTATGTTTAAGGGCTTCCATATTTTCATTTAATTTTTTGGTGCTGCTCTCCAGGTTAATCAACGACTGTTTGAGGTTTTCTGAAGCGGCTGGGTCGTTAAGAATTACACCGGCAACGGAATTGGTGTTTTGATTTAAACCTGCTGTTGTGGTTTCCAGATTTTCAGTTATCTTTTTAGCTGTTTCGGATGCTTCATTTAACGTGGCAATAGCATCGGCAATTTGACTAAATAATATCGTATCTTCTACAAAACTATTTGGCAGATTACCATCTGTATTCATTTTATCGGTAAATAAAACAAGAGAAGCACTCATGGTATTTAACTTATTTGCGGCTGAATTTATAGCTGCAACAGATGTGGAGAGGTTATTATACAGGTCGTCGTTTGTTAATAACTGACCAACACTTCCTTCTCCGCTGACTAAGTTTTTACTCAATGTTTTAAAATCAGAAGTTATGGCAAGCAAATTCTGATTATTTGCCTGCAGTGTTGCCATCATGTCTTCATTGGTAATAGTAGGTTCAACCTTTAGGGTATCATCAATATTGATAGCCCCCTTTGCAATATCTCCGGAATAAATTACAATGAGTTTATTTCCAATTAGCCCGTCAGACCCAATTTTGGCCAAGGCGTTTTTTGGAATGTATTGTTGTAATTTTTTCTCCAGATTGATATTTACCATTACAGCGGAATTCGGCATAAATTGTAATTCTTTTACGGTGCCAACTTTTACGCCGCTCAACCATACATTATCACCCGGTTGTAATCCGCTTACCTGTGGGAAAATGGCTACAACATTAATTGATTTTGTAAATGAATTATTGATATTGCCAATTGCCAGTACACCGGCTAGAAAAAATAGCAGACCTATAAATATAAACAGTCCTAATTTTACTCCGTGTTTGTTTTTCTCTTCCATATTAATTTATAAAATTGTATTCGTAAAATTGTTTTACTAATGGTTCATCCGTCGCAAATACACTTTCAAATGAACCTTCTCTGATAAATTTGCCATCTAATAAAACGGCTATTCTGTGTCCTGTTGTTTTTGCACAAGTTAAATCGTGGGTAATTATAATTGCACTTGAATTAAAACGTTGCTGTAATTCAACAATCAGGTTGTTTATTTCAATACATGTGATTGGGTCTAATCCCGCAGTTGGTTCATCGTATAACATTAACTCAGGATTTAAAATAAGTGTTCTTGCTATACCAATTCTTTTCCGTTGCCCGCCTGAAAGTTCAGCAGGCATTTGTTGTGCTGTTTGTGCTAAACCCACAGCATCTAATGCTCCGATAATAGCCTTGTCTAATTCAGCCTTTGTATATTTTTTTGCATTGCGCAATAGGGGAAAGGCAATATTGTCATAAATCGTCATACTATCATACAAGGCACTGTTCTGAAATGAAAACCCGATTTTTTGTCTTAATAAACGCAAATCTTTTTCATTTATCGTATTCATATCTTTACCCAATGTAATTACTTTACCGGAGTCAGGTTTTAATAATCCGGCTATAATTTTTATTAATACCGATTTGCCACTTCCTGACCGTCCAAGTACAACAAGATTTTCACCTTTTTTTACACTAAGATTTACACCATTCAAAATATGTTGTTCTCCAAATGAAATATGGAGGTCGCTGATATCTATTGCTAAATTTGTTTCCATTTGTTTCACTTTTTAAAATTGTGCAAGTCTGATCCAACCGCTTATCTGAACAATAATTATTTCTTCCACAAAAATCAGGAACATGGAAATAACTACAGCCTGATTCGCAGCAATACCAACACCTTCTGTGCCCCTTGATGCATTATAACCTTTATAACTGCCCACTAAACCAATGGTTAATCCGTAGGCGATGGATTTAAACAATCCGGTTAAAACATCCAAAAATGAAATAGGCGAAAATGCTTCTTGAAAATAGGATACGAAGCTGGTATTTTCACCCAAATAAACATTTATAAACGAACCAATTAAACCGATAAAAGCAAAGTACATCATTAAGATAGGAATCATAACAGTAGATGCGCTCACCCGTGTTACTACCAGGTATTTAAATGCATTCACACCGGAAACATTCATCGCATCAATTTGCTCTGTAACTCGCATAGAGCCCAATTGAGCACCAATATTGGAACCAATTTTACCTGCTGAAATAAGTGAAGTAATTAATGGTGCCAATGCTCTGATCAAAGCGATAGCAATTAGTGATGGCAGCCATGAAACAGCACCTAGTTCCTGAAGTGATGGTCGCGATTGTTTAGTAAATACAATGCCGGTAACCAGGCCTGTAAGCGTTATGAGGGGCAACGATTTAATACCCATCATATAACATTGTTTCTTGAACTCGGTAAATTCAAACGGACCTCTGAATACTTCTTTAAAATAAAGGCCTACAAAACGCGAAGCATCCAGCAAGCCTATAAAAAAGGCATCTAATTTTTTTGTAAAAACATATTTACGATTTTTTTTCTCCATAATACTATTTCGTCGCATTTTTAATGAAACCCAATTCTGCTAAATATTTATTTTTTAATTAGATTTTTTTCTGGAAAATAAAACAGGCATCACTTTCATTTCGCCATTCTCTTTTTTTATTTTGAAATTGAGCGAAAGGCCTATTTTTTCATCTGGGCTTTTATTTTTAGCAACGTAATCCGGGTCTTGATTTTTGAGACTGCTGATGGGCACTTTTACAAAAAGTTCTGTATTATCGCCAAAACTATAGACGCCATTTACAAAAAGGGTTATAACATTGCTTTGGATTTCCATCTGTTCTATCGTAAAGTCTTGACCTTTTAAGGTTGAATTATGATTAAGGGTTGCAAACTGCATATTAGAAAATTCTTTATTTTTTAGTATGTTGCCGGTTATTTCATCCAATGCTTTTAAATTGTGTAATTCCCCTTTTTTTATTTTCACCTCAAAGGTTCCGGCCATAGATTCTTGCCGAATAGTGAATTTTTTCGTCAGGCCACTTGAAACGGTCATTTTTGCATCTAATAATCCGCTTAGGTTTTTTGAGGTGACAACTGTCTGGTTAAAATTATTGAGTTCTGCAAATAATTGTGTGATATCTGCATTTGAAATATTTGTTGAAAGTTGAAAAGCAGTATGATTTGTGCCGATATCTGTTAATCGCCCCGAAAGATTAACTTTGCCACCTGCTGAATTAAAATTAGCTTGCTGAATGTAAATATCATCGTTATGCATATTTACATTGGCGGATACATTACTTAATACGAGTTTATTTCTTACCACCTGATCGGCATTCATGGTAATATTGGCATCCAGATTTGTGATAAGGTTTTCAATCAATTTATTTAAGCGCTTTTTTTCATCGGGTTTCTTGGTCGCATCTGCATCAGCCGGAGTTGAGAAATTCGCTAAATCAAATTTAGGGCATGTAATGGTAATATTTGCTGTAAATGCTTCTTCTGCCTGCATTAAACTATTTACAAAATTCCCAAAAGAAGCAGATACATTTGTTTGATTCTTATTTATGTTAACAGGAATGCCTGCAAAATAAATATTATACCTGTCAAAAATTATTTTACCGGTAATATCTGAAAACACATAGTTTCTTTTTGTAATTGTATACCCGGCATCTTTAATTTCTGCAATACCGGTAAGTGTAGCACCGGAATCTGCTTCAGCAGCTACATGGTCAGGGGAAGTATGCCCTTTAAATGTAACATCAACATTAATAGAGCCATCATCAAATTGAATTAAAGCGGTATCCACAGCATTATTTACGCCCTTTAAATCTACATCTGATCGTAAATGCATATATAAATATGGGTCAACCAAATTTAAAACATGCAAATTAATATCGAAGGGAATGGTTTCAAATTTTCCTTTAAATCCGACAAGGGTCAAACCGCTGTTTGCTTCGTTTTTAACTAACCAGGGGCTCAGGTGATTGGTGTAGTGTCCTTTTAGGGTAACCTCTTCAAATGTTTGTTTGGGTGTTGTAAATTGATTCTTTACGGCTCGAAAAAACAAATCAATATCTAAAGGAATATTTGGAATCATTTCACCGGTTAGAGTAAGAGTTGCATTTATCGGTTCCGTGAAATTGTAGCCCTCCAATTTTTCTCTTGTATAATTACTTACCAGTTTGACCGCTTCGGGCATACTGGTTTTTGGTGCATTAAAAAGCAAATTCACCTGCGGTAGCGAATCATTTAAAACTGTTCCTTTTAAAAAAATACTGGATTCTTTAACCGTTAATGTGGATGGTAAAAATGTAATTAGCTTTGCATCAGGATTCCACTGAATTTTTAGTTTGCTTTTAATCCCTGTATTTTCAAAACAACCACCACGTTCTATTCTAAAGGTGAGTGTTTTTACAAATATGTTATCTTCTGTTTCAAATTGATATCCACTGTCAACCGCTGCTATATGCATTTCTGATCTCGTGAAGGTAAAATCAAATCTGCTGTCAGCTATAACAGTATCTTCAATCATAATACGTACTTTATTCAACTCGATATTGCTTATTGGTAAAGATGTTGTTGTTGAGGTATCAGCACTTTCTTCTTTTTTTACAAACAAATTATTGGTCGACATCAAACCGTTTTGTAGTCGGGATATATTTATTTCACTATTTTTTATGGAAACTTTGCTAAAGGCAATTTTGCCCTGAATTAATTGTGAAATTTTGATGTGCAGATTTATTTCACCGGCCTTAAACACAGATACTTTAGTAACCGGATAGTTTGGACCCTGCATATCCAGATTCTTTACAGTAACTGAAACATTAGGAAAGTTGTCGAAAATACTGATTCCTAAATGTTCAAAACCAACTTCACCGTTTATTTTTTCATTTAATCCCGCAGTAATACCAGATTCTATTTTTTTAAGAAAAACCTTTGCCAATGCGACTTCAGCCAGTATATAAAATAAAAACAATCCGGCCAATACGATGAGCAGCTTACGCAATGATTTTCGGTATTTTTGATATAACGTCATTATAATTTATAAAGCAGCAAAATAAACCGTAAGGAATACTTTGCTGCTGTAATTTTCTTTAAATAAAATTCAAACTGTGGATGTAAGTTTATATTGATTGATTTTATTTTCGGGAGGTTGAATAATTACAGTTTTCCACCTTTCCAAATATACAAAAAATAAATCATTATTCTAAATTTTATTTTAGTTTACAACTATTTTGTTTGTGTATGTTTTTCCGTTGATAGCAGATTGTATAGATGCCTGATGGCCAACTGTTTACGTTAATAGTATAATTTAAATTTCCATTATATATAGACACTGTTTCAGTTGAAACTATCTGACCGTTTATATGCATAAAATTGATAATTGCAGATCCTGAGTAGTTATTTCCGCTATTGAAACTGATATTCAATTCTTCTGTTGCCGGATTTGGGCTTAGAATCATATTATTGGAATTTCCATTACCCAGTTTACAAGATTGTATAATGTTGATCGTATCTGTAGTTCGTGCGCAACCATAAAATGTGATGATTTCACAATAATAGGCACCTGCTTCCGTAGCTAGCATTTTGTAATAATTTTCAAATGGAATTGCTATTCCGTCTTTATACCATTGCCAGGTATAGCTTTCAAAACTGCTTTTATTTTTAATGAATCATCAAAACACAAATCTAAACCTTCAGGCCAGTAAATATTAGCAAAAGGATTTTCTTTTACTGCAGCCTGCACTGCTGAAGTATCTAAACACACACCATCAGTTACTATTACCTGATAATAACCGGGTTTTTCTGTAACAATTGAATCATTGGTTGCACCCGGTACAATGTAACCATTTTTTAACCACTGATAACTCGCGTAGCCCGGAGCTGTATTTAATGTTATAAAATCATGTTTACAGATATTAAGAATACCTGTGGGTGTTATTGAAGCTGTTAATTCATCTGCTACACCATCACAATCTTCGTCAATATCATTACATAGTTCTATCGCATCAGGATGTATGCCGGGATTTGTATCATCACAATCGATATAAATGCCGTAACCATCACCATCTTCATCGATTAAATCAACGCTACCATAAATATTCAGGTAGGTAATATTTAATCGACCTGTAGCCCACCTACGCTTCCTATCGCCGCCACCAATCCCCGTTTTCCGGCCGGCGGTTGCCCTGAATCGATGCTGTAAGAAAAACGGGCAAACACAGGGCCTTTTTCTGTTATTCTGAATTTTGCTTCAACCGATGATAGTGTAGCTGTAACAAACGGATTAGGTAATAATTTTAAAACCACACCTGCTAAATTGGTATCAAAAGTGCCATCTGCGCTGAAATTTTTTGTATTGAAACCGATATCACAGGCATCTCCGGCGCCTTTTGCATCAGTAGTTCTGAGTAAACGTTCCGCTTCAATATTTGGATTACAATATGCTGAAAATCCCTGGACTGCATTTTCACCAACACTTAAAATGGGTATTAAGATTTGTAAAAATCGATTCATGCTTTTATTTATTGTTTGCGTTACTATATATAATATATACATAGTTTAATTTAATGTAAAATTTGTATCAGATAATTGTGTTTTTGATTTATAGTAGTTATTTCCATCAAATAAATTCCATCTATAAGATGTTTTAAATTCAAGGTTTTATTGTTTGTTTCGAAACCTGAGTTTCAGCATACACAATATGTTGTGCAATGTCATATACAACAATGGTGTTTTTATATAAATCTGATGCATGTGCATCAATATGAATTATTCCGAAGTAGGGTTTGGATATAAAGTAAACTGTTGTTGGGCATGATATTCATTAAATATAATATCAGAATAAGTAACTGTTCCATCAATATCTACTGATTTAAGTTGATAATAACTGCTATTTGTAAAATCATTATCCAAAAATATATAGGTTGCAATTTCATTCGAAAATGCATCTGCAAATACAGTTCCTATAGAATCGAAACTATAGCCATTATTAAAACTTTTTTCAACCTGAAAATAGCTGCAGGTGCTCTCGGATATTGTATTCCATGCAGTTGTAGTGCATGAAAAGTTTATTAATCCAATTGGCAATAACATTGGCGGCGCAATTAATACATTATCAAGCCAGTCAGTTTCAGTAGTGATGCTAGAATAATCACCACGTATTTTTATTACCTGGATATTGGTTAAAAAAGAAATCATATCATTGTAAGAAACTGCAGCTCCGCCAAGTGTATTGTATTTCCATCCAAATTCACTTAATGGAACTATATAGGATGTCCACGTTGTACCGGATTTATTGATGTGTTATAAACTATTCTTGTGCCATCAGCCTTACAAATCATCACATCAGGTTCGTTAGTTTGAAAAGTATTGGCATTTTGTTTTAAATCAAAATGCAGATTATAACCATAATAAGCAGATAAGTCAGTATTATAAATTGCTGAACTGTTATAATACCATGTTCCTGATGATTGATCGGTTGATTTATAACAACCTGCAGGATTACCATTTAACGAAGTCCAATTGGCTGCAGGTGGCCCCCCTCGATGGCCAACCTCATCATTTACAAAAATGATACCCCGCCGGTTTGGTTTGTGGACATAGATATGCATGGCTATAATAATAGCAATTGTGTGTGTTAGTTTCATAATTAACATTTTAAAATATTGAACGCTTAATTAACCGGCTACGGAATGGTTTAGATGTATAATTTTCCGTCAGCTATATTTTTTTTCCGCTCAATAAATCGGAGATGTATGTATGATGCAAAGATGTATCGGTATATCTGAAATTAGTTACATTACAGTATTAATTTGTTACAATATTCCCACCTATGTTAAAATGATAAATTGAAAATTTTCGCTCATGGGTGTTAACAATTGTATTGTTATAATTATTACATTCGTTTGATTCGCAGTTGTTTAGACATAAATACTTGATAAAACATTTAGTTTTATTATTTTGTAATTTTATGCAATGAATAAACGCTACTTATATATAATATTGGGTTACTGTTTTAGCAGTTTATTATTTTTTGCCTGTAAAACAACCCCAACGCCTGAAGAATTGCCCTTTGAAACACCGGCAATAGCAGATATCGTGATGTACGAAGTAAATGTGCCTGCACTGAGCACTACGCATAACTTACAGGGGGTAACCGCACGACTCGATTCAATAGAAGGAATGGGTATTAATACTATTTGGTTGATGCCGATATTTCCTGTTGGAGACTTGAATTCTTTTGGCTCGCCTTATTGTGTTAAGGATTATACTGCTGTAAACCCGGATTTAGGAACTTTAACCGATTTGCAAACCCTTGTTAAAGAGGCACATAGCAGAAATATAGCCGTAATATTAGATTGGGTTGCGAATCACACAGCATGGGATAACAATTGGATTGATAACGAAGGTTGGTATTCTGTTGATGGTTCGGGTAATATCATTAGTCCGCCCGGAACCGGCTGGAACGATGTTGCTGATTTGAATTTTACCAATGCTGATATGCGCCTTGCTATGATTGATGCAATGGAATATTGGGTGGCAGAAGCAGATATTGACGGGTTCAGATGTGATGCGGCTGATTATGTGCCATTTGATTTTTGGAAACAGGCATTGGATTCATTAAAAAATAATAAGGATAAAAATTTAATTTTATTAGCTGAAGGTGCTCGCGCTGATCATTTTACTGCAGGATTTCAATTAAATTTTTCATGGAACTTTTTAACCAGTATTAAAAATGTATTTTCTGCCAGTTCGTATGTCAGTGTTCTGTATTCTACAAATACATCAGAATATGGTGTAGTTCCTGCCGGTGCACAAAAATTACGTTTTATTACGAATCATGATGAAACTAACATAAATCCTGCACCAAATGTTTATGGTGGTCAGGAAGGTGCTGTTGCTGCTTCGGTAATAACTTACTATTTACAGGGTGTTCCAATGTTATATTGCGGTCAGGAAGTTGGTGTGAGCAGCGCAGGAGCTTACTCAGGGTCTATTAACTGGACAATTAATCCAAATATTTACGCACAGTATAAATCAATTTTACAATTTTATAAAAATTCAAATGCATTACGATATGGCACGCTGCAAACTTATACGAATGCTAATGTTGCCATATTTAAAAAATATACAACAGATGAAACAGTTTTAACAATTGTAAATGCCAGAAATTTAAATCAGACAATTTCAATTGATGCAACCTTGCAGGGTGATTGGATAAATGCAATTACTAATGAACAAATTACTTTATCTGCAACAATGGATTTATTACCTTATCAATATCTCATCCTAAAAAAATAAACAATTATTACATCCTGAAATTTTCTTCCAGTTTTGGACCAATAAAATCTAAACTATTTACTTTTATTAATTTAGGATTTGTATCACAACGCTTACGAAATTTTACATCGGTGAGCAAGCGTAAACTTTTATAACCTGTTACTATTTGAGCTGAATCTTTTGTAGCAATGATGCGCACTTCTGCTGTTTGGGGTAAACATCCCAGGTTAACAAATTCCGCCTTTGTTCCACGCCTATTTATTTTGGCAACGTACTGTCCTAAAGGACAAGTACTCGAAATTGTTACTGAATTAAGTGTCATCCCTTTTTCAGCTTTAAACTTGGTTTTGGGTGTAAGCACCCTGGATATTTTACCGGTTCCCACTCCACTTGTCACTACATCGCAATTGAATGTTATTGACCTGCCCGAATTATTCGATTTGTTATTTCCATTTGACACCGGTACATCAACATTTTTACTTGTTCGATTATTATTATTTATATTATTATCGGTATTTACATTTTTATTGTAAGCACATTGAATTGGAAATTCATAAAATAAATTTCCACCTTGTGAAACTACACGAATTTGATTTTGTGGATCGCTCCACGTACTATCACCATTCAGTGTATACAATAACATATTCATGCTAAGGTTACACGGAACCGGTAAACGCACATAAGCAGGTTCGTTTAAACAATTGGTATCACAAGTTTCAAATGTTATCATCCCACCTGAAAGTAGTTCGTTACCATTGTCATCAATAGTTGTTAAACCCGCTTCCCGTATGGATTCCGGAGTTATATATTCCTTAAAACTAATACAATCTTTTTTTAATCGGTACTCACAGGCATTCATTTTTATTTGTGAGCCACCCGGTAAATAAACAATAGTGTCCTTATCACAATTTTCATTAGGTGTTTGTTGAATTTCTTCTGCTACTTCAACAATAGGTTGTGCACCATCCGGTATTGGATTTTTATATGTAATAATAATATCTACCCTGCGATTTTGTTGTTTGCCAACTTCATTCGAATTTGTTGATTTAGGTTTATTCTCCCCATAATAATCTTTCACAAATTTGGTTTTATCTAAACCCTTTTCAGATAAATAATCTGAAACACTGGTAGCGCGTTTTTCCGATAATTTTAAATTATACAAACTATCTGCATCTGCATCGGTATTCCCACGAATCACTACTTTAATAATTTGTTTCCCACTTAAATCTGCAATTAAGTTATCTAATATCGGAAGGTGTTCCGGCGTGAGCAAATATTTATCTGTTTCAAAATAAATACTTGTTTTTAGGTAAGGGTTTTGTGCAATGGCAGATACTGATAAACTTGTTATCAATATTAAACATAAATAAAATTTGGGCATAACATTGGGTTTTCCATTAAATAAAAAGGTTATTCAAATGGGTGTTTTCATGCAATAAGGGAAAAACTAAATTGCCGGGTAATAACAAACAACGTTTTTTGGCAATATTTATTATTATCGGGTTGAATTAATTGCATACTTTAAACTAGTTATCTAATAATATACTTTCCTATTCATATGAATTAATTGGTGTATTTAAATAAAAATTAATTATTCAAACTGACAGCTAAAATTCTGTTTTGAATACTGTTTTCGCAGAAAATAACCTGTTTGAAAGCCTTGATTAACCCTTAGCATAACAAATTTGGCACGGGAAACCTGCGTTTTTTCAAAAAAGTTAATTTTTTTACATTTATAACTATCAGATAATCAATATATTATGTATTGATTGTGTTAAAATTAGCCCATCCATTTGCCATTCTCCGATATTACTTTTAAATTCGTTCTATCTGTTCTTTAATTAATAAAATTGTGTGTTTTATGAAAAAAAACATTTACCCAAGAAAAGGTGGCAAATTAGCTGCTTATTCTGCCATGGCGGGCGCGTTCATGGCCACAGCTGCAAATGCTGATGCCCAAATTGTTTACACAGACATAACGGACTTTACAGGAGTTTCGGGAGATCTGGTTTCCATCGATATGGATGCCGATTCTACCGGTGATTTCCTCCTGTTTGCAAACTCAAACACTGCAGGTAACTGGAGTTGGGTTTATGCAATTGGTAACCTAAGCTCTTATGGTTATGGTGGTCCATCAAACATGATTGCCGGTTATACCGGAGCTATTTTACCGTATGGTAGTGCCTTAGATGCAGGCGACTTAATTGGCCCCGCTTTAGGGTTTATTTCCAATGGAACCAATGTTGGTTGGTTAGCTTCAATGTACAGCAGCGTTACCTATGCACCATTTGCCAATGCAGGCGACAAGTATCTTGGCGTTAAATTTATTTCAGGTGGAACTTTACACTATGGATGGATGCGTTTAAACTGTACTGTCGGTCCGGTAACTTACACCATTAAAGATTTTGCGTATGAGGCAACTGCCAACACTGCAATTATTGCCGGTGATGGAATTCCTTGCGCAACACCTCCTGCTACCGTAGCCGCAATTCCTTCAGGTCCAACTGCTGAAAAATTAAAATGGACTGTTGAATCCGGTATCGATTATTACCAGATTTATTATCGCCAGGTTGGAACCGTAACGTGGTCGAAGAAAAAAGCAAATACAAACCAGAAAACCATTTCCGGTTTAACTTGTGCTACCGCTTATGAATGGAAAGTACGCAGTAATTGCGCCGGAACATTCAGCGCGTTTTCTCCGCTGGCAACGTTTACTACCGCAGCTTGCAGAATGGATGATATGACTGAAACAACAGAAATTGCACTGTATCCAAACCCTGCATCTGATTTCATTTATGTTGACTTCAATTCTGAATCAACTGATGAAATTTTACTTACTGTAACCGATATGTCGGGACGTGTAATTGAAGATATTTCTTACACAAACGATGAAGACATGTTGATTCTCGATACAGAATCACTTGCTCCGGGCTTATATATTGTAAGTATTAATCAGGGTGGAGTAGTTACTGCTGCGAATTTTGTTAAGCAATAAGCTTAGTTTATAACTAAAATAAAAGGTGATTGTTTCGGCAATCACCTTTTTCATTTTATTAATAATTTACTTATTGTAAAAGATACAATAAGTAGTAAATGATATAAAAAATTTTAACCCGGCGTAGTTTTAGTCTCCATTTGTTTGATAATATTATTCACCTCCTGCTCGGTAGAGCGCAATTTGGTTTGACAAAAAGCAATCAATTCCGAAGCACGTTTTACTTTTTCAGCAAGCACATCCACCGATACTGATTCATTTTCAATTTCAGCAGCTATTTGTTTTAATTCGGCATAAGCCGCTTCATAAGTGAGTTCCTTCATTGTCAGTTTTTGTATTTACAGTTGTTGAAATAATATGTTTTTCCATGGTGATGGTTAATTCATCTCCCTTTTTAATATTTTCACTATCGCTGATAATTTTCCCGTTTTGTGCAATAATTGCAAATCCTTTTTTCAAAATATTATCCGGTTTCATCAGGTTAATTAAAGATATATAATGATTTACATAACCCTTTTGATTTACGAGAAATTTTTGTGAAAAAACTTTTAAGTTAGAGATTTGATTGTTCAGCTCGTTTTGCCTGTTAGCAGTGGTTATTTTGGGTTGAGATAACATTTGGTTGAGCAGGTGTACTAAGTTGGTTTGCAGCGCATATAAAATTGACTTGGTATTATTCGTAATAATTTGATGTAAACCTGTTAAACTATCTTTGTGAAAGTTAATATATGTCCTCGCCTGATTCACAATTGTGGTATTCGCCATATGAATACGCTGCATTTGAATACTCAACATCTGCTGTGATTTTATCACCACTGCTTTTTGCAAGATGAGCAGTTCCTCTTCAAATTGTCTGTTGTGCGAAATAATAAACTCCGCAGCTTTTGTTGGCGTTTTAGTGCTGGTATGTGCCATCATATCGACAATACTCACATCGTTGTGATGACCAATACCTGTAATTACCGGAATCGGAAATTTTGCAATTGCCAATGATAATTTAAATTTATCAAATACCAAAAAATCTGATTTTGCACCACCACCACGAATAATTACCACACAATCGTAGGCTTTACCGGATTCGTGAATGGCAATTAATTTATTGATCAGTTCAAATTCTGCGTCACCACCCTGCACGGTAGACTGATAGATATCAATACTAAATTTATAACCAAATAGATTGGATGAAACGGTATGTGTAAAATCGATATAACCCTCCGAATTTGGCGAACCGATAATAGCAATTTTTTGAATAACAGGAGGGATGTTTATTTTTTTATTTCGGGTGATATAATGGGCACCTATTTTTTGAATAATATCCGGAAAACCGGTAGCTAATTTGTGTAATGTTTCTCTTCGTTGTAATTCAAGATTGCCTAAGGTAAATGAAGGGTCAATATCCTGCATTACCAATTGCATGCCATATACTTTGTGAAACTCAATTTTCACCTTCACCAAAACCTGAATACCGTTTGTAAATAATTGTCCCGTTTCCTGTTCAAACAATTTAATCCGCTGCGAACCCGACACCCAAGAAACACCCCTTATTTTAGTAATCGGGTCATTCGATGTTTCCGATTTTTCAATAAACTCAAAATAGTGACGGTCGTTGTTGGCGTAAAATTTATGTCCGGATATTTCTGCGATAATCCAGTATTGCTCGTTGCCAAAGTATTGCGCAAAGTGTCTTCCACCTTTTGGATGAGTTCGGATAGTTTGATATGTTGCAATTCGGACAAGTTGCTGCAAAGTTGACCTGCTAAGGTAAGGAAAATGTGCAGGAAAAAAGAGAAATGCTAAAACTAGTGGTGTAATATTTCAGGAGATACCTGATATTGTGAATTCGGTATTAAAAACTTTTGTGGTATGCGGCCTAAGAAATAACGATATATATTACTCAAGGTATTAGGATTTGGTTTTATCACTTTCTCATAATTTGCACCAAAATTTATTTGTGATTTATTATAACTTGCATTAAAAGGCGCGCTATATAATGTATTACCTGAGTTTTTTATCCTAATACGCAAGGGACCTGTTGTATCTCCCTGATATTTTTTAAATAGTAACAAAACAAATTCACCCGTTAATAATTTTACACAATAATTCATATCAAAACAATTCATTGGCATTTCAAAATATTCGATAGGCTCGTAAAATGGAGAATCTTTCATTTGGATTCCCAAGGCACATCCTGTATCGAAGTTAAAATATCGCTCCGAAGAATTATTGTTAATGATATATACAGGGAAATAGGCATAAATTATTTTATTTTCCGGATTACCATTGTTATAGTAAACCATAGGAACAGTTGTTTCATAATCAACCACAATATCCAGACCTGTAAAATCGGCGTTGCCATAACATTTAGCATTATTATAGATCTCCTGCAATAGAATCCCTTCGTCATATAGGTGCCATTATGCTCCATTAAAATAGTATCTGCAAGTTGATGTTTGCCCATATATTTCGGCAAGGCATTTGTTAAATCATTGCATGCATAAAATGTTATCGTATCAGGATTGCGCAAAAATCTATTTATAATTACCGGAAACCGTTTAGAGTTCTGCGCGATAATCGTTGGGTTGTCCTTTTTAAGAAAACAGTTGTCACCAACGACGCAAATGCAAGGAGGATAAAAAATGTTTTCAATTGTGGTTTTGATAATAACGGAAAAGACAAAGTTTTAATTGTAAAACTTAGCCTACAATTTTATTATGAATTAATGTAATCTAATTCCGTGTTGCAATGTCGCAGGGTTTTACAGTTGGTTTATTTTTTGGGATGTAAGAACCATGCTCGGACATCATTGGTTCACAACTTTACAACCTTGCTCTGACATGAAAGATGTTCGCATCAATTTAATCCAGCATGAACATGGATAGTAAAAATTAAATTGCAACGCGTGAGGGATAGTAGCGGAAACCCCACAGCCGAGGAACGAGGCGAGGAGTTGTAGCGGATAGCCCGACCCTAAAGCAGAACGACCATTTGTTTGGTAACAAATGGTCGTTCGCTTTAGGGGTACGCCCCAAATCTTTTTTATTAATTAATTTTCAATTTCATTTGTAAGAAACAAATGGTCGTTCGCTTTAGGGGCACGCCCAAAACATTTTAATTAAAATGTTTTATTAATTATGACAATTTAATTTTCATCAATGCACATTCGGAATTTCCTCTCTATGAAATTCAAATTGGTCATCTTTTTCTTTGTATTGCATGATTAAATCGAGGGCTTCAGCAATTACGTCGGAACATACTGTGATATGTGAACCTTTTTTTGCGTTTTCGATACAATATTTAATCGAATCGGCTTCAGGGTTGATACATATTACCGGCATGTTGGGATTCATTTCGAAAATTCCTTCTTTTAATAAATTCATTATTTCTTCATCGGTGCGACCACGCAGATTTTTGTCCTGACGAATAATTATTTCATCAAATGCGACCTGCAATACGTCCTAATTCGCGAATGTCTTCATCGCGACGATCGCCGGCTGCGGCTATTACACCTACCTTTGGATGCATTTCTACTTTTGCCAAATAATTACTGATTGCCTGGAAGCCGTCAGGATTATGTGCAAAATCTACCAGCATTTCAAAGTGTTTAAATTTAAATACATTCATGCGTCCCGGTGTCATGGTAGGCGATGGGATAAATGTATTTAATGCGAGTTTTAAATCTTCAATTTTAAAATTCTGAACAAATGCTGCTGCAACACATGGTAAAATATTCTGAATCATAAACGCTGCTTTACCACCTAACGTGAGCGGAATATTTACCACTTTTTCTACGCGTATTTTCCATGTGCCTTTAATAATACTTACCCAACCATCTTCCAATACCGCAGCTACACCACCGCGTTCGCAATGTGCTTTAATGCGCGGATTATTTTCATCCATACTAAACAACACTAAATTACATTCCAGATTTTTGCGCATATCAAATACTAAATCATCATCGGCATTTAAAATTGCATATCCTTCTTTACGTGTTGTTTCAGGAACTACCGATTTTACTTTCGCCATTTCATCTACGGTATCAATATCTTTTAATCCGATATGATCGGCAGTTACATTAGTAACAATAGAAATATCACATTTATCAAAAGCCAAACCTGCTTTTAATAATCCACCTCGTGCACATTCTAAAACTGCATAATCAATAGTTGGATCCATCAACACAAATTTCGCAGAAACAGGTCCGGTGCAATCGCCTTTTTCCATCATTCTGTTTTGGATATAAATACCATCACTTGTAGTAAATCCAACTTTATATCCCATTGTTTTTGCAATATGTGCATTTAATCGCGTTGTAGTTGTTTTACCATTTGTTCCGGTAACAGCAACAATAGGAATTCTGCCTTTAGAACCTGCAGGAAATAACATGTCTACAACCGGTTCAGCAACGTTGCGGCCAATGCCTTCGCTTGGTGCAAGATGCATGCGGAAACCCGGAGCAGCATTTACTTCCAGCACCACGCCACCATTTTCGGTCATAGGAACTGAAAGGTCTTTACTCATAATATCAATACCACAAATATCTAATCCGATTACACGCGCAATTCTTTCTGCAGTGAAAATATTATATGGATGAATATAATCAGTCACATCTGTTGCAGTGCCACCGGTAGATAAATTTGCGGTTGATTTTAAAAATATTTCTTCACCATCTCGAGGAACGGAATTTTCATCCATACCTAATTTTTCTAATAAACGTAATGTATGGTCATCTAATTTAATTGATGTCAACACATTTTCATGTCCGTACCCACGACGTGGATCACTATTTACATGATCAATTAATTCTTTAATGGTATGTTGTCCATCACCCATTACCGCAGCCGGTTTTCTTAATGCTGCTGAAACGAATTTATAATTTACAACCAATAATCTGAAATCATATCCTTCCACATAACGTTCAACGATACTCCAGCGTGAAATTTCTTTTGCTTTTTTTAATGCGGCAACTGCTTCATCCCAATTTTTAATATTCATTGTTGAACCACGACCGTGATTGCCATCAATTGGTTTTATTACAATTGGATATCCAATTCTGCGAACAATTGTTTCAAGATCATCATTATCATAAGCAGAACCACCACGCGGTGTCGGAATATTTAACTGACCTAATAAATTTTTTGTTTCTTCTTTATCGCAGGCAATTTCTACTGCAATATTTGAAGTGGTGCTTGCAATGGTTGCCTGAATTCTGCGCTGATTAATTCCCCAACCTAATTGCACCAGTGAACGGCGATTTAATCGGATGTAAGGAATATCACGCTTAATAGCTTCTTCAACTATACTTCCTGTTGATGGCCCTAAACGTTCCTGCTCACGAATTTCTTTCATGCGCTGAATGTGCGGGGTGATATCATAATCGGCTCCGCTTGCCAGGGCTTGACAAAATTCCACGGCTACCTGACCTGCATATAAACCGGTTTTTTCTTCGAGATAGGAATAAACAACATTATAAACACCCGGTGTTTTTGTGCTGCGTGTTCTTCCAAATCCGGTATCAAGTCCGGCGAGGGTTTGTAATTCGAGTGCTACGTGTTCAATAACATGACCCATCCAGGTGCCTTCTTCCACGCGTTTGAAAAATCCTCCTGCATGATCTTCACTGCAGCGATGTTCATATAGGGAAGGAATCATTTTTTCTAAATTCTCACGAAAATTCGGAATCTTGTTCGTGGGCATGGCTTCCATTTCCTCTAAATCAAGTTTCATTACGATTAACTTATGCCTGCGAATACTCCAGTAGTTCGGGCCCTTCATCACTGCGGTAGATAGGATTTTCATTTTTCGATGTTCTTTGCGCTAAAAATAAGGAAATTTGGGTTAAAAGGAACACGGATTGGACGGGTTGGACGGATAGGGGACGGATTTTTTTGGTAGGTGTGGTAAAAGGAACGCGGAACCCGGCGGGGCGGGTCGCTGATTTGAAGTGATTTGAGCTGATTTTTTTATTTGATGGATGGTGATACTCGCTGATTTTTTTTTGATGGTGTGGTTGGGTGATGTGAAAAAGGGAACGCTGAACCCGGCGGGGCGGGTCGCTGATTTATGCGGATTAGGCTGATTTTTTATTTGATGTTTGATGATACTCGCTGATTTTTTTGGATGGTGTGGTTAAAGGCAACACAGGTTGAACGGATTAAACGGATATGGGACGGATTTTTTTTGGGGGAATGGATGGATGGGCCGCTAAAGCGGAAAGGGATGGGAACGGATTTTTGGAGGGTGGGTTTGATTTGGTGTGATTTTTTTGATGGGGAGGAGTTTTTAATTTTTTCGAAAAAGATAGTAAATCCGGTATGTAGGGGCGAATTGCATCCGCCCTTACATAGCGGATTTACGGATGGGGTGGACAAATTATGATTTTTAGGGATATGTTTTAAAAAGGAACCTGCCACGGCAGGCAGGCACGGATTAAACGGATTGAACGGATATGGGACGGATTGTTTTGGGGTGGATGGTGGGATGGGCCGCTAAAGCGGAAAGGGATGGGGACGGATTTTTTTGAAACCTGCCAACCGGCAGGCGCAGGCCGGCGGGGTGGGTCGCTGTGGAATTCTTTAAACACAAAAATCTAAACATTTTTTTCTTAGCGTTACTTAGCGGCCTTCGGTTCTTTGTGGTAAAACTTCGATAAATAACATTTTTTTCTTGATGTTGAAAGGAACGATGAATTCGCTGCGGCAGACCGCTTATTTTTGGTGGGATGTGGTTGTTTTGTTTGTTGATTTTATTGGGGAGAATTGATTTTTATTTTAATAGAAAATGTGAGTAAATCCTGTATGTAGGGACGAATTGAATGCGTCCTTACATGCAGGATTTACGAATCGATAGGACAAATGAAAGGGAATTTATCGTAGTACAAAGGCGTAATTTAAACGAATTGACCTCTGTAAGGCTCAAACAGGATATTTGTTTTTTATCCACACCGCAAAATGCTAGTGTAACTAGGTTTTTTTAATAAATAATCCGACAAAATCAGTTCTATCCGCGTCATCCGCGTTCCCGTGTATTTATATTTGCCCCACTCAATTATTATTATGACACCTAAAGGAACGCTTATTGCGGTGGGGGGGTCTGAGGAACGGAATACCGAATCTCAGGATAAATTGGATGTTTTAAAACGTATCGTTAAAGAAATGAAGGGTCGCGATACGCGATTGGAATTGGTGACAACTGCAAGCGGAATTCCAAGACAAATTGCAAAAGAATACAAAGCTGCTTTTGAACATATCGGAATTCATTCGTTAGGTATCATGCATCTCAAAACTAAAAATGATGCAAACAAAAAAGATATTCTTGCGCGATTAAAAAAATGCGACGGATTAATGTTCAGCGGTGGTAATCAGGAAAAATTAAGTGAGGTATTTTTAGACACACAGGCATTAGATATTTTACATGATCGTTATCAGCATGAAAAAGATTTTGTAATTGCCGGAACCAGTGCAGGTGCAATGGCACAAAGTGGAAAAATGATAAATGGTGGCACACCGTCAGAAGCAGTAAAACGTGGTAAGGCAATGATGATGTCGGGATTGGGTTTTATAAATAATGCAATTATCGATTCACATTTTGTAAATCGCGGTCGCTTCGGAAGATTAATGGTTGCCGTTGCAGAATATCCAAAATTAACCGGCATCGGCATTAGTGAAGATACAGGCGTAATTATTAAAGAAGAACGTTATCTTGAAATTATCGGCAGTGGAGAAGTAGTTATTATTGATGGACAAGAATTGCGTTATAATTCACTCGACAATAAAGAATACTCCGGATTAAATATCGAACACATGATATTTCATTTGCTGAGCGCCGGTATGCAATACGATTTAAAAATGAGAAAAATGGCCTTGCAGGCGCAGCATTAAATTGCTTCAATAAATTCCCGTAAAAATATCATCATCACCTTTTCGGTATCCGCGATACATCCCTTTGGTATTAAATGGTAAACAGATATTACCATTATGATCAATTGCAATTAAACCGCCTTCTGCGTCAATTGATTTTAATTTGTGATTAATTACTAATTCACATGCTTCATTTAAAGAAAGTCCTTTGTATTCCAGCAGACAAGAAATATCGTAAGCAACAACATTTTCAATAAAAAATTCACCATGTCCGGTGCAGCTTACTGCGCAGGTTGCATTATTTGCATAAGTGCCCGAACCAATAATAGGAGAGTCCCCCACACGGCCAAACGATTTATTTGTCATACCACCGGTTGATGTTCCCGCAGCAAGATTTCCATTTGCATCCATAGCAACACAACCTACAGTTCCGAATTTTTTATCATCAACATGATCTAAAACAATAATATCACGTTGTTTTGCTTTTTGTAATTGATCAAAACGAAATTGAGTGAAAAAATATGCATCGTTTTCAAAAGGAATTTGTTGTTCTTTAGCAAACACTTCTGCGCCTGCACCCAATAATAAAACATGTTCTGAACGTAATAAAACTGCTTTTGCCAGCGATATCGGATTTTTAATATTATTTACCGCTGCAACAGCACCGCTGCGTTTTGTTTTACCATCCATGATGCTGGCATCCATTTCGTGTTTGCCTTCATGTGTAAATACGGCGCCTTTACCTGCATTAAATAATTCGAAATCTTCAAGCACTTTAATTGCAGATTCAACAGCATCAACTGCATTTCCACCTTGTTGCATTAACTGATATCCGGCATCCAATGCATTTTTTAATGCGAGATGACAGGCGCTTTCTATTTCGGGTGTCATTAAGCGCTTAGGCATAGTGCCCGCACCACCATGAACAGCAATTTTGATTGGATGCATAACGCAAATATAGAAAATATTGGAACGGTGCAACACACAATAAAATGCACAACTTTGGCTATTGGCAAACTTCCTTTTCAAACCGATTTTGCAAGCGGTGTTAAACATTGTTAAGTTTGAAACTTTGAACACAACTGTTTGTGTTATGTTTGCGTATGTGGTTATTAAATAAGAACATAATGAAGACAAATATTATTACAGCAGCATTATTGGTTACCATAATTACTGTGGCAGGATGTTCTGCTAAAAATGTGGAGCCTGAACTGAAGGTTGACAAAAAAGATCAAAAAGAAATATTAGCTATGAGAAAAACATATACAGATGCTGAAATCCAGCAAAATGGATGGGAAAAAGCCACTTTTGGCGGCGGCTGTTTCTGGTGCACGGAAGCCGTTTTTGAAGAAAGCATCGGCGTGATGTCCGTTCAAAGCGGTTATAGTGGGGGCAAGATGGAAAATCCAACCTACACTGCAGTTTGCACCGATACTACCGGACATGCCGAATGTGTTCAGATTGTGTACGACCCAAAATTGTGCAGTTATGAAACCCTGCTCGACATTCACATGAAAACCCATGATCCAACCACCCTGAACCGTCAAGGCGCGGATGCAGGCATTCAATACCGTTCAGTAGTGTTCTATGCTTCAGATGAACAAAAGGCTGCAACAGAGGCTTATATCACAAAACTTGATGCCAGTGGGTATTACAGCGATAAAATTGTGACAGAGTTAGCTCCGTTAAGCGTGTTTTGGCCGGCTGAGACCTATCATCAGGATTACTTCGCTAAAAACCCTGATCAGCCCTATTGCGTTTACGTAGTGGCTAAAAAAGTGGAAAAATTTGAAAAGTTGTTCCCGGAATTAGTAAAACCGGAATATAAGGATGCGCATTAAATAATTGCTAAATATTTTATAGCCGACCACTTTAGTTGCGAATTATGCAATTGAAGTGGTTTTTTTATTTTAAAACTATAAATAAACCCATCAATCATAAAAAGGATAAAAAGCAATATCCAGGGATACGATATTTGTGAGAACGCCTCTTTTTTCGCTGGCGGTATATTTTGATGAGGTATTTCCAACCTGCAGGTAATATTTCGCTACAATGCTAAAAGCGCCTAAACCGGTGCTAACACCCAGGTTTAGCCCGTAATTGAACGAGCCGTTAAGATGATCTTCGTAATCGAACATATTTACACTTGATGAATTACCTTCCAATGTGTAGGTGTCAGGATAAAAAATACCATCTGAAATCGGACCTGTAGCCAAAGCCACATATGCGGCTTCAATGCCACCGAACACCTTGATATCCTCACCAACAACCACGGCCGGACTAAATCCTGCAGAAAACGAATACCATCGGAATAGTTGCAGAATTGGGGCTTTCTGCGGGTTCATATAGTCGAAAAAATTATAGGAGGCAGCCAGGGTATTTGCCTCACCCCGATACAATAACTGGAATGCATCAGAAACTTCTAAATGGTTGGCAAATCCTATAGCAGCGCCAAAACCCGGAACAGGGTCGATAAGTGCAACACCGTGCGGCATCACATACCTTCCGCCAACATAATAGCCGGCCTGAGCCGAAACGGTGGTGGCAAAACAACAAATTAAAAGGGAAATCAAAAATGTTTTCATAGTGATTTATTTAGCTGATTATTAGCAAATTATTCATCCATCATCCACTCATCCAGGTCGCGACGCTCTTTTTTTGTCGGGCGACCGGTTCCTTTATCGCGAAAGGCTGTCGGCATAAATTCCAGATGCGTGAGTTTCATTTTTTCTTCTTCAGGTGTGACATCCTCACAATAAGTTTTTGAAATTGGAGCGCTAACGCGTTTTTCGATAACGCCAAGTACCTTAAACTGATACCGCACCACACCCTTAGGAATAGTAATAATAAGGCCCGGATACACTTCAAACGCGGGTTTCACGCTGTCGCCATTTATTTTAACCTTACCGGATTTAACCGCTTCAGCAGCAATATTTCTGGTTTTATAAAGCCTTACAGCCCATAACCACTTGTCGATTCTGCATTTTGTTACCTGTTCGGGCATGATGATTGTTATAGTGCAGCGTAAAAATAAACTACATTATTTTATCTTAGCGGCAATATTAACCAAGACATGCAAAAACCAATCTCAGCACGCGAAATTGTGCTGTCACTAAAAGAGCGTTTCAGGCCCGAAAAGGCTGAACAGGGTTACGAAACTGTTTTCCATTTAGACATATCCGGGGAGCGGGGTGGACAATTCACCGTAAAAATTGCTAACGGAACCCTTAACATTGAGGAAGGTTTTCATGACACTCCGAAGTGTACTGTGACAACCAAAGACGAGATATATGAGGACACAGAATGGGGAAGAACCAATCCCCAGATGGCCGTTATGTTCGGAAAAATTAAAGTTAGTGACTTAGGTGAAATTTTGGATTTTATTCCTTTGTTCCACCGATGTGAAGATTTTTATAAATAATTAAGCAGCATCAAAAACAACAACAGCTATGAATAAAAAGATTTATGCAATTCTGTTATGCCTCGTAAGCGTTTCCGTTTTTGCCCAAACCGGATTTAATGGTTTGTCGGTAGCAACAGGTAACCTCCACCCTGAAACTTCAAACTACGGTGTGGTATTGCAAAACGAATTGATACAAGTTTCGGAATTTGACAACGATGTAAAATATGATGTGGTGTATGAATTTAAAAATGCCACTTCCAATTTTGCTACCGTTACAGCAGTTATGCCATTAAAAATTTATTTTAATGAATTTGGTTATGGCAAACGTCCAAAATTATTAGATGATTTGGCAACGGTTTCAACCTTTAGCGACATTTTTACTGTTCAGGATCGTGCAGTTGATACACGTGAGCAAATTCGTAAAAATTTCCAGCAACGTTTATTTGTTCGTAAATATATCAGCATGGATAACCTCAAACAAATGGGTATTTATGTAGATATGTTTCGCAATAACACCCGCATCAATATTAAAAAGGTTTTATGCGAATTGAAATTTACAGACGCAACACCTTTGTATTTACCAAAAAATACTGAAGTGCTTTCAATGGAAATTAGTTTCATCATCGAAATGAATTTTACACCGGATGAAGAAACGAATATTCTGACTTTCCTTACCATTCCAACAGCTAATGCCGGTATCGACAGAACTGAAACATATACAACCTATGAATTAGGGTATGAAAAAAACTGGTCAGGTCGTTTAAATAGTTTTTATATTCAACACGATTTATTTAATGAAACGCCTGTGTTGCCATCAAAAATGAGCGAATTTAAAACCTATGTTAGTGGCGACAGAGCTCAGGTATTAGTATTTGATGATATTATGTTTGCTGATAAAGATAAAATCGGATTTTTCCATTTTGCAAATCAGACAGCATGTAATTCAGGTTCATTGGTAAACGAGCAGGCGATAATTCCGGTAGCAATTAAAAGTGTTACTGCGTCATCATGGCTTAAAACCGATGCGGAAATGCCTAAACGCTTATTTTATAATACGCCAATGATCGCCTATTCCGATTCATTACATCCTTATCAAACAGGTACAGTTACCGGTATTGATGCATTAAATAATGCAACTAAGTATACCGATTACAATACACTTTCTTATTACGATTTTATAAAAGCGAATTGTAAAAACAATGTGCCGGGAATTACCTTAAAAGAATCAGGCAATCCGATTTATGCATTTGATATTTCTGACCATATTTATGAGGACAGTACTTACGACGGACGCGAAAATCTTGCGCGTCAAACATGCTGGTGCGAAGGTATTGCCGGTCCGGGAAATAATGAATATATCGAATTTGAAATTACACAACCTTCAAATGAACTGCGTATTTATAATGGTAATCAGAGTAGCAAAAAAGTATTTGATGAATCATCAAAAGCCGATATTATTACGATTACCAGTTTAGATGGTCATAAAATTAACCCGCATGCAGATAATCCTGCTGTAATGAAAAGTTCAATTATTGACCTTACCATTTTAAATGTGTACGAATTAAAAATGCCTCCGGGAAAATATCGTATTACCATAGATGCAACCGACAAAGGAACAACACCGGTTACTTGTTTTTCATCTATTACATTCGACTTTGAAGTGCGCGATGAATGGTATCAAAAATCGCAAGGCATGTTAAGAGCCTTTTTCCAAAAGAAGTAAAAAACTAATTTAGTTATACTAAATAAAAAATCCGGAACAACTGCTCCGGATTTTTTTTATTTGTGGTTTGTTCGAAATAATTATTTTTTTTCCACTTCGGTATTTTCTCCATTCAACATAACCTCAGTTTGATGATGAATAGATTCTTTATGTATTGCGTGGAATAATTCTTTTACAAATTTATCGGTAAGCTGTTTGCGGCTTCCTGTTGCTAAACGATTTTCTAAAATTTCTGTCCAACGACTTGGCTGAACGATCGCTAAGTTATTTTCACGTTTGTATTCCGCAATTTCGCGAACAACATCCATACGCTCGCTTAACATCTCCATTAAATAGTTATCGAGACTGTCGATTTTACCACGTAAAATTTCCAGTTGATTTTCTGCAAACGAATTATGTTCAATCGATTGGCGTGTATGTAACGATGCAATCAATTCACCATAAGCATCGGGTGTAATTTGCTGTTTAGCATCACTCAAAGCTTTATCAGGATTAATATGTGATTCCAGATGTAAACCATCGAACCCGATATCTAAAGCTGTTTGCGCAACTTCTTTTAGTAAATCACGTGTTCCGCAAATATGGCTTGGATCGCAAATAATAGGTAATTGCGGATAACGGCGTTTTAATTCAATTGGAATGTTCCAACGTGGAATATTGCGGTATTTTGATTTTTCGTGTGTACTGAAACCTCTGTGAATAGCAGCCAGTTTTGTTATTCCTGAGCGGTTTAAACGTTCAAAAGCGCCAATCCATAACTCTAAATCAGGATTAATCGGGTTTTTCACTAAAACCGGAATATCTACGCCTTGCAAAGCATCACAAATTTCCTGCACGGCAAAAGGGTTCACTGTAGTTCTGGCACCAATCCACAACACATCAATACCCATACGTAATGCTTCGTAAACGTGTTTTACGTTGGCAACCTCAGTCGCAACAGGTTTACCGATTTCATTTCCTGCATCCTTCAGCCACTTTAACCCTATGCTGCCGATTCCTTCAAATGAGTTCGGGCGGGTACGGGGTTTCCAGATACCTCCTCTTAAGATATCAAACTGGTAATTGCTTAATAAACGGGCAGTTTCACGCACCTGCTCTTCGCTTTCAACGCTGCATGGCCCGGTCATTATGAGCGGGGACTGGAAGTTAAATCCCCATTCGGCAATTGGTGTAATCTTTAAATCTTTACTCATATTTTGGTCGTCTTTCTTAAATAATGTTGACAAACTGTGCACAAAGAAAATACAATTTTAACAAACGCAGGTTATAACTCCTCAGTCAACCTATGGTTGTAAATGCCCAGAACCCTTGAATCGGCTGTGTTATAGCCATATTTTAAGGCGATATTAATTATTTGTTCGGGTAATAATTCCTTAGTTTCAATATACACATTTTGTGCATCCGTATGCCTGATCAGTTGAATGGCATCAGCCCCGAATTGAGCCGTGAAATCCTCCATTTCATACGGTTGCAGGATTAAAGACGCTATTTTGGCGGGAAAGGTTGTAAGTGGAGCAAGGCTTTTTTTCGATAAAATTAAAAAACGAGTGAAATTTGATGCATGATTGTCAATTTTTGAGGCAATTATTTGCAAATGATAAAACAGGATTGCCGCTTTATTGCCAATTGCTGCGATGTTTTTATTATTGTGTTCAGCAACCAGTTTAACAGCACCCGAGGTAGAAGGCGTTGCGGTAAATTGAATATGCGGATATTGTGAAAAAAACGTGCTCGTCTCCTTAATCGCCATTTCGTGGCTGTATACTGTTGATAGTTGGTCAAGCGAGATATTTTCTTTTGCTGCCAGAAACAGTTCGACAGGTAAGGTAATAGACCCACATATTGTTAAACCACTATTTGCTATCCGAATAAAATTCCCGGGCACATCACCGGCTAAAGTATTTTCAACTGCCATCACACCAAAACTATTTTCATTCAATCGGGTTTGTTCAATAATCGCATCAAATGATGCTGCTGAAACAAATTGATTATCTCCCCCAAAAAAAGCCTGAGCAGCTAAATAATGAAACGAAAATGGTTCACCTAAAAAATATATGCGCTGTTGATTCAAAATAATTTTATCAGAAGTAAAAATAATATAAGCACAAAGAAACAACAATGCCGCTAAGGAGTGATAATAATCCGCCAACTTTTATAAAATCAATAAATTTATAATTGCCCGGGCCATAAATCATAATATTGGTCTGGTAACCTAATGGTGTTAAATAACACGTAGAAGCTGCAAACATAACGGTCATTAAAAGTGGTTTCGGATCAATGCCCATTTGTATGCCTAATGAAATGGCAATAGGGCTCAACAACGCTGCTGTAGCCTGGTTCGACATTAAACTGGTAATTACAGATGTTACGGCAAATAAGGTAAACAAGGTAATAAATGGTCCATACCCTGAAATATATGTTTGCATATATCCGGCAAGTAATTCGGCGGCGCCCGATTTTTCGAGTGCAGTTCCAAGTGGTAATAATGCAGCCAACACAAAAATAATACGCCAGTCCACTTCGCGATATGCTTCACGAATGGTTATACATTTAAATAAAAACATAAGAATGGTGCCAATAATTGCTCCCTGAATAATTGGTAACCATTCGAAGGCTGATGTTAAAATTACCATCAATAAAATGCCACTGGTAATGAGCATTTTCTTTTTATCGTAAACCTCTTTTTCAATTTCCTGTGTAAATACAAAATCACCACTGCGTTTCAATTGATCAAACGAATCTTTATTTACTTCAAGCAACAGGTCATCACCAAAACGTAATTCCACATCATCGAGCCGGCCTTCAATAATATCACCTCTTCTGCGCACAGCAAGCGGAATTGCATCGTATAATTCACGGAAATCAACTTCCTGAAACGTGCTCCTGGCAAGTGAACTGTTTGGGCCGATAACCACTTCAACCAAAGTAGTTTCATTCGATTTTAAATCAATATCATCAACATCAAACGATTTAATAAAATTTACACCGGATAATTGTTTTAAGCGCATGATGTCATTTGCACTACCTCGAACTAAAACCGTATCATTTTCTTCCAACAATTCATAATCATCGGGCAACCATAATGTTCCTTTACTATCAGAAATTTCAATTACTTCAAGCGCTAATTCAGTTACCAGTGGAGTATCAAAAATGCGTTTACCGGCAAATGCGGAACCTTTTTCGATAATTATTTCAGTTAAAAAATCTTTTAATTCATAATCTTCTGATAATGAATCAGCAGCCCGCCGTGCAGGAATTAATTTTATCCCAATAAAATACATGTATAAAAAAAATACAGCGAATAAAATGAGCCCTGTTGGTGTTACTTCAAACATGCCGAATGCATCATAACCATGTTCCACCGCAACGCCATTCACCACAAGGTTTGTAGAGGATCCAATTAATGTGATTGTTCCTCCCATAATTGCAGCAAAGGAGAGGGGCATTAATAATTTACTTGGACTCTGATTGGTGAATTTTGCAATTTTAAAAACAATAGGCATAAAAATTACTACTACAGCAGTATTATTTAAAAATGCCGATACTAAACCACATACTAATAATACGGCTACAAATGCGAGGTGCTGATTTTTGCCGATGTATTTTATCATTACCCGGCCAACAATATTTATGGCTCC
This sequence comes from Bacteroidota bacterium, assembly GCA_016706255.1. NCBI lineage: Bacteria > Pseudomonadati > Bacteroidota > Bacteroidota bacterium. The sequence goes on along the minus strand of JADJJZ010000029.1, from coordinate 763,102 downwards.
TGTTTTTTCTAAACCTGCACTGAGTAAAAATAAAAACAAAATGGTAACTGTGGCATCATTACTAAAACCGGCAATACCTTCTTTAGTGGTTAAAACACCGGTAACCATCAGCAATGCCATTGCTATTAATGAAGTAATGTCAATAGCAATTTTTTCCCATATAAACATAAAAAGGGTAAAACCAACAATTAACAACACGATTGTAACATCATCAAGTGGCCACATAAAATTGTATTTAAAATGAACAAATTATGGTGTGCTTACGAAGTAAATATATGCATAATGTTAAATAATTCAAAACCCTTTGTTTGCGGGACTTTCGGGGATATTTTTTAATTTTACAACAAGCCGTGATAGAAATATGCGCAAACCATTTACTAAATGTGCAGTAAATTTGCAGCATAATTTATTGTTTATGATTGACCCAAATATAAAAATTGCAGCAACACCGACAGGTGCTTTTTATTTAAGTGATGAAACGTATGCGGCTGCAAAAGAAAAAATATTTACTACCACTTGGCAATATATTGGAACCGCACAAGAATATGGCGAGACCGGTTATTTATATCCAATTGATTTTATGCCGGGTTGTTTAAATGAACCATTATTATTGAGTGTTCAGGATAATGGGTTGCAATTAATGTCGAATGTATGCACACATCGTGGTTATGTATTAATAACAGAAAAAACAAAATCGCAAATTATCCGATGTAAATATCACGGCCGTTGTTTTCATCCGGATGGGAAATTTTTAAGTATGCCCGAATTCGAAGCTGCAGAAAATTTTCCAACGCAAATGGATAACCTCAAACAGGTAAGTGTGGTTAATTGGAACGGATTATTATTTGGTTCACTATTTCCTTCAATGGAGCTGAATCAATTATTGCAAGGCATCAGCAATCGTATTCCTTGGTTTCCGTTTAAAGATTTGCAATTGCGCCCCGATTTATCAAAAGATTATGTAATTGACGCCAATTGGGCATTGTATTGCGATAATTATCTTGAAGGATTTCATATTCCATTCGTCCATAAATCGCTCAATAAAGTAATTGATTATAATAATTATGAAACCGAATTATTTGAGTATGGCAATTTACAATTGGGAATTGCAAAAGAGGGCGAATTAATTTTCGATTTACCTTCCGATTCAAAAGATTATGGTAAAAAAGTGGGTGCCTATTATTTTTGGATTTTCCCGAATATGATGTTTAATTTTTATCCATGGGGCTTGTCGCTAAATATTGTGCAACCACTTGCAAAAAATAAAACCAAGGTGTCGTTTTTAGTTTTTGTGCATAACGAAGCCTTATTTAATCAGGGCGCCGGTAGCGATTTACACCGTGTGGAAATGGAAGACGAAGAAGTTGTTGAAAGTGTACACAAAGGCTTGCATTCCCGCTTGTATTTCCGTGGCCGTTATTCACCAAAAATGGAAACCGGTGTGCATCAGTTTCATTTGTTGATGCAACAGTTTTTGGGTTTGTGATTTTTTTTTTGGAGCATGAACATTTGTCACGCCAACACAATCCCAACCGGCTATCCACTGCAACGCCAGGGTTTTGTAGCATCATGATAAAATTTAAATTAATTTTAATTTAAGTCAAATATTTTTATTTTTGATTTAACAACCTGTCGTTTCCGTTTCTATCCGGGCTAGGTGAAAATTTGTCGATTCTATTAAAACCAAAACAATTTAACTGATTCTTAGATATTGTTATTTATGTCTGATACAAACCCTATAATCAATAAAAAAATCCAATTAGAAAAATACCCCGGAAAAGGCGGGTGGACTTATGCTATTATTCCGGAACTGCCTCAAGTTAAACGAGCACATTTTGGGTGGGTAAAGGTTAAGGGACAAATTGATGATTTTGTAATCAGTAATTATAAGTTAATGCCATTAGGTAATGGTAAATTGTTTTTACCGGTAAAAAAAGAAATACGAAAAAAAATTGGCAAAGAAGCCGGTGACTGGGTTCATGTAATTTTGTTTTTGGATGATTCACCGCTGGAAATCCCAAACGAATTGCTCGAATGTTTAGCAGATGATGATATCGCACATGCTAATTTTTTTAAACTAACTGAAGGCAAACAAAAAGAAATAATCGACAATATTTACAGCGCCAAAACCGACGCAACCAAAATACAAAGAATTGCCGCAGCCATAAATCAATTATCGAAAATTAAAAAATAAATTTGTTTTTTAACGCAAAGTGCGCAAGGAAAATACACACAAAGCAACGCTAAGCAATTTTTATTATTCGCTACATGTTTTATTCTAAAGTTTAATTTGTATTTATACTTACAATTTCAACACAAATTCCCTCTGTGTTTTCTCCGTGGGCTGTTTCTCAGCGGCCTCCGTGGTTTCGGCTGTTTTATTGGGTATAGTGCTACGGCTGTTTAATCAGTATACAAACAAATCATCATCCGCCGCGGCGGATACATTAATTTTTAATAACCCCAACGAGAGCTTCGAATGTTATGTTTACTCAAATTCGGCTGATTAATTGATACATGGGTACATAGGAACATCCACACATTAACACTGAACTAGCTCAAAATGATAAATGCCAACATACTAAACCTTGCCCTGATCACGTTATTCTCTGCTAAACCTAAACCGTAACAATGCATCGTAACTTTTACGTATTGTTACTTGTCTGTTTCTGCGGCCTGAGCTTAATTTATTATTTCACAACCCAAAAAACCGAAACATCGGCAACAACTACTATTCCTGCTGCTATTCCCAATCCAATTCCATCAGAAAACCTTCCTGTAAATGAAATTTCAACTGCTATTTCATCAAGCAATGATGTAACTATTGCACATGAAAAGGAACTGCTTAAAAAATTTGCACCTAAACCAATTACTCAGTACATCAACCCCAAAAAACGAGAACAGGTAGTTTGTCCCAAAGGCACCAAGCTCACCTTCGATCCCGGCATTTTTGTTTATGCAGGAACATCACAATTAGTTACCGATTCAGTTAAAATTGCAGCAACAGAATATTTAACCGATGCTGATTTTATTTTTGCAGGATTAACTACAATGTGCGATAATCATATACTTGAATCAGGTGGTATGTTATATGTTTCGGCATCTGCAGGCGGAAAAAATGTAGTGATTAAACGAGGAGAAAATTTTCAAATCGAAATACCTGCAGATGCTGAAAAGCCCGATATGCAAACATTTTACGGAAAAACACAAATTGATAACGATGGCAATGAACGATTAAATTGGATAAGTGCTAATTACGGACAATTAATGCCGGAAACTTCAGTTATGTGCTCAGTTGATTATTTTAATGGTGCAACGCGAATTCCGAAGCAGAAACGGAGTAATGAATTTAATGGTGGTATCCGCGCAATGTATGATTATTTGCATGATAATTACACCTTCCCAAAAGGTTTCGAAAAAGCACAGCTTAATGCCACCTGTTATGTAAATTTTTTATTGGGTGCTGATGGTGGTATCTACAAAGTATATACTTCGCCACAAATTAAAACCTATGCCGATTCACAAATGGTTGAGGCATTTAAATATATGCCTTGTTGGAGTTCTTCGGTAAAACAAAATGAATATGCAAAACAAATGATTCCCATAAAAATGCGATTTGTGCATGATCCAACAATAATTCCCATTAAAATGCAGGTAAATGCCCGTAATCCCCAATCGAAATACTTTGCCTCTTTTATCGACGATTATTATTTAATGGCATCTGCAAATTTGGGATGGATTAACTGCGACCGGTTTACCTCCACCCAACAGCCATTAACAGATGTATTTGTGGAAATGGATAGTAATGAAACGGCAATGGTGCGACTGGTATTTCAGGATATTCGTTCAATGATGAGTGGTGTGCGTTATACACAGGGTTTTCGTTTTGCTAATGTTCCGTTAAACAGTGTTGTAACCGTAGTTGCAATCAAACAAAAGGGTGACAATTTTGAAGTTGCTGTGCAGGAATGTTCTACTAATAAAGTTAAAATCAGAAATCTCGATTATAAAAAAATGTCATTTGAAGAAATGACCAACACATTTAATAGTCTTCAATCCTCAGGAACCAATACGCCTCTGGCAGAAGCAAATCCACCAACAGCGTCTTCATTTCAATAGTAATACACAGTCAAACCCACATGTAATGTAACCATTCGTGTGGGTTTTTTTTATGCCGATAATTTCCATCCAATTAAAATTCATATCCTGAAATAAAAAGCAAAACCCTCGCTGACCGGCAAGGGTTTTTTTTCATCAACGAAATTAGCGCTACATTAATTTCGTCAAGTTTTTTAATACGAAGAAAGCGGAACTCATCTTGACGAAGAAATTCCGCTTTCGCAATTAAATCAACCGTAGTTAATTTATCTGCACCTGTCTTTCGAATCCGGGTTTTGTTTTGCAACATTACCTCGGGATTTAACCTCGCGATTAATCCCTTTAGAATTGCTTCCGTCAGCCGTTTCCGGTGACTCGGATATTTCCGTCAGGTAATCCAAAACTATATTACATTAATTTAAAAAACAACTTTTGCCCTTCATTTTTACGCACAATTAAGGCACAGGGTTTTGCACAATTGGTGGAAAAATGATATTCCGTAACTGATTGATAATGAGGTAAATATAATCGAAGTGAATGGTTATTTCACATTGTATGCACAAAATTGGGTTTTTAGCTTACCTCAACACATTAAATTGAATCTTTTCTAATTCAATGCCATTCACAATAATAGACAAGGAATGTGCTCCTGTAAAATGTTTTCGGGTAGTTAAATCTTTAAAATGTTGATTTTTTGTAATCGTATACTTTTTTCCGGGTTCAGCGTAACCGGAATACTTTTTTAGATAATTTACCGGCACTTTTTACGTAATAGATGGCATAGTCTACCCGCATTATTACAGGTTGCTTTTCATTATGTAAAATGTCAAATTGGAATTGTAATGTATTCCCAATTTTTACTGATTTTCCGGAAGTCAAATTTTGGACGCGTGCTGATTTAATTTTATGATTTCCAAAATGTGACATGGCTGCTAAATTTCCTTGTCGCAACAAAGTGCGTGAGCCGTGTTTTATTATCCAATCTGTATTTTTTGATTTGCCTTGCCACTTTTTAATTAATGATAAAACTAATTCAGGGTGATCTTTTGCGATATCATTCAAATTATTTGCTACACTTCTGCGCACTGTTTCTGCAGAGTCATTCTTCAAATTTTCTAAAATTGGTAAAACCGATGCCGGATCTTTTTTGAAAGCCGGTAAGCCTATTCCCCATGGTAATCGCGGCCTGCAACCCTCTGAGCTTAAACGACGCACGTATAAACTTTTATGTTTGCTCCACACTTCCATTTGTTGCATCATGGCAACAGGATATTGAATAATAAAAGGACGCACCGCAAATTCTGCGCTGGTTACCTGCGTAATTTGTTCCAGTAATTGCACCGATTGTTTATAATGCTTTAAACCATAAGTGGCAACATATTCAGGTAAAAACATATATAAAAACGACATCCCATCTCCATGTAATTTTTTAATGGATGTTGTAATTCCTTTTAATATAGGTGCAGCCTTAGCAAAATCAGATGGCAGTATTTCATGCAACATGGCCTTGATATGATGCATCCTTTGTTTTAATTCAAGTTGTTGCCATTCAGCATTAAAAATACTTTTTGTAAATGGCGCAGGTTTAAATCCCGGTAAATTTTCAGCGATAATACTATTCAGCTCACTTATAAATTGTTTATCGTATAAATCTTTGAGTGCTGTTGACATGAATATAAAATTGAATTAAAATGTAACTTCCGTAATACCATCTCCGCCTGTTTCTCTTGTAGCATATTGGTATTGTTTAAGTCCCGGATAGGTTTTTAATACCTGCTGAACCATCTCACGAATAACACCGGTGCCTTTGCCATGCAAAATTCTAGCCTGGAAAATTTTGCGCATTACTGCCCGGTCTAAATATTGTTCCAGCTCAATCATAGCCTCCTCTTTAGACTTACCACGCAAATCGAGTTCAAGCGGAAACACACCTTCTTCCATCGAAACTTTAATCACCTGTTGTGGTTTAACCGGTGCATCAGCAGAGGCAATGCCAATTAATTCTTCATATGGAACTGTGGATTTCATATTATTAAAAATAACAACAGCTTTATTTTTTTGAACAGATTGCAAAACCCCAATTTCACTACCTGAAACCATTTTGACCAATCCGCCAATTTTTATTTCTCCGCGCTCATAATTTACCTGCTGGCGCTGTTGCACTTTTTTTCGCTCACCAAAAGTGGATTTTTTTTGGGTTTGAATAAACTGGCGTAATTTTTCTTTAACCTGTTCTTTTTCATTCCCGCTAGCTGTCTCCTGCTGCACAACGGATTTAAGTTCCTGCAACAAACCCCGGAATTGCTCCTCCATTTTTCGAATGGCCGCATCTTCCAGTTCTAATTTTTTTAAATTATACCGCTCCTGTTTTTCTCTTGCTTTTTCAAAGGCTAATTCCAAATCCTTTTCTTTTTTACGTAAGTCATCTTCTTTTTTACTTACCTCCTTATCGCGCAAACGTATATGCTCCTTTTCTACCCGGACATTTTTTAATAATTCCTCAAAACGAATATGTTCTTTGCTGATTAATTTTCGTGCTTCCTCAATTAATTGTTGCGGCAATTCCGATTTTTTAGCCAGCTCAAAAGCATAAGAACTGCCGGGTTTGCCGGTTTCCAGTTTGTATTTTGGTTTTAATTCAGCCTCGTCATACAACATGCTGCCGTTAAACACACCAATATTATTTGCAGCAAAAGCTTTTAAATTGGCATAATGTGTTGTTACTACACCAAATATTTTTTTATCATTCAAGGCTTTGAGCGAGGCTTCAGCAATAGCACCACCCATTACAGGATCTGTACCTGTTCCAAATTCATCAATCAGAATAAGGGTGTCTTTATTACTGTGTTGTAAAAAATATTTAATTTTTATCAGCCTCGATGAATAAGTAGACAGTTCATCCTCCAAAGACTGTGTATCACCTATATCACAAAATATATTTTGCATGATACCAATTCTTGAATTTTCAGCTGCAGGAATTAATAATCCGCATTGAGTCATATATTGCAATAATCCAATGGTTTTCATTGCAACTGATTTTCCTCCTGCGTTTGGACCGGAAATAATTAGGATACGATTATTTTGATCTAATTCAACATCTAAAGGAATAATCGGCTTTTTGTGTTTTTTATTGAGTAGAAATAATACCGGATGAAATGCATGATATAAACAAATTACCGGTGTTTTTTCTAAATGTGGCATATTGGCATTTATTTCCAGTGCATATTTACCCTTTGCTCTGGTGAAATCAATAATGCCTAAAATATGCTGATAACGCTCTAATAATGGTGCATACGGAGCAATTACCGCTGTTAATGTTTTTAATATCCTGAAAATTTCCCGTTTTTCTTCGCGCTCCAATTCAAAAATTTCATTCTGAATATTTACTACTTCTTCAGGTTCAATAAATACGGTTTTTCCGGTATCACTTTCATCGTGAATAATACCACTTAATTTGCGCTTATATTCACTTAAAATACCTAATACCCGGCGGCCATTCCGCATACTTTCTTCCACCTCACTTAAAAAACCGGATTGTCGGTACCGGCTCAATGCAGCATTAAATACCTTACCTAATGCCCGAACATTCTGATCTTTTTCTCGGCGTATGCTAATTAATTCAGGTGATGCATCTTCGCGAATATTGCCATCATCATTAATTATTTTTTTTATTTCATTGGCAATTGCACTTTCATATTCCAAATTTGCAAACAGGCTAAATAAAATAGGATACTTTTCTTTCTGATTGGTGAAAAAACGTAACATATTACCGGTAAGCATCGCCACTTTTTTTACTTCCTGTAACTGCGTTTCATTCAACACATAATTTTCAATACTGATTACGTGTAAAGTTTCTCTGATATCATAAATACGGTCATGCGGAAAATTTTCTTCAAATTGTAACAAGAAACGCATTTCCCGAGTTTGTAACAACATTTTTTTAACCTCTTCAAACTTATCCAGCGGGCGCACCTTTTCCACCCGGTCGGCTCCCGGTTTGCTATCGCAATACTTCGCAACCTCCGAAAGCACCTTTTCGAATTCGAGCACCTGAGTTATATCTGCCGGAAATAGTTTCACTTTTAATGTTTTTGCAAAGGTAGCCCAATCCGGCCATTTTAAAAGAATAAATGAATGGGTTATCTTGCGCACAAATACACACATTATGTGCGACGAAATAGATGGCATACAACTCAATTTCAGTAGCGATAACATGTTGTTACTGAATTTATTACTCGCTTTTCTGATGTTTGGTATAGCGCTCGACCTTAAAACAACACATTTTAAGGAGCTTTTTAAATATCCAAAAAAATCGTTAGTCGGAATTGCAAGTCAATACATTGTTTTACCTTTTATTACTTATTTGATTGTATTGGTAATGCGCCCATGCCCAAGTATTGCATTAGGCATTTTCCTTTTAGGCGCCTGTCCGGGTGGAAATATGAGTAATTTTTTATCCTCTCTTGCCAAAGGAAATGTGGCATTATCTGTTACACTTACAGCCACATCTACATTATTAGCTCCACTAATGACACCGTTAAATTTTGCATTTTATGGCAGTATGTATGGGCCGACTGCAGAATTAATGAAAGAAATAAGTGTCGATCCGGTTGAATTATTTGTAACCATAATTGTAATTCTGGGAATACCCCTAGCCATTGGGATGTTTGTAAATTATAAGTTCCCAAATTTCACAAAAAAAATCATGCGTCCGATTCAGATTATATCGGTAATCATTTTCATGTGTTTTATTGTTTTTGCTTTTTTAAAAAATGCCGACATTTTTATCGACATTATTGGAATGATATTTTTACTCGTTTTGTTGCACAACGGACTCGCCATGTTATCGGGTTATGGGTTGGGGGCTTTGTTCAAATTGAATTTTCAGGACAAAAAATGCCTGGCCATTGAAACCGGTATTCACAATGCTGCATTGGGGCTGATTATTATTTTTACTTTCTTTAACGGCATGGGTGGAATGGCTGTAGTTGCGGGCTGGTGGGGCATTTGGGACCTGGTAACCGGTTTTACGGTGGCAACGATATGGTCGAGGATGGCTGCAAAACAGGCAGCTAAAATTTAAAAGTGATAATTTCGCACGGTTTTTATGTTGAACGGCAATATTACCAGAAAGGTATTCTCTAAACAACCGGCCATCGAATTCAGAGGCAGGAAATTATATCCTTATACCAAAGGGTATTGGTTCGTGCAGCCTTTGCTTATCAGTATCCCATACCGTTATTATTATAGCAAATTTCAAGTGCAAGGCTGGGAAAATGTGCCTATAGATAAACCGGTAATTTTTGCAATTAGTCACCGCAACGCGTTTATGGACAGCCTTGCATTTGTGAATACAAAAAGCACTCAGGTTTGGCAATTGGCAAGGGGAGATGCCTTCAATAATAAAATGTTAGGTAACTTATTTTATTTCTTTCACATGCTGCCTTTATGGCGCGAAAGAGATGGGGTAGATACAAGGGCAATGAATCAGCCAACATTTAATGCATGCGCAGATTTACTCGCCAATAATGCGATGATTGGTATTTATCCTGAAGGTAATTGTATTAACGAAGAACATATTCGGCCATTAAAAAAAGGTATTTGCCGCATTGCCTTTATGGCTGAAGAACGTTATGATTTTGATTTGGATGTGCATATTATTCCGGTTGGAATTAATTATACAGGTGCTGAAAAATTCAAGAAATGGCAACTCATTAATTTCGGTGAACCAATTCTCTTAAAAAAATACAGTTCCGAATATAAAACCAATCCGGCATTAGCAATTAATCATCTTAAAGATGAAATTGAACAAGGTATGCAGGTGGTCACCACGCATGTCAGCCACGGCCCGATGCATGAAGAAATTGTCGAATTATCCGAATTTTATGCGCGTCACGATGTGCTTTCATCAGGAAATAAATATGAACCAATAACCTGGTTTAAAGCAAAAAAGGAAATTACGCCCAAACTGGAAACATTACAACAGGAAAATCCTGAAGCATTAAAAAATATTGTTCACGACTATAATACCTATAAAACAGAACGGAATCAATATAATTTCAGAGAAAATACTTTTGATAAAGCAAGACAGTCAGTGCTGGCTATTACGTTTATGGCGCTGTATTTTATTTTATTATTTCCTTTATTTATTTACGGATTAGTAATTAATTATTTGCCTTACCGGATACCTCAGTGGTATGCTGAAAATAAACTGAAACAAAAAATATTCTGGAGCTCTGCAAAATACGCAATCAGCTGCATTCTGTTTCCGGTTTATTACATGATTTTGACGTTAATTGTATGGTCTGTATTAGGTAGTTTATTATCCGCCTTAATATTTTTGGTATCATTCCCAATTGCGGGGAACCTTGCATTTTATTATTGGTTCGACTTCAAAAAATGGTGGTCTGTTATCCGCTACAAACAGCTTGGTGCCGAGGTTAGAGGTAAATTAAATTATGCCAGAGAGAAACTCCTGAATACACTGGCGGAACTCTGATTTTAAAAGTTAAATCGGGTTAAAATAATTCAATAATTCATCAACATGTTTTTGTTCCACATTGGTTTGCCCAATAACCACACGAATTACATAATTACCTTTTAATTTTGTTCCGGAGATAAAAAATTTACCGGTACTATTTATTTCTGTCACAAGGTTTTCATTCATTTGATTCAGATATTGCTCGTCGTTAATTGATTTTGGATGATACCGTAAACAAATCACATTCATAACAAAAGGTGCCATTATTTCCCAGCTAGTGTTATAGCTGATTTGTTTATAAAAATAATTTGCCAGTGCAATATGTTTTCTGAGTTTCGACTGAATACCTTCAATACCAAAACTGCGCAACATGAACCATAATTTAAGCGCACGAAAACGTCTACCTAAAGGCAAACCCCAATCCTTAAAATTGGTAACTTCATCTAAAGTGCATTTTAAATAATCGGGGTTCGATGAAAACGTGTTAATTAATAGCGGTGCATCTTTCACAAAATACAACGAACAATCAAAATTGGTAAATAACCATTTATGTGCATTAAATACATAACTGTCTGCATCAACAATACCATTCAAATAGTGCTGATATTCCGGTAAAATAAAAGCTGAACCTGCATAAGCAGCATCAATGTGCAGCCACAAATTATATTTTTTACAAATAGCACTTATTTCCAATAAAGGATCAAATGCGAGCGAACTGGTTGTGCCTAATGCCGCAACTACCATAAAAGGTTGTTTTCCCGCTGCGATATCTTCCACTATTTTATTTTCCAAAAGTGCAGGTTGCATGGCATAATTTTCATCAGATGCAATTTTTATTACATGATTAAATCCAATCCCCGCAGCTTTAGCACCTTTTTCAATTGAGTAATGTGTTTGGTCTGAACAATACATGGTAAGCTGATTAAAATCGCTGAACCCATGATTATTAATTTGAAAAGCACTGTATTTTTCTCTTGCTGTGATAATTGCAGTTAATGTAGAAATGGAGGCCGTATCATGGATCACCCCTTTCCAACCTGCGGGAATACCAAAATTTTGTGCAACCCATTCCATCATTTTTTCTTCGAGTTCAGTAGCTGCGGGCGAAGTTTCCCAAACCATAGCGTTAACACCCAAACCTGCTGTTAAAAATTCAGCTAAAACACTCTCATAACTTGAATTGCTTGGAAACAAGGCCATAAATCCCGGATGCTGCCAGTGGGTGATACCCGGCGGGATAATATTTTTAAAATCTTCAAAAATATCCTGCATGTTTTCTCCCGTTAACGGCGGGTTTTCAGCGATTTGATGTTTGATAGCACCGGGTGTTATTTGCGATTTAACAGGAAATTTTTCAATATTGTCGAGATAATCGGCAATCCAGTCTACTACCTGATGCGCTTGTTGACGAAATTCTGATTTTGAAAGCATACACTATGGATAAAAAATGGTTTGTAATAATTAATCCTGTTTCAGGAGGAAAATATGCGCCTAAGTTATGGAACAAAATGAAATCGCTGTTGGATGCAGCAGATATTTTGTATGAGGCTGTATTTACCGAATATGTGGACCATGCCGGTCAGCTAGCGAAAAATGCTTTACATGACGGGTTTCAGCAATTTATTATTATTGGGGGAGATGGTACAGCAAACGATGTTGTAAATGGCATCTTTAATTCAGGTTTTGATACAAGCACTGTTACAGTTGCAATGATTGCCGCCGGAACAGGAAATGACTGGGTGCGAACGATTGGTACTTACAAAAATTTAAATGCAATTCCCGAAGCACTGAAACAGAAAAACACATTTTTACAAGATGTAGGTGAAGTGTGGTATCAAAAAAGTAACCAGACGGCAAAACGGTATTTTGTAAATATTACCGGATTAGGTTTTGAAGGACACGTTGCAAAAAAATTATTTGAAAATAACGGATTTTTGAAAGGTACAAAATTGCAATATCAAATTGCCATTTTAAAAGCATTATTTGTTTATAAACATACTTCGCTCACACTAACTGTTGATGATGTTACAACAACTCAAACAGGTTTATCTATAGCAGCAGGGATATGTAAATTTAACGGAGGCGGATTAAAACAATTACCTTCAGCAATTTATGATGATGGGTTGCTCGACATGACGGTAATTGGCAGTATGACAAAATTACAAATGGTATTTAATTTACCGAAATTACAAAGTGGTTCTCATGTGAAACTTAATTCTGTAAATACTTATCGCGGAAAAACCATTAAAATAGACAGCGACCCGCCAATTTATGTGGATGCAGATGGTGAATTTATAGGAACAACACCAATCACCATTTCATTATTACCAAAAGCGATACAAGTGTTACGTTTTTAATGACTATTCCATGTCTGCATTCGCAGTGCAACATTTTCTCTGATATTCATCCAATATAAATTATAATCAGCAGGATGTAAATTTTTCGGAATAAAATATTTTCCGGGAATTTCAGGTCGACAAACCCATACAATATCATTATGCACTGTAGCGCTGCATACTCTCGGATATATTGTTTGACCATCACGGCCTAATCCACCAACATTTTTATCAACCGGCACCACATCCATCGTTCTCGTAAACGAAATCGGATTGTGCACAACAACCTTGTCCGGATCAGGAATAACCATTTTATCACTTGGTTCATTATTTTCAAGATAACTTCTCCAACTCACATAACATCCGGTTTGGCCGGCACTGTCGCAGGGCTGAATTTGTGTGAAATCATAGGTGTACACCGGCATTCCAATTAAATAAGCACATACCAATTGATTTTGTAAAGGTTTGCCATCAAAAAAATCGCGCAGCAACCATTTTGCATGTGTGGTGCCCTGGCTATGACCGGCAATAATTATTGGCCGGCCGTGATTATAGTGGTCGAGATAAAATTGAAATGCAGTTTTAATATCTTCATAAGCCAATTCAAATGCTTTCATTGCATCCGGATTATCTAATGAAAAATAAGCATTAAATGTTGCCTGCCTGTAACGCGGCGCATACACTTTGCAACTACCATTAAATACACTTGCCTGATGATAAATGGAACGTGTATCAACTCTGTCGTTTAATTTCGCATCATTAACATCTGCATTCCATTCTTTTCTCGAAAAAAAATGTGTTGGGTAAATAAAAAATACATCTACATCTGCATTAGCCTGACCATCGGCGAGCAGTACCGGCGAGTTATTTGGAATATGATCAGCAGAATCTTTTTTATCAGGTAATGCTGACCAATATTGCGTATTGGAATAATCAGGTGCAGGGGGATTTTTTTCTGTAGTAAAATCACTTTTTACGGGCATTGTGGCGCAGGCTGTAAAAAATAATATAATTACTCCTGAGAAAATAAAATAGCTAAGCTTCATTAATTATGATTCAATTTATTTAAAATGTTATTCGAACTGTTTTAATTACTTTACCATTCGTTCGCCAAAAAGTAAACTACCGATTCGTACCATCGTACTGCCTATTTCAACTGCAATGGTATAGTCGCTACTCATGCCCATCGATTTTTGCCTGAAAGCATCATCTTGCCCAAAATAATTTGCCTTGATTTTATCAAACAACTGTACAAGGTGACTGAATTCGTTTCTTATGAGCGACACATTTTCAGTATTTGTAGCCATGCCCATCAACCCAACAACAGCGATATTATGCATTTGTTTATAAACATCACTTTTTAGCAGAGTAATGAGCTCATCTTCATCTAACCCAAACTTAGTTTCTTCGCTGGCAATGTAAACCTGTAATAAACAAGGAATAATACGATTATGTTTTTGCGCCTGTTTGTTAATTTCTTCAAGTAGTGCCAAACTGTCCACCGAGTGTATCAGATGCACCCATTCCGCAATGTATTTTACTTTATTGGTTTGGAGGTGTCCGATAAGGTGCCAACGGATGTCTTTTGGGAGTGCCTCATATTTATCGCGCATTTCCTGCACCCTGTTTTCCCCGAAGTCGCGCTGACCGCAGTTATAAAGTGCTAAAATCTCCTCGATTGACCGTGTTTTGGATACGGCTACGAGCGTTACATTTTTTTCCCGGAGAATGCTGCTTAGTTCATCAAAATTGCTCATCATTGGCTAACTTAGCGCAAAATTAAATTCTTTTACGGTAATGAGGCGAAACCTGATTTTTATTGTTGTTCTGATAAGCTTAACTGCTGCCTGTAAGCCGAAAAGTGAGTTCGAAATTTCGGATGCCATGATAAAAAATGTGCCCGACACGGTAATTGCTGTAGAACCCATGATTGCCATTATGACCGATATTCATATTGCAGAAGCATGGGTGCAGGAAAATAAAACAGATTCCATTTCGCCCGATATACGCCTCAAGCAACATTATGCTGAAATTTATCAGTTACATGATATTACTGACGAAGCATATAAAAAAAGTTATAAATATTACTCAGCCAATCCTGTATTGATGAATTATATTTATACCAAAGTGGTTGAACAATTAAACGTAATGGAAAGCCAAAACTTAAAAGTGAAAAAAAAGATATAACATGAAAAAAGTTGTGTTGAATGCTGAAGAAGCGATTCAGGATATTTTTGATGGTGCAGTAATAATGTTGGGTGGTTTCGGATTGTGTGGGATTCCCGAAAATTGTATTGCGGCACTCGTGAAAAAAGGAACAAAAAATTTAACCTGTATTTCAAATAATGCCGGTGTTGATGATTTTGGTATCGGATTAATGTTACAACAACACCAGGTGAAAAAAATGATCAGCAGTTATGTTGGCGAAAATGCAGAATTTGAACGTCAGTTATTAAGCGGTGAACTGGAAGTGGAATTAATTCCGCAGGGTACGTTGGCTACACGATGTATGGCTGCAGGTTACGGAATGCCTGCCATTTTTACACCTGCAGGTGTTGGAACCGAAGTAGCTGAAGGAAAAGAGACAAGAGTATTTAACGGCAAAACGTATTTATTGGAATATGCATTTGAGGCCGACTTTGCAATTGTAAAAGCCTGGAAAGGAGATACCCACGGAAATTTAATTTATAAATCAACTGCAAGAAACTTTAATCCCTTGATGGCAATGGGTGGAAAAATTACGATTGCTGAGGTGGAAGAATTAGTGCCGGCAGGCGAATTAAATCCAAACGAAATTCATACACCCGGTATTTATGTACATCGCATTTTTCAGGGAAACAATTATGAAAAACGTATTGAACAAAAAACAATCAGTAAATAAGTTATTATTCAGAAGGAAACGATTATGTTAGATAAAAATCAAATCGCAAAACGTATTGCAAGAGAATTAAAGGATGGATATTACGTAAACCTTGGTATCGGAATTCCTACACTTGTTGCAAATTATATTCCTGAAGGTATTTCAGTAACCTTACAAAGTGAAAACGGATTACTCGGCATGGGTCCGTTTCCTACTGAAGAACAGGTGGATCCGGATTTAATAAATGCGGGTAAACAAACTATAACTACATTGCCGGGTTCAGCCTTTTTCGACAGCGCTTTAAGCTTTGGTATGATTCGCGCCGGGAAAGTTGATTTAACCGTATTAGGCGCCATGGAAGTTGCCGATAACGGTGATATTGCCAATTGGAAAATTCCGGGTAAAATGGTGAAAGGCATGGGCGGCGCAATGGATTTAGTAGCGAGTGCAAAAAATATCATCGTTGCCATGCAGCATGTAAATAAAGCCGGCGAAAGTAAATTGCTTAAAAAATGCTCTTTGCCGATTACCGGTCTTGGTGTGGTGAAAAAAGTGGTGACGGAATTAGGTGTTTTCGACGTTACGCCCGATGGTTTTAAACTGCTGGAACGCGCTCCCGGTGTAAGTGTTGAAACCATTCGCGAAAAAACAGAAGGCCGTTTGATTGTTGAAGGCGATGTGCCTGAAATGGATATATGAATGAACGTTCATTCATAAAAATGTGAACATGGTTTATTTTAATAATCGTTATATCCCTGCTACAACGTTTGCCGTAAATTCCGGCAACCGCGCTTTTAAATACGGTGACGCCCTGTTTGAAACACTACTCATTATCAACAAAAAAACACCTTTA
This sequence comes from Bacteroidota bacterium, assembly GCA_016706255.1. Lineage (NCBI taxonomy): Bacteria > Pseudomonadati > Bacteroidota > Bacteroidota bacterium. Next base: position 746,474 of record JADJJZ010000029.1, on the reverse strand, counting down.
CTCAATTATAATCTGCAACGTTTAAAAAAAGGAATGTTATTGTTGGGAATAAATTTTCCTGATGCATGGAATATTGTTTTTTTTGAAGATATCATTGCATCGCTAACCAATGAATTAAATCTGGAAAATGGTCGCTGCAAAATTACAGTATGGCGCGATGGGGGAGGATTGTATAAACCGGAAATAAATGATGCCGCGCTCTTAATTGAAATAACACCGATAACTTCACCAGTTTTAAGTTTTGTTCAAAAAGATTTACGATTAGGGGTATATGATGATTATCCAAAAATGATTCATCCGCTTTCAGCATGTAAAACAGCAAATGCTTTACCTTATGTGTTAGCGGCAAAATTTGCTGCAGAAAATCAGTTTGATGATGTTTTATTACTTAACACTGATGATTTAATAGCGGATGCCATCAGTTCTAATATTGTTATCGTTAAAAATAATTCCTTCTACACAACAACAACAATGAATGGTGGGGTGGAAGGTACCATGCAACAATTTATTTGCGATCATGCCGACGATCTGGATATCGCAATAAGCAGGATGCCTATGACCGTAGGGGAGGTTTTAAGTGCAGATGCCGTGTTGCTTACCAATGCCATTCAGGGTATTGTGCCGGTAACCCGCTTTCAGGATGCTACGTTTGAGAACAATTCTGCAATTGAATTGTTACAAAAATTAAAAGCATTAATTACCGGAATGTAATTGCTGTTTAAGTTAATTACATTTCTACATTCCTTAAAATTGCAACTATCGTGAAACCATCAATTGCCATACACTGGTTCCGCCGCGACCTTCGTTTGGAAGATAATACCGGCTTGTATCATGCATTAAATGAAAATGATAATGTGTTACCCTTATTTATCTTCGACAAAAATATTCTGGATGCCCTGGATGAGAAATCAGATGCCCGGGTGCAATTTATAGTAAATACCATTCAGGAATTGCGCCATCAATTACAAAAAGCAGGAAGTGATATGCTTGTTGAGTATGGCGAACCACTGGAAATTTGGAAAAAAATTATCCGTAATTACTCCATAAAAGCAGTATATACCAACCATGATTTTGAGCCTTATGCATTACAACGGGATGCTGAAATTGGCGACTTGTTAAAATCAAATGGCATCCAATTTAAAACGTTTAAGGACCAGGTGATTTTTGAAAAAAATGATGTTTTAAAAGATGATGGTAAACCATATACTGTTTATACACCTTACAGCAAACGATGGAAACTTCGTTTAACACCTGAAGATTTACAACCACGTTACTCTGAAAAAAAATTAGGCAATTTATATAAAACCCTTCCGCTAAAAGAAATAACATTAAAGGATATTGGATTTTTACCAAGTGGAATTGAAGTGCCACCGCTTAAAATCAATTTAAATATTATTAAAAATTATCACAACACCCGCGATTTACCTGCCGTACAAGGAACATCGCGGTTAAGCGTGCATTTGCGTTTCGGTACTTTGAGTATTCGAAAACTCGCCACCGCTACCCAACAGGTAAACGAAAAATATTTTAATGAATTAATATGGCGCGAATTTTATCAAATGATATTGGCGCATTTTCCACATGTGGTTACCAATTCATTTAAACCGGCATACGATCGTATCGTTTGGCGTAATAATGAAAAAGAATTTGCTGCATGGTGTGCAGGAAAAACCGGATATCCGATTGTTGATGCAGGAATGCGCGAATTAAATGCAACCGGATTTATGCATAATCGTGTGCGTATGATTGTCTCCAGTTTTTTAACAAAAGATTTATTAATCGACTGGCGTTGGGGAGAAGCTTATTTCGCAAAAAAATTATTGGATTATGATTTAGCAAGCAATAATGGCGGATGGCAATGGGCGGCAGGATGCGGGGTTGATGCAGCTCCGTATTTCAGAGTATTTAATCCGCAAAGTCAGACGTTAAAATTCGACCCGGAATTTAAATATATTCATAAATGGGTACCTGATATGGATGAATTAACATATCGCAACCCGATAGTTGATCACTCGTTTGCGCGTGACAGGGTATTAAAAGTTTTTAAGGAAGCCTTAAATCCCTGATTTTATTTAAACTTAAATTGTTTGAAATATTTTTTTGGATTTTTGATGGCATCAAAACCTATTATTTCAAACTGAATTGTAATAAAATCACTTTTGAATAAAGCAACACAATCGTTGTTAAAAAGTATTCCACTATTATCCTTAGTTGTTACAATTGAATATTCTTCCGGTTGTAAAAATTGACCGCCTGCCATTACGTTTTTTATATGAATGGAATCGACGATGTTTTCAAATAAATCAGATTCCCTGAAAATCAGCGCCAGATAGTTGTTGTTTGCGACAGGAATAACATCACTTACTCCTTCACTGCTGCAAAAAAACATATTGCGCATGCCACTCATAATGATATGCCATTCCAATAATAATAATTGATTTGCCTGTTCTTCGGGTAAACCCGAAGCATTAAGCGTATCAAAAGGTTTAATATAATTTTCTTCTATTTCTTTAGCATATACAACACAAGGACTAAGTGCTAAAATTTCCTGCTTAATTTTATTTAGGTAGGATTGCCGGTAAACCTTTTTCTTCAGCTAAAATATGTGTGATATTATTTTTTACAACCACATCAATAAATTGGAAACTATCAATTATATTTTGATAATGTTTTTCCGCAAATCGCGATTCAAAATTGGTGAGATAGCGCAGATATTGCTCATTTCTTCCTGTTAAGAAATTATTGGTGTTGTGAAATGATTGATTAACTACGTCCGGGTTGTTGCTTGAACCACAACCATATACCAAAAAGCATATACTTAAAAAGGAAAATATAGTTTTCATGCAGATAAAACGATAAAACATTCTGATGTAATACAAATGGTTAGTATCTTCACTTCATCTAAACCCTTATTTTATGAAAAAATTAAAATTGATATTGTGTACATTGCTAATGAGTTGTCTGGCAATGTCGGCCTTTGCCGGTACCGGTGAAGCTCAAAAACTAACTGCAGATGATGTATTTAAAATGGCTGAAACTATGACCATTGATGACCAGGATGCATTAAAGCGCGCATATGATGCCTTAACGCCGCGTGAAAAGAGTAAATTGATCAGTCTTGCCATCGATGATGCAAAGGCAGCACACGCGCTTGGCAAACCGGATGCTTCAATAGGGATGTACATTTTAGCTGTATTATTACCACCTGTAGCGGTAGCTATTCATACTGACTTGGGTATGCCAACAGTGTGGAATATTTTATGGACATTATTAGCTTGGCTTCCGGGCGTTATACATGCCTTTTATATTTTGCAACAGTAATTTATAGTCACAGAAAAAGGGCTGTCTCAAAAAGGCAGCCCTTTTTTATATCCACCCTTCCCGGTAAATTCAACTTACCTCTAAAAGGTTATCATTAGCATAAAAGTTGACATCAACGACGTAAATCACTTAAAATGAAAATCACAAATCCTTACATTTTATTCAAAATAACGCCTAATTCGGATAGGATTGTTACCAATATTTCAAATTTCAGTCAATAATTTTACTAAATTTGCTACATTGATGCCAGCCACATCATAAGAAAACCACACTATTAAAAGCTTTGAACAGCAATGTTTAATTGGATATTAATTTTTTTCCCCAAAAAGTCCATCGACAACCTGGAGAAACGGAGAATTACATACGCACTCTGGGTAATACTCGGGCTATTACTGTTTTTTATTTTAGTATCCATTATACACTCAGCCTGCAATATGAGCCCTGTCCATTTTATTGCAGATTTTATCGGCGTTTGCGGTACTTGTTTATCCCTTTATTGGGTTAAATCTAATCGTCTTGAAAAAGCGCTGAAAACCATCGTTATTACCCTGTTGGCTGCAGTATTTATTTATGGCCCTTTGGTTGATTATACGGATAACACGGGGGACATTATGTTTTTGCGTTTATATGTTACTTTATTCGCACTTGAGGCAGCTTTACTGTTAATGGTATCTTTTTATATAGCGATTTTAAATTTTGCTTTTCTCGCTATTTTATTTTCATTATTACTCGCATTGCACTTTGGAATTATCTTAAACAAAAACGGTTGGGAAACACTTACACCGGAAATGATTTCTTATGGTATAATTGCAGTTCTGGCAATAAATATATCTTGCTTTATTGCATCACTCATGATTAGATTCAACAACGATTTGGTAAATAAAATTAATGCCGATAATCAAAAAATCTACGAACAAAATATTCATCTGGAATCAGAAGTACGAAAAAGAACACAACAACTACAAAGCAGTAATGAAAATTTGCAGCAATTTGCCCATATTGTTTCCCATGAATTAAAAGAACCATTGCGCACACTTTCAGGGTTTTCCAATTTGTTGCAAAAACGGCTTAAAACATTAAACGTTCAGGATAATAACATTGAAGAATATACCAAGTTCATCCAAACAGGAACAACACATATGGCTGCTTTGGTTGATGAAATGCTGATATTTTCATCGGTGCAGCAGACCCAAAAAATGATGGCTGAAATTGATATGAATGCGCTGGTGCAGTTGGTGTTGAAACAAATTGATAACCTTATTCAGGAAACAAATGCAAAAATTGTAACTACAAATCTCCCCAATGCTTATGGAGAAGGTTTGCTTATTTTCCAACTCATTCAAAATTTAATTGTTAATGCAATCAGGTATAAATCGGAAGAGCGACAAGTAGTTATTCATATCTACGGTGAATTAACTGAAACACAAACCATTTACGCAATAAATGATAACAGCATAGGAATACCAAATGATAAATTAACTGCAATTTTTAATCCTTTAGTCCGCCTGAATAATACAGACTCAACCAATGGAACCGGCATGGGGCTCTCAATTTGTAAAAAAATTGTAGAAGCACATAATGGTGTTATTTATGCTAAAAGTGAAGAAAATGTTGGCTCAACCTTCTATTTTGTTTTACCTAAAAGGGAGTTTGCGATGGCAAATTAATTGAGTTGTTTTAATATTCCTCAAAAGTATGTGCTTCATCTAAAATGTAAGCTGTAAATTTCAACCGAATATCCTCTTTTCCTGCATTTCCGATGTCAGGATATTTGATATGGTAAGTTTCAAAATTTTTGTTTGCGGATCGTTCGTAATTGGTTGTTGGTATGTTGAACTGCTTATAATACATGCCATTAAAAACTATAGAATCCATTGTATAAACATTATATCTTTTTGAAGTGGGTATCACATACACTAATTCGTTGTCATTTATTTTTATGAATGCAGAAGGTGAAAAGGTAAAACACGGCTCATGCATATGCGTGTGATTAAAACTGTTTTTACAAGCGCCTAAAAGTTCATTTTTTAAAATTAACAACTGACTTATTGCTTCGTCTTTAGTATAACTTTTATCTACGTAATTGTATTTATAAAAATTCGAATATCGATTTATGGATAATGGATTTACATCAAGATCTTTCATGATCAATTCCAATTTGAGGTCGTATATAAATGCATAAATATCTGAAACGGAATCTTGTTTCAATAAATTAATTTTTGAATCAATATATGCTAATTGGCCTTCAAGAATTAAATATTTTGCTTTCATACCGGCATTGAAACTACGTGCTCCTTTACCATTCCGCTCAAAATCGCGATTAACCTGCCAATTTTGTTCATCAATTAATGCAGTAAGTGTATTGTTTGTATTTTGCAACGTTAGTTCAAGCGAACTGTCCTCTTTTTTACAACCATAAAATATCGCAGAGCAAGTAAGCATGATAAGTATCAGTGCTTTCATGCAACAAAAACGTTCATGACCTGAAATTTATTATTAAAGAATTTTAGTCCCGTTTGTGGAATTCTGGTTTTATGGGCATCTCCAATCAAAACTTACAAAATGAAACGACTGCTTACCACCTTGCAACTGATGCTGATTGCAACTGCGATATTCGCACAAAAACAAATAACTGTAACTGCACCCATTGAAAAAGCAACGGTATTTTTAACCGGAGCCCAGCTATATCATTCAACCAACGTGTCATTGCCGAAAGGGCAATCTGAAATTATAATTGAAGGCTTATCATCCAGTCTCGACCCCAACTCTGTGCAAGGTGGCGGTAAGGGTGATTTTACAATTTTGGATATTCAATACCGCTTATTTTATCCCGAACCAATTGCTAATCCGGTGATACTCACCGAAACAGATAAAAAAATAAAAGCAATTTCTGATTCTATTGTTGAACTGGATTTTGATTTGCGTACTTTTTACAATCGTCGAGAAGTATTAAATGTGCAAAAACAAATGATGCTGAATAATACTTTGTATAAAGGTAACAGCAGCGATTCCCTGGCATTAATTCAGCAAACCGTAGAATATTACGATAAAAAATTAAATGAAATTTATGTCGATTTACTGCAGGTTGAGAAAAAAGAATATCAGCTCAATCTTAAAAAAAGTTTGATGCAAAGTCGTATTTATGAATTACAAAATTATCGCAATCAACAGGCTTCAATGCAACAACCAAATAATCCGGTTCCGCAAATTATAATGAGTGTACAAACAGAATATGCACTTACTGCAAAAGTGGAAGTGGATTACATCACTTATAATGCCGGTTGGTATGCCACTTATGATATTCGTGCAACTGATATTGCAAAACCGGTAGATATTGCCTATAAAGCAAATATCTGGCAAACCTGTGGTGTTGATTGGAAAGATGTTAAATTGACCTGTTCAACCGGAAATCCTGCAATTGGAAATAATTTACCTGCAATCACTACCTGGTACCTTGGAAATTATAATTATTACTATGAACGTGATATGGAAACACTACAACCTGCAGCTGAAGCTAAAGATGATAGTGAAGACTTGAGTAGTTACATGTCAAAATCAATAACGCTTGATTCAAATGCCGGCTCTTCAGTAAATTATACTACACAAGTGCAAACTATTGCCAATGTGGAATTTGATATAGCGCTTAACTATACCATTCCATCTGACGGAAAAGGACATATTGTTGCATTACAAACCAAACAATTACCTACAACATACAATTATTTGATTGTTCCTAAAATTGAACAAACTGCATTTTTAATTGCAAGTGTTACCGATTGGGAATCATTAAATCTGCTTCCGGGTATGGCGAATATCTATTTTAATAATACTTATGTTGGCAAAACCAATATCAATCCATTATCATTAAGCGATACCCTTGCCTTATCACTTGGCCGTGACCGCTCTATTGAAGTAAAACGCACACAGTTGTCAGATAAATCGACTGAACGTTTCCTGGGTGCTAACAACACTAAAACACTAGCTTATGAAATCGAAGTCCGTAACGGAAAAGCCATTACCATTGAAGTGGTTATTAAAGATCATATTCCGGTTTCACAGAAAGAAAACATCAAAGTGGAGCTTATCGAAAAATCAGGCGGCGAACTCGACGACCTTACCGGTATTGTAACCTGGCGACAAAAAGTGAAAACCAAAGAGAAAAAGGACTTCAGCCTCGAGTTTGAAATTACTTATCCTAAAAATGAACCACTGAGTTTAAATTAAGCATAAATAGTTGTTTCTGCAAAAAAGAAAACGTTCGCTTCGGCGGACGTTTTTTGTTTATTCCCGCCACAGTTGTTGTTGATAATTAGGGCATTATGGGGTTATTACTGTGGATAAAAAACAAGGCTTTAGAGAACAAATCGGGGTAACTTTGTGTAATAATTGTAGTTTGATTGTCAGAATGTATTAAATTTTTGTTTACGACTGACAAAACAGGACCAAAATGAGTAAATAGCATTAATTTTGCACCATAATTTGAAAATCAGCACAATGAAATTATTCGGGGGGTTAAATCGTATTGTATCTTTTGTAACGGTAGCTTTACTGTTAAGCGCAGGCACTCAGGCCTTTGCGGGAAATAGTATTGCAGGTTCACCTTATCATAAAGATCACAATCCGCTTAGTTTTTACTATTTTGGTTACAATGTAATACAGCCGGGTTTTGCCTTAGGCACTCAAATTAACTTGTCATGGACCAAAATGGAAAAAGCCGGCTGCCGCGGTTCTAAAATCAGCGACCGTCAGTTTGCGATGATTCCTACAATTGGTATGTTTATGAATGAAGCCAGCACACTAAGCGTGTTTGGTGCATTAGAATTCAATTATAATTTAACGTTCAGTAAAGGTTTAACATTACAGTTTTTCGGAGCGCCGGGTTATGCTCAAATGTTATCGGGTGAAGAATCTGTTAATACAGGTACCGATAATTCCACTAACCGCGTTTTAAGCACCGACGCGCATAGCGGGTTTATGCCATGGGCAGGTGCCGGTATTGGTTACGACTTCCAAAAATTAAATGGTAAAGATTTTCCACTGGAAATTGCATTCCGTTCGCTTGCAACATCAACTAATGTTAAGGATTTGTCAATATTTCCTTCATTTCAAACCGGAATTACCTATTCTTTTTAAAGATTAATTAAGTATAAATTTTTCATTGGGGATACAGGTTTTGCTACCTTTATCCCCAAATTTATTTTAATGAAAAAGTATACTTTTCTGCTTGTGGCTATTATGGCTGCATTTACAGCCTCTGCGCAATATCCGCTCGTAGGTATTACCGATATTCAATTTAAAGATGACGCCGCTCTTGGCGCTGAAGATGACCTTTCTGCTTATGACGGTGACACCGTTCGTATTCAGGGTGTGGTTACCTTCAACCCTTGCGACTACGCACTTTCCAGCACCGGTAGCCGTATGGGAACCTTCCTGCAGGATCCGGATGCCGACCAGTTTGCCGGTATTCACGTTTTGATCGACTGGCCTGCAATTGGTTGGACAGACTTAGAGAGTTTAAATGATGCAACCCTTTTCGTAGATAATTTCCAGGTGGGAAACATTGTGGAATGTACCGGTATTGTTAACTCATTCGAAGGCAACACCCAGTTCCTGTTGCTCCCGATTGAAACTGAAATTATCGGGTTTTCTTCTATGCCGTTGCCCGATGAACATGAAATTGCTGAGTTTATGGTGAGCGATGGCGCAGGTGGACAAGTGATTAATACCCTCGACGGGGAAAAATACGAAGGTAAATATGTAGAATTTACCAATGTGTACGTTACCGATGTGGTACCTTCAGGATTGCGTTGGTTTTGGTACTTGCAGGATGATGCCGGAAACAAAATCCAAATTCGCGATATGAGTGGTCATTTCCGTAATGATACTTATGATGATGAATGTAATATTTGGGCTGGCGGCGCGGCAGGTGAAACCAATACACCATTGGCTTACACACCACCGGCAATAGGAACCAACCTCGCATATGTGCGCGGGGTAATTCTCGAATTTACTGCTGAAACTCAGTATGCTATTGCTCCATTATTATTAACCGATATCGGACCATCATTGGCATCGCCACCGGTAATTACTGATATTACAAGAACTCCGGTTTCAGCAACTTCGTCTGAAACAGTTACCGTTTCTGCTAATATTACAGATATCGACGGAACCGTTGCCTCTGCTGACTTATATTATAGTTATGGAATAGGTTCTACAGACTGGAATTTATCAGTAATGAGTAATGTTGGTGGTGCAATTTGGTCTGCAGATATTCCCGGCCCGGGCATTGACAGCACTTATGTTAATTATTATATAGAAGCTTTTGATGATGATGGTAATAACATCTCAAACCCAACTGCAGCCTCACCTAATACGTATGTGGTATATGATGGCGGAATAAATTCAATAGTTCAGATTCAAAATACACCTTTCCCTTCTGGTTCTTCAATTTGGGCTAACGATAGTATTGCTGAAATGGACATTGAAGCAATAGTTACCGCAACAACCCGCACTTACGACCTTGGATTGGTTGCTGTGCAGGAGGGAAGTGGTGCTTATGAAGGCATTTTCATCAAATCTGTTCCCGGAGATGGCACCGATGCCTTATTCCGTGGCGATAAAATTCATATTACTGCTGCTAAAGTGATAGAAGAGTTCGGGGTTACAAAACTCAGCAACATTACCTATACACTGATTTCACAAATGAATGACCTTCCAACCTATGTTAACGGTATCAATCCGTTAGATGTTGATGCTAAAGTTTACGCTGCAACTGAGCCTTGGGAAGGAATGATGGTTAAATTTGACAATGCATTTGTTACCTCAAATAATGCAGATGCCGCAACCGGCGGGGCTTTTGGCGAATGGCGTGTAAACAGCAGCAATACCCCGGAAATAGGTATGCGTTGCGACGATTATAGCTACGAAATTAATTTTGAGTTTGGTGTTGATACGCTTACTATGGGCGAAAACCTTACGTACATCCAAGGTTTGATGTATTATAGCTTCAGCAACTGGAAGTTATTACCAAGAGATAAAAACGATATAGAAGGGTATACTACAACCTACCCGAACAGCATCGTGGCTTTTAACTTTACCACTCCGGCAGCTGCAGGTACTATCGATCAGGTTGCAGGAACCATTAACATTTCTGTTCCAATGGGTACCGATTTGACCGCTTTAGTGCCTTCAATCGACATCACCGGACAGTACGTTGACCCAGCTTCCGGCATTGCACAAAACTTTAGTGCTCCTGTCACATATACCGCCTATGCACCGGTTACTTTTGAGGCAAAAACCTACCTCGTAACCGTTACCGAAGCCGTGGCAATTAATACACTCAACCTGTCAGAAATACAGGTTTATCCTAACCCAACATCTGACGATTTGACTGTTGAAATCGGGGTGCCTACAGAGATGCAGGTTTCTATCGAAATAAAAGACCTTGAAGGACGTAACATAATGATTATCAACGAGTTATGTCATGTGGGAAAAAATATTTTTGCATTTGATTTGAGGGCAGTTCCAAACGGATTATATTTGCTTCAGATAAGTGATAAGGAAAAAACAAGGATACTTAAGATAGAGGTTTCCAAATAACATTTTGCCATTGGAAACCTGTTTTGGTTAACCCGTTTCGGAATAAAATCCCAAACGGGTTTTTTTATTTTTTTGAATGCATAATTCCGATTAATTATGCAACAATTATTTCTATTAAATCAATTTTTTAGATGCAGGCAAAAAAAAATCCGGCTCAATTGAACCGGATGTAAAAAAATTATTTAAATATTAGAATCGCTCCAATTTGCTGAAGTGAAAATTACTTTCAATATCTGCATTCTCATCGCTATCGCTTCCATGAACTGCATTTTCACCAATGCTGCTTGCATACATCTTGCGAATAGTTCCTTCTTCTGCTTTTGAAGGATCAGTAGCGCCAATTAATTTTCTGAAATCTTCAACTGCATTTTCCTTTTCTAAAATTGCAGCAACTATCGGACCTGAACTCATGAAGTCTACCAATTCACCATAAAACGGACGTTCTTTGTGCACTTCATAAAATTCACCGGCTTTTTCTTTGCTCAGTTTGGTATATTTCATTGCAACGATTCTGAAGCCTGCTTCATTAATCATTTTTAAGATACCCCCGATTGAATTTTTTCTAACTGCATCGGGTTTAATCATTGTTAATGTTCTATTACTTGCCATAATAATGTTTTTTTCGGGCGCAAAGATAGGAATTAACTGCCGCCATTTTTAAAAATTTAAAAAAATGGTGACCTTAGCAGCAAATTTAACATGAAAGACTTAGGGCTCCTCTTTACTTATCTTCAACAACCGCGACGAATCGTATTGTTGACTCATGTGCGCCCTGATGGCGACGCGGTTGGTTCGGCTTTAGCCTTAAAATTATACTTTGAACAAAAAGGACATATTGCAGATGTTATCGTACCGGATGATTTCCCTGATTTTTTAAACTGGATGCCCCAAAGCGAAAAAGCGTTTAATCATCAGAAAAATCCCAAAACTTGTTTTGCTGTGCTTACACGCGCGGATATCATTTTCTTTCTCGACTTCAATGCATTAAAAAGAATAGAAGCATTGGGTGAGGACGTTAAAAAACTAAACCGCCCGTTTGTGAGTGTTATGATTGACCATCATCGCGAGCCTGACCATTTTACCGATTATGAATTGTGGAATGATAAAGCAAGTTCAACTGCGGAATTAGTTTACGATTTTATTCATCAGGCAGGTGATAGTAATTTGATAAATAAAGACATGGCCGCTTGTATTTATGCAGGTATGGCATTAGATACCGGAATTTTTCAATTTAGCAATACAACAGCAAGGGTACATGAAATTGCTGCTCAACTGATGTTAACCGGAATTAATGTTGAGCAAATTCACAATGCTGTATACAATCAATATGGTGAAAACAGAATGCGCTTTGTAGGGTTTTTATTATCTGAAAAAATGGTCATCGTTCCCGAATATAAAGCAGCCTATATGAGCATTACCATGCAGGAAGCAGAAAAATATAAATTAAATAATGGTGATAAAGAAGGTATTGTAAATTTACCCCTCGCAATGCGCGATGTTGATATGGCCGTATTATTTACAGAGGATAAAGACAAAATAAAAATCTCATTCCGCTCAAAAGCTGATGTGAATGTGGAATTTTTGGCACGAAATTTCTTTAATGGTGGAGGGCATCGCAATGCTTCGGGTGGTTCATCACGTTTACCATTAGAGGAAACCATACAACGATTCATTGCAGTATTACCCGAATTCCAGGAAAAACAACATAATTAATTAAACAACAGATATTCAAAATGAAAAAAACGAGTTTATTATTAGTGCTTGCCCTTATGGTGCATGCTTTTGCATTTGGACAAAGCGACAAGAAGAAGTACAAACATTTACCTGATGGTTTGTATGCAGAAATTCAAACTACAAAAGGTAATATTCTGGTATTCCTCGAATTTCAAAAAGCACCTTTAACCGTTGCTAACTTTGTTGGATTGGCTGAAGGTAAAATTGAAAACACAGCGAAACCAATCGGAAAACCTTTTTTCGACAGTTTAACCTTCCATCGCGTGGTGCCTGATTTCGTAATTCAAGGTGGTGATCCGCTCGGAAATGGAATGGGTGGTCCGGGTTATGCTTTTAAAGATGAATTTCACAGCGATTTAAGACATAATACCCCAGGAATTTTATCTATGGCCAACTCAGGAAAATTCACCAACGGCAGTCAGTTTTTTATTACCCATAAAGAAACACCATGGCTTGATAATAAGCATGCAATTTTCGGACATGTGGTTGAAGGTATGGATGTTGTAAATGCTATTCAGCAAGGCGACCGCATATTACATATTAAAATTATCAGAAAAGGAAAGGCAGTTAAAAAATATGACCCGGCTGCAATATTTAAAGAATTTGAAGCAAAGGGAGATGTTAAACGTTCTTCTAAATAAAAAATTACTAAAGGGCTTCGGCCCTTTTTTTATTGCTTTATAAAACCACTTCGAAATAATAAACCTGATTGGTATCAGAATTTCTGTCTTCTAAAGTCATTTCATTATTGGTTAACGTTAACACATTAAACACGCGTGACTGAAACTCATCAGATAAAGTAAGGATACCCGCTTTATCACTAAAGATATAAATACCGGTTATAGATAATGGCGAACCTAGAAAGGTGTAATTTTCAGTGTAATCCAATGTATCGGTAAAGGTGATATTATAACTTGAATAGGTAGAAGTAAACAACGGTGTTTGATCATAACCGTCAATTTCAAATTTATATACGGACCAGGTTCTGGATATATGTTCAACAGCCTGATCAATCCTGATATCTTCACAGGAAGTTGAAAAGGCAATTAAACAAAATATCAATACTAGTTTCCGCATTATTCTTGTCCTCGTATCAAATTAATTCAGGCAGATTCGCTTCTAAGGGTAACGAAGTTTTTTTAATACTTCCCCAGCCACCTGCTACATTCACAAAATTATTAAATCCTTTTTCTTTTAAAATAGATGCTGCCATCATGCTGCGATAACCTGCCGCACAATGAATGATATATTTTTTATCTGCATCCAATTCTCCTGCACGCAAATCTATTTCACTTAACTGAATATTTATTGCATTTTTTATATGCTCATTTTCAAACTCACTTGGTTTGCGCACATCCAGAATTACATAATCAGCATTATCATAATACTGTTTTATATCTTCAGCCTGAATCGTAGTAACAGCATCTGTTTTTTTACCTGCACTTATCCATGATTGCATTCCACCGTCTAAATAACCAATAACATTTTCGTAACCAACTCTTGCCAAACGCAAAACTGTTTCTGCTTCTTTACCAATATCAGTAACTAAAACAAGCGGTTGATTGATATCTATCAAAGTGCCAACCCAAACAGCAAACATGCCATTCAAACCGATATTCAAAGAACCCGGAATAAATCCTTTTTCAAAAACATCGGCAACACGCGTATCTAAAACCAATACGCCACTTTCCATTGCATCTGTAACTTCCTGAACGGTTAGTGCTTTTGTATTATTGGTAATTACTTCATCAATTTCAGTATATCCAGTTTTATTTATTCTGGCATCTTCAAAAAAGTATTGCGGTGGAACAGATAAACCATCAGTTACTGCTTCAATAAAAGCTGCTCTCGACATTTCCTGTAATGCATAATTAGTTTGTTTCTGAATGCCTATTGTTGAAAATGTTTCTTTACCCATACTTTTTCCGCAGGCACTGCCCGGGCCATGCGCAGGATAAACAATTACATCATCAGCAAGCGTTTTTATTTTCGTATTCAGTGAATCATACATTTTTGATGCAAGTTCCTCTTTTGTCATAACACCATCCAATAAATCGGGGCGACCAACATCACCAACAAATAATGTATCACCGGTAAAAATGCAATGGTTTTTACCGGTTTCATCTATCAACAAATAACAAGTAGATTCCAATGTGTGACCGGGTGTATGTAATGCACGAATTTTAATTTTTCCGATGCTGAATTCTTCACCATCTTTTGCATTAATTACACTGTAATTTGTATTTGCTTCCGGGCCGTAAATTATTTGTGCGCCGGTTTTTTTTGCAAGATCAATATGTCCTGAAACAAAATCAGCATGAAAATGTGTTTCAAATACATATTTAATTTTGGCATTACGTGATGCAGCCATTTCAATATAAGGTAACGATTCTCGTAATGGGTCAATTATTGCAACCTCACCCTCACTTTCAATATAGTAAGCTGCTTCTGCAAGACAATTTGTATATAGTTGTTCTATGTACATCTGTGTAATTAATTTTATAAAAAATTAAATTTCTCTTTCAGTATCAAATCCTTCAAGATAATCGGCAACACGTTTTAGGAAACTACCACCCAGCATACCATCAACCACACGGTGATCATAACTCATGCTCATAAACATCATGTGACGAATAGCAATTACATCACCAAATTCAGTTTCCAATACAACCGGTTTTTTCTTAATTGCACCAACTGCTAATATAGCCACTTGCGGTTGATTAATAATTGGTGTGCCCATTAAGCTGCCAAATGAACCAACATTGGTTAACGTAAACGTACCATCCTGAATTTCATCCGGTTTCAATTTATTATTTCTTGCGCGATTGGCAAAATCATTCACCGCTGCAGTTAAACCAACTAAATTCATTCTGTCCGCATTTTTAATTACAGGCACAATTAAATTACCTGTAGGTAATGCAGCAGCCATACCAATATTAATATCTTTTTTATTGATGATATTATATCCGTCAACTGAAATATTTATTCCCGGAAAATCTTTTATTGCTTTTGCAATTGCTTCAATAAAAATTGGTGTGAATGTAATTTTCTGACCTTCACGTTTTTCGAATTTAGGTTTAATCCGATTGCGCCATTCAACAATTGGCGTCATATCCACTTCAACATAAGATGTTACGTGTGGCGATGTTTTTTTACTCATTACCATGTGGTCAGCAATGAGTCTGCGCATACGGTCCATCTCAACTATTTCATTTCCACCACTCACCGATGCAGTTTTTACAACAGGCGTTACTTTTTCAGCAACAGGTGCTTGAACCTGAGGTGTTTCAACTTTTGCCTGTGTAGTAACAGCACCGCGATTTTGTAAATAATTTAAGATGTCAGATTTTGTAACACGGTCATCTTTTCCGGTTCCCGGTATACGCTCAAGTTCCGACATCGAAATACCTTCTTCACGAGCAATATTTAATACCAACGGTGAATAAAAACGATCGCCACCTGCTACAAATGTGGTTTCCGGGGCTTTCTCTACAACTACCTGTTTTGGAGCCTCAGTTTTTACCTCTTGCGGCACAACTTTTTCAACTACCGGCTGCACTGTGCCACCACCTTCACCATCAATAATTGCTATGGCTTTGCCGATTTGCACAACATCACCTTCTTTAAATAATATTTTTGTAATAGTACCGGCAAAAGGAGTTGGCACTTCACTGTCTACCTTATCAGTAGCAATTTCAAGCACAGCTTCGTCCAGTTCAACTTTATCTCCTTCCTTCTTCAGCCATTTCAGGATAGTGGCCTCCATAATACTTTCGCCCAATTTGGGCATAATCAGTTCTTTTTGCGACATATTAAATCTTCTTGCTGTTGTTAGCTAACTAATTGGGTGGTACTTCTTCAGCAAAAGCTAAAAATCCCTCCAATTTTGATTTTCGCAAAAATACTGTCTTTATTATGCTTTAACAAGGTATTCGGTCAACAGTATACGCATTTCATGTAGCGAAAACATAGTGGCGTATTCGATATTGATGTCACGGTTCTTGTTGAAAAAATATTTTTTAACTGTTTTTTTCGATTTTGAACCAACGGCAATAAACACCGTTCCAACCGGTTCACCTGCTGTATCCTTAGTGGGGCCTGCATTCCCTGTAACTGCAATACCAAAATCGGTGCCTGTTACCTCAAGTAGCCCTTCCAGCATTGCCAGCGCTGTTTGTTCACTAACAGTAGTAAACTGTTCAATTATTTCGGCAGGCACTTTTAGTACCGATTGTTTAATTTCTTTTGAATAGGCAACAATCCCGCCCTTAAAGTATGCCGAACTGCCCGGAATGAGGGTGAGTTTGTGCGCAATTTTGCCTCCGGTTATACTTTCAGCGGTAGAAAGGGTAGCATTTAAAGACATCAACTGCTTTCCTATAAAAGCTTCTAACATTAAGGGCTCCTCAGCATAAATTCCTTCCCCTAAAATTTGTCGCATTTGCCCCTCAAGGGGTGCTAAATCGTCAATTATGCCTGCTTCATCCTCCCCACGGGCTGTCAAACGTAATTTTACAACCCCAGGCGTTGGCAAATATGCTAGCGCAATATGATCGGGCAGGTTTGCCTCCAGTGGCTCAAGTTGTTTGGCCAAAAAACTTTCACTGATGCCACTGGTCATAAAATAGCGGTTCACAATTGCAGGAAAGCTGAATGTTTTTAAAATTTTCGGAATCACCTGCTCAGTCATTAAACCCTTCATTTCAAAAGGCACACCCGGCATGCTGATTACGGCGGTTTTACCCGATTGAAACCACATTCCCTGAGCAGTTCCCAGCGGATTATCTAAAATGGTACAATTATCCGGATACATCGCCTGGTCGCGGTTATTTTCCGTAAAAGGAATACCCCTTTTTTCAAAAGCTGCTTTTAATCGTAAATAAATTGATTCATGAAACACGAGTGATGACCCGAAAAAAGTGCATAAGGTTTTTTTAGTAATATCATCTTTAGTCGGCCCTAAACCTCCCGTAATTAAAACGATATCAATAACTCCGCAATATTTATTTAAAGTATTAATAATGTGTTCACTGTTATCTGAAATACTCAATACTTCATAAATATCAATTCCATACGGCTGAATCTGGGTCGACATCCAACTGGCATTGGTATTAATTGTAGTGCCATTCAAAATTTCATCTCCAATAGAAATAATAACTGCCTGCATCACTAAATTTTTTTTGTAAAAATACAATCTTACAATGGTAAACCGACCGCATTTTTGGGTTGCATTTCCATTAAAATCACCGAACACAATTTTTTTTGATTTGTTGCCGGCCCATTCATTTGTTGCATCCTGTTGTCCATTTTGCTTACAGTAAAGGGTTATTTTTTTGGGGGAGAAGGTACATTTTTTCGTAAAGGTTCATTGCTGCTATAGCCGGTAATGCCCGTAAACATTGAACCTTATCCCGTTAGGAATGTGAGTTGTATCGTTCTTTTAATATCTTGAAGTAATATTTAATTTTTTTGCCTACCAATAGAATTGTGGAATTATTTAACTTTCGGCAAAATTCGATTTTATGTTAAGAAATTTCATTTTGGCAGTTATCGCTGTTGGTTTGTTTACGGGCTCAACTTGCGACCCACAGGTAATGCAGGATGTATTAAATACCGTATTAGAAACTACAATTACCGAGCAGGAAGCAGCCAACGGATTAATGGAAGCGTTAGTGCAAGGAGCTACAAATGGTACCGATATTTTATCGCAGGTAAATGGTTATTTAGGGAATCCAACCATTAAAATTCCATTTCCGCCTGAAGCTCAAAAAATAGAAAATGCCTTAAGGGAGGTAGGCTTAAATAAAATGTGTGATGATGTAATTAATTCAATTAATCATGCTGCCGAAACTGCTGCTATCGAAGCAAAACCTATTTTGATCAACAGCATACGTACCATGACTATAACCGATGCAATGGATATATTATTTGGTGCCAATGATGCTGCAACTGAATATCTCAAAAAAACAACTACTGCTGCATTAACTGCAAAATTTACACCTATAATTGAAAGTTCACTTAACAAAGTTGGCGCTACAAAATATTGGACAGATGCGGTAAATTATTACAACAAAATTCCTTTGACCGAAGATTTAAATCCTGACCTTAAGAGTTATGTAACCGGCAAAGCATTGGACGGTTTATTTTACATGATTGAACAGGAAGAATTAAAGATTCGTCAGGACCCCGGTGCACGCGCTGCTGAAATCGTTCAAAAGGTGTTCGGCTACTACGATACACACAAGTAATCTGCAAAAAGTGTTGACAAAGTTGGTGTTTGTGTTAAAAGTGACAAAAAATATACAATAACCTTAATAAATATTTAAAAAGAACATTAAGTTTGTTCTTTAGAAGGTTTAACATAACTTTTACAAAGTTGAGTTAAATAATAAAAAGTCAATTCTATTCATTCAAAACCAAATCTATGAAAAAATTAGCCGCTTTGATGCTGCTGATTCCTTTTTGTTTGGTATCTGTTGCCTTTGCGCAAAGCAGAACCATAACAGGAACAATCACGTCAGCCACAGACAATGAGCCCTTACCGGGGGCAACAGTACTGGTGAAGGGGACTACAACGGGAACTATTACTGACCTGGATGGTAAGTATGTGTTGGTTGTGCCTCAGGACAAAGATGTTTTAGTATTCACATTCTTAGGCTTTAAAATGCATGAAGAAACCATTGGTGCCAGAAATGTTATCAATGTTTCTTTGGAAGAAGACGTTTTAGGCTTGGAAACTGTGGTTGTTACCGCTTTAGGTATTCCTAAAGAAAAACTTTCCTTGGGTGTTTCCACTCAGGAAGTAGGTGGTGACCGTGTTGCCAGTTCCGGAGAAACTAACTTGATTGAAGGTCTTTCTGCGAAAGCAGCGGGTGTTCAGGTAGTTGGATCTTCAGGTAGCCCTGGTGCATCCAGTAAAATTATTATTCGTGGACCATCAACATTTACTAACGAAAATCAACCTTTAGTAGTTATTGACGGTGTGCCAATTGATAACTCTACCAATAGCACTGTTGCGGGTGACTATCCGTTTAACGCAAACTTAAATGGTGTAAATAACTCAAACCGTGCAATCGACGTTAACCCTGATGATATTGAAAGTATCAACATCCTGAAAGGCCCTGCTGCTGCAGCTCTTTATGGCTCACGTGCGGGTTCAGGTGCAATCATTATTACAACAAAACGCGGTAACAAAGCTGGTGATAAAGCGGTGCATATTAATTTTTCTTCTACGTTAGAAGTAAATCAAGTAAGCAATATTCCTGCACAACAACAGTTATACGCACAAGGAACCGGCGGTGGTAAAATCAATAACGATGGTGTTGTTGAACCTGAAGGTAACTTTATTGAAGCTGACCCGGGTCCTGACCAATTATGGGATACTGATGATGATGGATCTGCAGGTACTGCAAGTAGCTGGGGACCACTGCTTTCAAATATTGGTTTAACTGCAACAGATAATCCGGGCGACTTTTTTGAAACCGGTTTAACTTATAATAATAACCTGGCAATTAGCGGTGGTACCGACAGAGGTTCATTGCGTTTGTCTATTGGTAATACTCAAGACAATGGTGTTATTCCAAATTCGAATTACGACAGAACTTCAGTTCGTGTAAATTCAGATATGCGCATCTGGGATAAATTCAGAATTGCTGCTGACGGTAACTACATAAATTCAGGTGGAACAAGATCACAAAATGGTAGCAACCTTTCAGGTGTTATGTTATCATTATTGCGCACACCGGTAAGCTACGATTTATCTTCAGGTTATGAATATCCTACAGGTGCAAACAGAAATTATTTTTCTGCTTATGATAATCCTTACTGGACAATTAACAATAACCCGTTTACTGATAATGTAAATCGTTTATTAGGTAATTTCTCAGCTATTTATACACCTTGGGATTGGGCAACAGTAACTTATCGCATTGGAACAGATTCATATACTGACGAACGCAAACAAATTTTCGCAATTGGTTCAAACGACCCTGCAAATGCACCGGCGGACAAATTGAAGAAAATTCAATTCGTTACAATCAGGTATATAGCGATTTAATTATTTCTGGTTCAAAAGATTTAAATGAAAACTTTTCTTTAAATGTAACTTTAGGTAATAACCTCACTGATATCGACATTAATTATTTATATGCTCGTGGTCGTGATTTAACTATTCCTGATTATTACAATTTATCAAATGCTTCTGATTTATATGCTAGTCAATCAACAACTAAACAGCGCAGCGCTGCGTTTTTTGGTGAACTTGGATTAGATTTCAAAAGCTTAATTTTCTTATCAGTTTCAGGAAGAAATGAATGGTCATCAACTTATGGTCCTAACCAGGGTTCTGCATTCTTCCCTTCAGTGAGCGGTGCATTTGTATTCAGCGAATTAATGAACACAAATAATATTTTCTCATTTGGTAAAATTCGTGCTGCTTATGCGCAGGCAGGTATTGAACCACAACCTTATAGTGCTAATACATATTTTATACCACCACTGTATACTGATGGTTTTACAGATGGTTATAGCTTCCCTTACCTCGGACAATCAGGTTTTGGTTACAGCCAGTTAAATACACTTGGTAACCCTGATTTAAAACCTGAACGTTTAACAGGTACTGAAGCAGGTTTAGAATTAAAATTCTGGAAAGGCCGTATCGATTTCGATATGACTGTTTACAAACAAGAATCATCTGATATCTTATTAGTTAAACCAATTGCCTCAACTTCAGGATTTAGTTATGTTTACGATAACGCAGGTGCAATGGTTAACAAAGGAATTGAGTTAACATTAAATGCTGACATCGTTAAGAAAAAAGATTTAACATGGAACATCGGTGGTAACTTCAGCAAAAACGAAAATGAAGTAACACAATTAGCTGATGGTGTTGATGAAATTGAAATTGAAGCCGGTTTCGGTGACCCTGGTGCTTATGTAATCGTTGGTCAGCCTTACGGTTTATTATACGGTTCACAATGGGCTTATAATGATAATGGTGATTTATTAATCGACGGTTCAACAGGCTTACCAATTTTTGATACTATTTCAGGTGTAATTGGTGATCCATATCCGGATTGGTTAATGAACATCAATACTGCTTTAACCTGGAAAGGTTTAACATTAAGCGGATTATTAGATATCAGAAAAGGTGGTGACATCTGGAATGGTACTAATGCACGTATGAACCGTATCGGTATTTCTGAAGCATCAGGCGAACGCGATCACACTTTTGTAATTGAAGGTGTTATTGAACAACCTGATGGTTCTTATACACCAAACAATATCGAAATTGCTCCTGAAGATTATTGGGGTGATTACCTTGGTGACTTTGGTGCATCATCACAAGCAATTCAAGATGGTGGCTGGGTACGTTTACGTGAAGTTAAATTGGCTTACCAGTTTAACCTCGATCCAAAAAATGTTGTGAAAGCATTAAATATTTCAGCAACAGGACGTAACCTTTGGTTAAAAACAGATTACACAGGTGTTGACCCTGAAAACAGCTTAACCGGTGCAGGTTCTAATATTTCCGGTTTCGACTGGTTTAACAACCCTGGAACAAAATCATATTTGTTCACAGTAAGTGCATCATTCTAAAACATAAAAAATTATTAATATGAAAAAGATATTTTTAATAATTGCCGCACCTATCATCCTCTTTGGTTCAGGATGTAGTGGCTGGGTTGATGATGTATCTACATCACCTAACTCACCAACAGAGGTTACTCCGGCATTGTTACTTACGGTATCAGAAGTTGCTATGCAATCTTTATATACCGGACAATTAGCAAGAACCTCATCTATATTAATGCAACATTCTGCAGGAAACGATTTCCAGATGATTGATATTCGTGATTATAAAATCACTGAACAAAGTAATACCAACGAATGGAAAACATTTTATGCAGATGCATTAATTAACCAACAGGAATTAATTAATGTTGCCGGCGCAGAAAATCCTTATTACAGAGGAATTGCAACGGTATTAAAATGTATGACCATTGGTTTGGCAACAGACTTTTATGGTGATATTCCTTATTCACAAGCATTAAATGGTTTAGATGCAACAACAGAAGCATTAAACCCTGCTTATGATTCTCAGGAAAGTATAATTGCTGCTATTCAAAATGAATTAAACGGTGCTATCACTGATTTATCAGCACCTGCAACTTCAAATGCATTATTACCCGGAGCTGATGATTTTATTCATAATGGCGATGTTTCTATGTGGATTAAAGCTGCTTTCATGTTGAAAGCCCGTTATGCAAATCGTTTAAGTGAACGTGATGCTACAGGTTCTGCTAACGATGCACTTGCATTTTTAGCTTCTGCAGGTTTAAGTTCAAATGCTGATAATACTAATGCAATATTTGGTATTAATGGTAATGAATTAAACCCTTGGGCTTCATTTAATACAACTCGTGCGAACTACATTAAAATGGGTGAATTTTTCATCAATTTATTGTCTAGTACTAATGACCCACGTTTACCATTATATGCAACTTTAGATGATGATGGTGGTTTTTCAGGAGTAGCAACAAATTCAGAAGATCCTACGGCTTCAAATACAGGCCCATTATATTCTTCAGATGCTAATCCATTACCACTGCTTACTTATTATGAAATGAAATTTATTGAAGCTGAAGCTCAAATGCGTTTAGGTAATACCGGCGCAGCTGCAACTGCTTACAATGATGCTGTTAAAGCAAACATTTTAGCTACAGTAGGCGCTCCTGATCCAACTTATGAAGCAGCTAACGCAAGCGAAACTGCAGGCACAATTACTATGGAAAAAATCATGACCCAGAAGTATATCGCAATGTTTACACAGTGCGAAACTTGGGCTGATTGGAGAAGAACCGGTTTACCGGCTTTAACTCCTAATCCTGATGGAATTGTTGACGGCATTCCGGTTCGTTTCCCAACTTGTATCGATGAACGTTTATACAACAGCAATGCAGTTGTTATCGGCGACATCTTAGCACCGGTTTGGTGGGATAATTAATAATTGACTTTTTAAATAGAAAAAGGCGGCTCTCGGGTCGCCTTTTTTATTTATAATACTATTTCAATAACAATTAAAACGATTGATACTTAACAACTATCTGTGTAACAATGAAAAGAAAATAACGTGCGAATTACTGAGCAGTAATAGTTATATGCTATTCTTTAACTATATATTAAAACAAAAGCAATTAAAAATAATCTACTGTAATTTCAATATCGGTATTTCTGCCTTTATCATCGCTGCAGCTGATTTTGGTTTTGCCTTCTTCTGGTTCAAAAAAAACAGGTGTTTTTGCATCAGACTCAGTCAATAATTTATCATTAATATACCAAAAAACTTTTTTCACATCTGAACCTACATTAGCATTCAGCATCATTTTTTGTTTATCCAGTTTGTCGATATAATAATCCAGCTGATTTACAGGAGAGGTAATTACAGGTGCGCCATCTGAGAAAACTCTTTCACAATCAGGATTATGAACGGGAATTAAATTTACCGGAATGTTTTTCGACTGCATCCAACTGATAATTTCCGGACTGTAATGTTCATACATTTTTACTTTGTATCCATTTTCAGGTAAACAAGTTGTGCAGTAACTTATTTTTTCCTTTTCATCAACCTTCACTTCAATTAGATGATCGCAAGTAATATTTTTTGAGATGCCGGGTAAATAATAATCCAGCACCACATTCTGACAAAAATCTGCAGGGTTTTTTCCGGTAACAGCACATACATATCTGAAATTGACTGATTCAGGCATCGTGTTCCATTCCTTATTATTTTCGTTTTCTATTGCATTAAATAAATTAAACAACAGGGGAGTGGCAACATTTGC